>CAIXGW010000226.1 GCA_903919145.1 uncultured Myxococcales bacterium
CCAGGGGCAAATAGTATGAGCACATCTGCGGCCATTCTCCAAGTCAATTTGGAGAATCAAGCTGTTGAGTCTGCTGCGCCGAATCTAGATGCCCTTGCGGCTGGAGTAAATCCAGGTGCCGGCTTGCCGGTATGCAAAATCAGCGATGCCTTGAGTGTGTGGCCGATTCCGCGATGTAGCATCCTTTCGGGCCCGGTTGGTGCAGTGACACTTGGCGCTGTGCGGGCAATACAGAATCTGACTGGTATTGCCACCGGCGACAGCGCCGATTACGGCGTCGCCCAAAGCAGTGATGGCGGCCAGGGAACCTATTGGCTAAAGGGCCCTGTTAACCTGCCTCCAGCGCCCCCGCTTGCGGGAGGTGAACTGCCTGCCCCAGGATTGCCCGAAAAGCCGAAGCTCCCGGTCCAGCCGCCATACGGTCCCTACTTGCCCGCGGTGCCCGCTATACCAGCCCTTCGGACACTCCATCTAATTCCAGAGGAAATCTGCACGTACCCAGCAACCTGCCTGCCCCCAATCCCAGGCTCGCCATGGTTGCCCAAGGCGAGCGACTTGCTGATGGGAGCTGGCGTCTTCCGCCTCCCCCTTAAACTAGTCCGCAACGATTACAACGCCCTCCGCGCCTTCACCGACGCTGTCGACCACAGCATCTGGTGGAGCTCCGACACCGGCGGCCCCCCCAATCGCCGCCAACCCCGTCGCCAACACCACCAACCGCTGGACCGCAGCCATCACCCGCTCCACAACGGAACCCGACGCCCTCGGCTGGGCCCGGCTCAGCCTGCGCCTGGCCACCGCACCCTCCGCCCAAATCCGCTGGACCCTCAACGGCAACCCTCTGATCGGCGCCTGGAGTCCCGACCACACCCTCTTCTGGTCCGCCACAGACGCCATCATCGAAGGCCCCAACGACTTGCAGGCCATCTGCCCAGACGAAACCCCAAACTGCAGCGTCGACCCCCCGGAAGTCGTATTCCTGCGAGCCCCCGTCGAAGAGCCCCTGCCCGTCGAAGTCGGCACCTCCGACAACTCCCCCACGGAACTCGCCAAGTTCTGGTTCGACACCCGCAGTGAAGTCTCGCTCCGCCATGGCGTGTGGGCCCTGGTCGAGCTCGCCGACGCCAGCACTCCGACCATGCTCCGCTGGAACAGCGGCCCATGGCTACCCGTCACCGACGGGACCATCGTGGCCAGCGCCGGCAATTCCTCAGGCTCGTCAGCGATGTTCCGCGTCCCCGTCCGCGCCGAAGCGCTGCGCCACGGCAGCAACCTCCTGGAACTCCAGGTCGCGCCCTGCATCGGCACTGCTTGCTTCCCGCGCGCCGGCATCCTGAGCGCCCGGCTCGTCCGCGAAGCCTCTGACGACGAGGATCTCTGCCTCGCCTCGGCAGAAGTGTGCGGCAACAGCATAGACGACGACTGCAACGGCCAAACCGACGACCAGGATGCCGAGCTCTGCGATGGCACGGACGAGGACGCATGCGCCAACGGTCACGCGGCCTGCGGCTCCATCGACTGCGTTGGCGACGTGCAGCAACAACCGCTGGCGCTAACGGCCGCGGAATTGTTTATGACTGTCCAGCGGATCGACGCAGTCTAC
>CAIXGW010000227.1 GCA_903919145.1 uncultured Myxococcales bacterium
CGACGCCTGCGCCAACACCGAGGGAGTTCCGGTAAACGCAGTAAGTAAGGTCACATGGGTGAGCACGAGTCGTCGCGCGGCGACCGTTGCGAGGGCCTTGCCAACGCTGTGGCCGGTGTCGAATCCCGGAAACGGGACGCCGTCCGTCCCACATTCAGGATTCGCCGGCTCTCAGTCGCCAGGCTGCGGGCGGCCGTAGGACCCGCTACTCCCGGCTTACGCCGAGGTCATGAGCCGCGAGCTTTCGGTACAGGCTCGAGCGGCTTAGGCCCAGACCGGCCGCCATAGAGCGGCGAGGGATGTTCTTTGTGACCTTGGCCGGTGCAACCACGGCGCGTCGTCGTCATGCGCCACTGGTCCGACATGCGCTTGCGCCGACCCGGCGGCTGCAAGCCGCGCCTACCCTGGCCAAGGCCCACCTTGCGGCCGACCCTCTGGCCAGCCAGTTCGTGTGGCTCCAGCCCTGCCAATTCTGCAAGCTACTCTTCGCCAGCCCCCAGCTCCGCCTCCAGCAGCTCGATATGCGCCTTGAGCGCCGCCAACGCGCCCACCACCCGCTGCCGCTGCGCCCCGCGGAGCTTGCTGGCATCCACCGTCGCCCACGCCTGCCGCCACTCGAGCAAGTCGTCACCGGCCTTGACCAGCTGCGTGACTAGGCGACCCCGCTGATAGCCCTTGGCGGGCGCGAGCTTGGCTGGCGGGGGCTGCGTGCCAGGCGTCTCGGCGTCCGTGTCGTAGTACTGGCCGTCGCCAGCGCGGGCAATCGCGTCTTTCAGCTCGCGCACCTGCCAGTGCTGCGCCGTGGCGTCAATGGCCAGCCGCGCGCGCATGTTCGGCTCGCCCACCCCTGCCAGCACGACCACGTGGCTAAACCGAAGCTGTTCGCGGATTTGCGGCGGCAGGCCGTCCCAGGCAATCCGGGCGAGAATGCACTGGCGAGCCACCGGTGCCGACACGCCCAGCTCGCTCAGCTCGGCCTGGCACACGCGGGCAAACTCGC
The DNA here is from genome assembly GCA_903919145.1 of uncultured Myxococcales bacterium. GTDB lineage: Bacteria > Myxococcota_A > UBA9042 > UBA9042 > UBA9042 > SXRM01. The sequence continues at coordinate 1,001 of CAIXGW010000227.1, forward strand.
CAAAGCTAGCGTCTTTGCCCGGGTTCTTGTCGTGGTAGGCGTGGGCGCTGCCGCCAAAGAAGCGGTCGAGCAGCAACTGGCCTACCTGCAGCCGAAACATGAGCAGCAGGTCGCGCGACAGGTTGCCGAGTTCGGCCAGAATGTCGGCGTAGTCATCCTTAGTTTTAACTGGTTGCACGGTGGTGTCCATTGAATCTCCGGGACGCCTAGGGGCATCGGTACGAGCTTTTTCACATTCAACACCGTATTGAATGTCTCAAAGCTCGCAGCTACGGGGGCGGTTAGCGGCGGCTTTAGGCGAATAGCGAAGGTAGATCCGCCGTGGACGGAACGCAAGTTTGGGTTGGCGGTAGGCGTGGAGCGAATGGCCTCGGACCCACGACCGACCGCCACTGCGCGTTGACGGCCAAGCCGAGCGGGCCTGCTACACCGTTGAAGCCGCCGAGCAAGGCTGGATCGCGTGGCGGCGGCCGAATATTCGGCAATTCCTATCCGCAGCGTCGCCGATGTATCCCCGCGATTCATTCATCGCCATCGCGCGGTACGACCGTGACGCCAATCCTATCGCACCCGCCCAAACCCGACCTTCCGGCCTTGAGCACTCGGCCTACGCCGGAGATCGAGCCTCATCAGCGCCAGCTTTACTCTGTATTTGAACCGAAAGCCCCGCCCGACCGAAGTGCCGCCGCGCAGCACCTCAGGGGAACTCGCCTGCGCCGCCCACTGCCGCGGCCGCCTGAATCCTAGTACCCCAAACCCCAAGTTCGTTCCGGGTTCCGGAACGGACGTGGTTTGGGGTACGGA
>CAIXGW010000228.1 GCA_903919145.1 uncultured Myxococcales bacterium
CGCCAGCAGCGTCAGCATCAGGGCGGTCTTCCCTGTGCCACGAATGCCGTCGATAAGGATCGTCCGGTAGGTTCGCTGCACTTGTGGCGCGGGCGCCCAAGGCGAACGGGGCTCTTCCGGCCGAGGGCGACAGTTGGCAGCCCCGGCCTCTTCCGCCATGGCGACCAACAGGTTCCAGACGCCGGATAGGAGCTCCTTCTGATCCGCCGTTAGGGCATCGAACGGCAGCGGCCCAGTGTCGGCGGTCAGCAAGTTGTTGTGCTTGTCGGCTGGACCAGTCATCGTCGCCCCTGATGATTCGCGCCATATCCCGCGTGCGGTGAAGGCCTGCGCCGGCAGACCCGCCGCGCTCCGTAAGGCCCACTGGCCTATCGGCGATGACGATCGGGTCAGTTTTAATGCGGACCACCCCGCCATCGCGCCAACTGGCCGATAGCAGAACAGACATCCCACATGCCGTCAAACTCCGAGTCGCCGCTGCATCCCGTCCTCCGGCGCAAGTGCTGCCGACCGCTGCAGGACACCACGCTACTTGCCTACAAAACGGTCGATGACCTCGCTAGGGGACGATACGTCGACGACGATTCGAGTTTATTACAGAGTAATACTCGCACTAGCACCGCCAACTCTGAGGGTGCCCCGTGCCGTGCGCCGCAGCTCCGGGCTAGAAGGGCAAGCTGTCCAAACAGCCCATGAATGACGCCGATGCCGGCAGCACAAGGCCCAGCTGCCCGTCCTGCCACGATCGCAATCGGACGCCAGCGCTGCAGATGTGGCTTGCCTTCCGACCTGAACCGCCGTCCACGACACCAATGCTCGGCCACAGGCGGCCCATGCTCCCCTTCACGTATTACGCGTAATAATCCCCGCGGACCTGATGGCCAGATTGCCCACGCCGAGCGCACAATAGCGGTGTTAGCTGCCGTCGCGACTTAGACGCCCATCGCACGATGGACTGCGAAAGGTCGCCCACAGCCGGGTGGATGGCCCTCGTTGCCATTCTGCCCCGATTCTCACGGATTCCACGTTACTTCCCAACCTCAGGCTGACTCCATCATGGTCTTACCGCTCCCTTTCATCTCTGCCTGGGATCCCCGCGCGACTTCTTCAGGGAGCCTCGACCCCCTTGGCGCATTTCGCGCGTACACGGCTATCGCGACGACACTCCTTCCCGGGGCCACGACGATCACCACGCGCCCCCGGTACCTCTCCTGGGTGTGCGCAGGGCTTCGCCTTCTGGACGAAATGGAGGATGCGCCCCGAGGGGGCCAGTCTGGTCGCCATCGTCGAATGCGGATTCTGCCCTGGGAGCGCCTCGTCGCTCTGGCCACAGGCTGGTTCGCCAAATCCAGCCATGCCGGCACTGACCACCCCTGCTGGCAGGGTCTGCGCGGAGTGAGCTATGTCCGCGCAGCCGTCGCTGAGAAGAAGGTCAGCTTTGACTTTGGCATGCTCAAGAACCAGGCCGGCGTCGGCGGAGTCGGCACTTACTGGGTGACGCTTGTGCAGGGTGGTCTCGTTGACGACGCGTCCGCGCGGCTGACTAGCCGCGGCGAGGCGTTGGCCGATGCGTTTCTGGACACCAAAGGCAC
>CAIXGW010000229.1 GCA_903919145.1 uncultured Myxococcales bacterium
AGGCCGAGGCGGCGGCGGCAGAGGGCGAAAACGCCTTGGCCGCCGCGGCAGAAGGCGACCTGCCGGCGCGCATCGCCGGCGCCGGCGGCGAATTCGACCGCTGCCAGCGCCAGGCCGAGCGCGCCGCCGCCCAGGCCAAGGCGGCAGCCGAGCGCGACGCCGACCGCGCCCGCCGCGACCAGCGCAGCGCCGAGGCCCAAACCGCCGGCGATCGCGCCCAGGAGGCGCGCCGCCGCGAGCCGGAGCTGGCCATCGAAGTGCGGCACGCAGAGGCGACACTGCAGCGTTTGCAGGCGGCCCTGGACCTCGCGGCGCGCCGCGACCAGCTGGTCGCCGGCGTGCCCTGCCCGCTGTGCGGGGCGACCGAGCACCCCTGGGCCCAGGCGGCGCCCAACCCGCTGGTCGACAGCCAGCGCCAGCACCTGGACGAGCTGCGCGCACAGCAGCGCGCCCTGGGGCAGAGCGCTGCAGAGGCCGAAGCGGCGGCGCGCGCCGCCGCCCAGGCCGTGGCCGAGCTCGACGCGCGGCTCGTGCGCGCCGAGGCCGACCTCGCCGAGCGCCAGGCGGCCTGGCAGCGCGACCGCGGCGACGGCTGGCCGGCGCTGGCGGCGGATCCGGCGGCACTGGGCGCCGCCCAGGCCCTGCTCGCCGGGGCAAAACAGCAGCGCGACCAGCTGCAAGCGCAGCTGGAGGCCCGCGAGGGCCTGGCCGCCGCCGCCCGGCGGCTGCGCAGCGCCGCCACGGCCGCCACGGCCACCGCTGCCGAAGCACAAACCGCGGCGCAGCAGTGCGACCTCGCCCTGGTCGCCCGCCGCAGCGCCGCCGGCTTGGCCGGCCAGCGCGCTGAACAGCACGCCCAGCGCTGGCGCGAGGTCGAGCAGGCGCTGGCCGGCCTGGCGGCGCTGCGCCCCAGCTGGTTCAGCTTGCTGCACAGCGATCCCGCCCAGGTGGCTGCCTCCGTGGGCGAGGCCAAGGCCCAGTGGCAGCAGGGGCTCGCCCAGCGCGACAGCGCCGCCCAGGAGCTGGCCGAGCTGCGCCCTCTGCTTTCCGCGGCCCAGGCCCGCGCCGAGGGGCTCCAGCAGGCCCGCGACCAGAGCCAGCAGCGCCTGGCTCTGGCCCACGCGGGCGTCGACCAGCTGCACAGCGCCCGCCAGGCCCTGCTGGGCGCCAAGGCCGCCGATGAGGTCGAGGCCCTGCTGCAGCGCGCCCAGAGCGAGGCGCGCGAAGCCCTTGCCAAGGGCCAGGCCCTGGCCAGCGAGGCAGCGGCGCGGGCGGCGGCGGCCCAGGCCGAGCACACCGAGGCCGCGACCGCCCTGGATCGCCTGCAAACCCAGCGGCAAACGGCGGAGCTGGCCCTGGCCGCCAGCCTGACCGCCCTGGGCATCGCCGAGGCCGAGCTGGCCCAGCGCCTGGAGCGAGACGACACCTGGCAGCGCGCCGCCCGCGAGCGCCTGGAGCTGATCGCCCACCACGTGGCCAGCGCCCAAGGTGCCCAGCAGCAAGCCGAATCTGCCCTGGCGGATCACCTGCGCGCCCCGCCCGACCTCGACGCCAGCGCCGCCTCTACCGCCCTGGCCACCGCTGACCAGCGCCGCCAGACCCTGGACGGCCGCGCCGGAGAGATCCGCGCCCAGCTGCACGAAAACGACCTGCGCCTTGGCCAGCAGACGGCCCTGGCGGCCCAGGCGGCGCACACCAAAGCCCTGGCCGAGCCGTGGCTCAACCTGGGCAAGGCCATCGGCTCCAAAGACGGCAAGGCTTTCCGCATCTTTGCCCAGGGCCTGACCCTGGACGTGCTGGTGCGCCACGCCAACGTCCACCTGGCCGGCCTGTCTCGCCGCTACCGCCTGCAGCGCGTGCCCGGTGCCGACCTGGAGCTGCAAGTCATCGACGCCGATCTGGCCGACGAAGTCCGCGGCCTCGCAACCCTTTCTGGCGGCGAGACCTTCCTGGTGTCCCTGGCCCTGGCGCTGGCCCTGGCGTCGCTGTCCAGCAAAACCGCGGCGATCGAGTCGCTGTTCATCGACGAGGGCTTTGGCACCTTGGACAAAGACACCCTGACCACCGCCGTGGCCGTGCTCAACCGCCTGCAGCAAGCCGGCCGCAAAGTCGGGGTCATCTCGCATGTCGACGGCCTGGCCGACGCGCTGGACGCCGAAATCCAGCTGGTCGCCCTGGGCCAGGGGCGCAGCGAGGTGCGGGTGCGGGGGCGGTAGGCGCGGACGGTCTTGCTGGGGTTGGTCTTTCCACAGCTGGTTTTGCCAGGGCTGGCGCAGGTTTTGGGCACGTCGCCTGCGGCGATCGGGCTCGGATTCCTGGCCGGCTGGCGCCGGCCGCGCACTGGCTGCGCTTGAACTAGCGGCGGAGCTGCTCAGCGCCGGCGACGGGGAGGGAGGCGAAGGCGAAGGCGAAGGGGAAGGCGAAGGCGAGGGGGAAGCCGAGGGAGAAGACCCGGCGGAAGGCCCGGGGGAAGACGCTGGGCAGGATGGCAAAGGCAGCGACGGCCTGAGCAATTGACGCCCTGGCCGCCGGCCAGCAGCCCCACCAGGACTGGCAAAACTGCATGAACCTACACATAAACCCCCGGTTGACGCCGCGGCTGCACCGGCATAGTCTCACGGCCCACGGGGCCCGAGCTCGGCCGCCGCTTGCCCAGAAAACCGGAGGAATCGTGAACAGATATCTCAAACTGGTCCAGGCACCGCTGCTGACCACCCTGGCCACCGTCGCGCTTGGCACCACAGCGCTGCCCCCTGCCGCCCAGGCTGCGGTGCCGGCGACATTGGGGCTGCAGGGCGTGCTGCTCTCCTCTGGCGGTGGCCCCGCGGCGGACGGCAACTACAGCGCCGACCTGGCGATCTACACGGCCGAGACCGGCGGCAGCGCGGTGTGGCTGGAGACTGGGGTGACGCTGGCCACCAAGAACGGTCAGTTCAGCTACCTGATGGGCTCCAAGACGCCAATGTCGGCAGCGGCGCTGGACCTGAGCCAGGCTTGGGTCGGCATTCGCGTGGGATCCGATCCAGAGCTACCGCGCAGACCCATGTCTTCAGTGGCTTTTTCCCTGCGCACTGCCGTCGCGGAGGCGCTGGAGTGCTCTGGCTGCGTCAAGGCCAGCCACCTGGACGCCACCGCCCTACAGGGCTACGCCAAAACCGCGGAATTGTCCGACTACGTCAAGGCTACCAGCCTGGCCAAGGTCGCGGGCACCGGCGCCTACGCCGACCTCAGCGGCAAGCCGACCCTGGCCAAGGTCGGCGCCTCCTGCGGCACCGGCTTGCTGATCAAGGGCATCAAAGACGACGGCAGCTACGAGTGCGTGAGCGCCGGCATCAGCGGCGATCTGCTCAACGAAGTATCCAATGACCTGATCTGGAATCAGTTTGTCGACAGCAAGCCCGGCAGCAAAGACGTGCCAATCAAAGACGGCTTTGCCGCGGGCGTCACCGATACCCTGGCTTTCCCCGATGTCGGCCTGGCGCAGAAGGTGTGGGTCGACTTCAGCGCTGGCAATTCGGATGTGTCCAAGCTGGTCGTCGAGCTCTACGCGCCAGGCATGACCACCCCCTACGTGCTGTACAACGGCACCAAGACCGGCACGCAGCTGAGCGGCGCCTACAATGACGCCGACAAACTGGCTGAAGGCGACCTGGACAAGGACTGGCTGGGCAAGAACATCAAGGGCAATTGGTCCATCACCGTCCGCGACAAGCTGGCCATTAGCGTGCCGCCGGGCACCCCGCCGTTTGTCTACGACGGCAGCTTCAACTGGACGCTGCACGTCCAGACCCTGTCGAGCAAGAAGGTCCAGATCAAGGGCAACCTGCTGGTCGACCAAGCCTTGACCGCCAGCGCCGACGTCGACGTGGCCGGCGCCCTGCGGGTGGGCGGCCAGCCGGTGCTGTCCAACTTCAAGTTTGCAATGATCAACAACGACTTTCGCAACAACAGTGGCAGCGTCTCCGCCGACACCTGGGCCGACATTCCGGCGCGCAAGCTGGTGTACACCAAGACCCGCGACGCCTCCGTGCTGCGCATCCAGTATCAGGACACCCTGGGCACCTTGGGCTCCAATTACGGCCAGTGCAATTGGCGCATTCTGGTCGACGGCAACGTGTTCTCTGCGTTTTCCGATGCCGACATCACCTACGCGGGCGGCTGGCGCATGGCCAACGCCACCCACACCGCTTTGGCCGCCGGGCTGAAGGCCGGGCCGCACACCATCACTGTGCAGACCTACCGCTCCGCCGGCGCATCCGAGTGCCTGATGGGCTGGAATACCGCGGGCAATTTCCTGTCTAGCGAAGAGGTGGGGCCCTAGGAGCCTGTGGGAGAGGAGCCTTGAGCCCACCGCGGGCAGAGCAGCCCCGGGTTGGGCACTGCCCTGGTGCGAGCTCAAGGCTCAGGCGCCGGCGAAGGGGCAGCGCAGGGCGGGCGTCGCAGGGCCGGATAGCTACCCAGCGGCCGCAGATCCCATCCCGCAACGGCCCGACCAGGGTGTCGGCAGCGATCCTTGCGGGGTTCGGGCGTTGTCCAACGCAGGGGCGGACAGCTTGGCAGGGCCCAACTGGGGCGCCGCGAACCGCGGCTGCGGGTGGGCTATTGCGGCTGGGTACCGATGACGGGTTTGGGGCTGGTGACGGAGGTGCTGATCTCACCGACGCCGAGAAATGCGCCATCGGCATAGGGATTGTCATAGCCGTTGAGCCCCCAGCACCACACGCTGCCGTCGCCGCGCAAGGCGCAGACGTGGTATTTGCCGGTCGCTAGCTGCTGGACGTCGCTCAAGTTTGGCACTTCAAGCGGCGTCGTCGACTCCTGGAAGGCGGGATTGCCAAGGAATCCATACTTGTTGGATCCCCAGCAGCTAACCTTGCCATTGACGAAAAGCGCGCATGCAGCGTCACTCCCAGCGACAACCGACTTTGCCTTCACGGTCAGACCATAGACCTTGACCGGCTTGGCCTGCGTGCCCTTGCCGCCGTCGCCCAATTGGCCCAGCGATCCCAAACCCCAGCACCAGACCGTCCCTGCGGCGTCAACGGCACAGCGATGCCCTTGACCAACGGCAAACGACTGGACTTTGTCAGAAATGGCGACTTTGACGTAGGCCGTGCTGTTGGGCGTGCCCAAGCTGTCACCCAGCTGCTTGTAATTTCCATAGGAATCGCAACCGTAGCCGCCATTGGCGTATCCGCCAGCAGCCCACAAGGACCCATCTACTTTGAGCACCAGCATTTGCGCGTAGGACGCAATGGTATGCCCCGAACTCGCCGCAACTACCCCGGTCATCGTCGGGTGCTCGACTGCCATCGGCTTGCAGGCTGCACAGGTGCCGTTGCCGAATTGGCCGCTCAAGTTCGCCCCCCACTGCCACAGCTTGCCGTCTTTGGTAACAGCGGCGCCAAAGGTCCCGGCGATGTCGATATGGAGAACGTTCAAGAGGTTTGGGATGAGCTGAGGGCTGGTATTGTCCACGTTTTCGCAGGTCAGCCCGCCGAATACCCCAGACTGCGACAGGCCGACACACCTAACCTCGCCGTTCAGCTGCACCGCACAAAAACCACCGTCGCCCACGTCCATGTGTACAATTTCAGTGAGCCCCGCCACAAGTTTCACCGGGCTGTTGCCTGGTCCACTCACAGCAAAGCCCCAGCTCGAGACCGTCCCATCGTGACGCAACGCATAGTTCTGCGGATATGTGCCCCCAGACCCGCCGTTTGCGGATCCACAACTAATGAAATTAGCAAACCGCGCCAAACACTTCCCGCCAATACAAGCCTTCCCAGCCCCGCAAGGCGAAGCCTCCGGCAGCGCGCTGTTCAAGCAGCCGACCTTGGCATCGCACAGGTCCTGCGTACACGGATCCCCATCATCGCAGCCCTTCTGCGTCACGCTACAGCTGCTGCCCTGGCA
>CAIXGW010000230.1 GCA_903919145.1 uncultured Myxococcales bacterium
ATGAACGCCATCGACATGAGCCAAGAAGACATTGCCGCGCTGCAGGGCGCTGGCCAAGAGCCCGACAACCGCTTTGAAGCCGCCAGAAAAATCCTTAAGGACTTCATCAAGCGCCGCAAGGCCGACCGGATTGGCCTGGTGATCTTTGGCGGCGAAGCCTACCTGCGCTTTCCGCCGACGCTGGACTACGTGCGGGTGCTCAACGCCCTGGACGGCCTGGTGCTGGACGACGGCCGCCGCAGCCGCGAAGACAGCCAGGACTGCCAGAACGACTGCACCATCAACGGCTCTGGCACTGCCATTGGCGACGCCCTCAACCGCGCCTACCTGCGCCTGGAGAAAGCCAAAAGCCGCTCCAAGATGGTGATCCTGATTACCGACGGCAAGCAGGAAGGCGGCAGCATGGACCCGCTGACCGTGCCCAAGTACGTGGCTTCACTGGCCGAAAAAGAACGGGTGCGCTTCTTTACCTTCCAGGTGGGCTCGGGCAAGGAGACGCGGCTGCCGGCCTTTGATCCCCTGCGCGGCAAGCCGGTGACCGACCGCTACGGCCGGCGCGTCTACCAGCGCCCCGACCGGCCGTTTCCCACCGACCCCGAGCTGCTGCGCCAGATCGCCGACCTGACCAGCGGGCGCTTCTATGACAGCTGGGACGCTGAGAAGTTTGCCAAGGACTTTCAGGATTTAGAGAAGACTACTTTTCAGGTCAAGGTGCGCACCCACCGCAGCGAGCTGTTCTACGGCTGGCTGCTGGCCGGGCTGAGCCTGCTGGCCCTAGAACTGTTCCTGCGCCGCACCTGGCTGCGCGCCTTTCCGGCTTAGAAGCCCAGCACAGAACTGACGCAACAGATGGCTAATTGGTCAACACTATTGAATAGACTCTGGCCGCCGAGCGGCTCTTGACTGAGACAAACGCACCTTGGCGGGGAGCCAAGCGGGAACTATCCCAACCGGCACCTGGCGCCGCGGTACCCAGCCGCCTGGCAATTTTGCGAGAGGGATCATGAGCCCCGATGCCCTGAACTTTGCCGAACCTGGCTCTGCCTGGCTGCTGCTGCCGGCGGCGCTGCTGGTGCTGTGGGCGGCGGTGCAGCTGGCAGGTTGGCGCAAGCGCCTGGCCAAGCTGGGAGAAGGCCCGGTGGTGCTCCGGTTGCTGCAGGGCTTTGACCCGGCTCGGTCAGCCCTGCGGGTGCTGCTGTGGGGGCTGGCGCTGCTGATGCTGGTCGGCGCCGCCACCCGCCCGCGCTACGGCATGCGCGAGACCGAGGTCTCTAACGCCGGCATCGACATCGCGCTGGTGGTCGATGCCTCCAAGTCGATGCTGGTGCGCGACGTGGTGCCCAACCGCCTGCAGGGAACTTCGCTAGAGATCACCGCGCTGATGGCCAGGCTCGCCGGCGGTCGGGTGGCGCTGGTGCCCTTTGCCGGCATTCCGTTTGTGCAGTGCCCGCTGACCTCAGACCACGACGTGGTGCGCACCTACCTGCAGGACCTGCGGCCAGAAGACCTGCCCGTTGGCGGCACCAACATTGGCCGCGCCCTGACCCTGGCCACCGAGCTGCTGACCGGCGAGCGCGAAAACGCCGAGGCCGAGCTGCGCGACAACCTGATGTCGCAGTTCAAGGGCTCCAAACACCGCGCCATTGTGCTGTTCAGCGACGGAGAGGACCACGAGGGCGCAGCGCTGGAAGCCGCCCGCAAGGCCGCCGAGAAGGGCATCCGCATCTATACCGTGGGCGTGGGCTCGGCTTTTGGCGATCCCGTGCCGATCCTGGGCCCCGACGGCACCGCGACCGGGGTGATGAAAGACGAAGGGGGCAGCCCGATTTTCTCTAAGCTCAACATGGACCTGCTGGACCAGGTGGCCAGCGCCACCGGCGGCAAGTCCTTTCGCTATGGCAACCAGTCGGTGGTGCCGCAGCTGTTTGAGGCGCTAGATGGGCTCGAAAAAGCGGAATACCAGGCGCAGTACAAGCTGTTGGGAGAGGACCGCTACCAGTGGCTGCTGGGCCCCGCCGTGCTGTTGCTGCTGCTGGAGATGCTGCTAAGCGGCCGCCGCAAGGTGCCAGCACCGGCGCCTGCGCCCCAGACCTCTCGCAAGGCGGCAGTTTCGGCGGCGGTGGCGCTGATGCTGTTGGCGGCGGCGCTGACCGGGCGGCCAGCGCAAGCGGCGTGGCTGGAGAGAGAGAATCCAGATATCTCCAAGGGCCGCGGGCAGATCGAGCGCAAGCAGTACGGCGAGGCGCTGCAGTCCTTCAAGCAGGCCCAGAGCACCAGGCCTGAGCACGCGCTGATTTGGTACAACCTGGGCCTGGCTGCGGCGTGGATGGACCAGCACGCCGAGGCGGTGACGGCGCTCTCGCGGGCCCTGGGTGCCCTGCAAATCCGCGATGCCCAAGTGGAAGCTGACATCCACTACGCCCTGGGCACCACCCAGCTGGCCTGGGCTCAGGCGCTTGACAAGACCCGCGCTGCGGCCGCTGCTGCCCAGCCGCCTGCCGCAGACAAGGATCCCAACGCCCCTGCAGCCGCCCCTGGAGCACCTGCGCCTGCCCCGCCCGCCGCCGCTGCTGGCGCGGCAGGTCCGGCGCCCGCGGCCGGAGCCAACAGCGAAGACCCAGTGGTGCACTTCAAATTGGCCGTCACCAGCCTGGAGCAGGCGCTGCTGGCCGATCCCAGCCGCCAGGAAACCAGGCGCAATCTTGAGCTGGCCCGCCTAGGCGCCTATCCGCCGTGCAGCAAGCGCGATGGCAAGCAAGAGCCCAATGACACGCCAGAGCTGGCCAAGCCCGTGACCATGCCCGAAGGCCAGCGCGAGGCGACCCTTGACCTGCGCATGTGCCCGGCCGAGCACGACATGTTTCGCCTGGACCTGCAGCCCGGCGACCGGGTGCGCGCCAAGCTGACCACCAAGGCCGATCCCAATCCGCCGACCGAGGACTCGACCGCTGCGCCAGGCAAGCCGCAGATCGGCATGGCCCTGCTCTCTGCCGACGGCCAGCGCGCCCTGGCCCAGCCGCAGGGCGCCGAAGTCAAGCTGAGCGAAGAGCTGGAATTTGCCGGCGTGGACCAGCCCCAGACCGTGCTGGTGGATGTGCGAGACATCGGCGAAGTCGAGACGCCGTACGACCTGATGGTGCGGGTCCTGCCGGCCTGCGGGCGGATTGAGGATGCCGCTGAGCCCAACGACAATGCCCAGCAGGCGCGCCAAGTTCCAGTGGGACAACCCATCCAAGGTCGGCTGTGTCCGGGCAATGGCGATTGGTTCAAAGTGCCGCTGCTGCCGGGCCAGGGCCTCAAAGCGGCGGTGCAGACCAAGGTAGACCTGGGCAGCAGCGAAGTGACGCTGGACATTCTGGACCCCAGCGGCGCCGTGCTGAGCAAGGGTGCTGCGGCCAAAGAGGGCATGGCGGCGCGGCTGGCCTACGCCCCGGGTGGCGAGGTGCTGGTGCGGCTGGTGGGCGCTGCCGACACCGAAGCGGACTACCAGCTGCAGCTGGAGATCCTGCCGCCGTGTGCTGAGCGCGATGATCCGTTTGAAGACAATGACCAAGCTCTGCAAGCCAATCCTCTGGACAGCGAAATGCTTAGCAAGCCATTGGAAGGTCTGCAGCTATGCCCTGGTGATGACGACTGGTACGCCGTCGATCTCAAAGAAGGAGAGAGCCTGTTTGTCGACCTGAGCGCCTCGGTCGAAGGGCTGCCCGATGCTGCCGACCTGGCTGGCCAGCTGACGGTAGAAGTCTTTGACGAGAAAGGCCAAGTCTGGGGCCAAGCCGTGGGCGGTGCGATCAAAACGGGCGGCTCAGTGGCGCGCACCGTGGCCGTGCTGGCTCCGCCGCCGGGGCGCTATCGGGTCCGGGTCACCGGCGGTGGCGTACAAGCCCCTGATTTTCCTCCGTCAGGTATTGCCAACCTGCCGGGCGTCATCACGGCGGCACCTTCGTCGCCCGGCCCGCAAGGGCCTGGCCAGCCGGGCAGCCAACCGCCGGGACCCGCCGCCGCGGCGCCGCCCCAGCCGGGCAGTCCTCCGCCGCTGCCAGGGCAGCCACCGCTTGGCGCCGCCGGACCGTCGGGGGCGGGTGCGGCACCCATTCCCCAGCAGATCCCTCATATTGCGCTGCCACCGGGCACTCCAGAACCGGCGATTGACCGCAGCCAGGCCCGGCTGGACCTGCCCTACCAGCTGCGGCTGCGGATCCTGCCGCCCTGCCCAGCTGGCAATGACGAGCTTGAGCCCAATGACAGCGCCAAGGAAGCCAAGCCCATCGAAGTGGGAGGAGAGCAGCTGCTGCGCATCTGCAAGGGCGATCAGGACTGGCTCAAGCTGAACCAGAAGGCTGGGCAAAACCTGCAAATTACCGCCCGCTATGACAGCCGCCACGGTGCCCTGGAGCTGGACGCTCTGGATGAGAGCGGCGTCAAGGAGCTCGCCCGGTCGCAGACCGCCACCGCCGAAGAGGGCAAGGCCAAGAGCAGAGGCGAAGACAGCCCAGAGGCGCGCAAGGGGCGGGCCGCGCTGCAGGTGCTGGGCCTGCCCGCGGGCAAGGCGGACCGGGTGGTGCAGTTGCGGATCAAAGCCGGCGCGCAGGTAGAGAACTTCTACATGTTGCGCATCGAGGAGCCGCCGCCGCCCAGCGACAAAGACAAGCAGAATCAAGAAGAGCAAGACGAAAAGAAGGACCAGGAGAAGAAGGACCAAGAGCAGCAGAAAGACGAGCAGAAAGACAAGGACAAAGACAAGAAAGAGGACAAGAAGGAAGAGGAGAAGCCGCCGCAGGACCAAGAGAAGAAGGACCAGCAAGAGCGGCAGCGGCGCCAGATGGACCGCAACGACCACAACCCGCACAACTTGGAGGCCGAAGAGGCCATGCGCCGCTCGCCGTTCAAGAATTCGCGCCCAGACAAGGATTGGTAGCCCATGGCCGCAACGCTGCTCTACCGCCGATGGCGCTGGGTCTGCCTGCACGGCCTGCTGCTGCTGCTGTGGGCGGGACCGGCGTGGGCGGCGGCGCAGATTCAGCTGCAGGTCTCGGCCGCGCGCCTCAGCGCCGATGAGCAACTGAGGGTCGTGATCAGCGCCGCTGGCGACTACGACGCCATGACCGAGCTCAGCAGTCCCGGCTTTGAGTTTACCCGCGCCGGCACCCAGACCCAGGTCAGCATCATCAACGGCGCCATGCAGCGCATAGAGAACTACACGTTTGTGGGCACGCCAACCCGGCCGGGGACGTACGTCTTGGGGCCTGTAGAATTGCTAAGCGGCGGTGCGGTGGTGGCCCGCTCTGGCACAGCCCAGGTCCAGGTCATTGGCGATGACCCAGCCAACAGCCCAGCCCAGTCAGCAGCTGCCGCCAGCGACCTGGCCCAGTACGCCGGCAAGCCGTTTTTTGTGCGGCCTTCGCTGTCGGTGATGCAGCCCTACGTAGGGCAGGCCGTGGTGCTGACGTTTGAGCTGTACTGGTCGCGGCAGGTGTCAGTTCAGGGCATCCGCGGTCAGACGCCGCCCAACTACGGCGATGCCGAGGTGCAGGACCTGCAGAAAGAAGAGGCCAAGGCCGAAGCCGTGCAGATCGGCGGAAGGCCCTATCAGCGCCAGATCACCCACCGCGTAGTGCTGATTCCCAGCAAGGCCGGAGAGCTGCGCATCGAGTCGCCGGTGTTCAAGGTCGAAGTGGGCGACTTCTTTGAGACCCGCGCTTCCAAAGCAACTGGGCCAGCCATTGCTCTGCAAGTACGGGGGCTTCCCAGCCAGGGCAAGCCTGCGTCCTTCGCGCGCGGCAATGTCGGGACGTTTGCGGCCTCGGGCCAGCTGATGGTATCGGGCCAGGCGGCGGCCAAGCACAAGGTCAAGACCGGCGAGCGGCTGTTGCTACAGTACGACCTGAGCGGCGAAGGCAACCTGCTGGGGCTGCAAGATATTGCGCCGCCCGCGGTAGCCGGGATGACGGTAGAAGCCCTGCCCGGCCGGCCCAATGAAGGCGTCAAGCTGGGGCTGCAGGGCCAGACCGGCAAGCGCTCTTGGCAGTATGTGCTCAGCTTTGCTCAGCCCGGCCGCTATGCCCTGCAGGCGGCCGAGTGGAGCTTCTTTGACCCCGTTGGCGAGCGCTACCAGACCACCGTGCTGGGCCCCTTTGAGATCGAGGTCGAGGGCCCAGCGCAGGTGGGCGGCGCCCCAGCGCCCGAGCCCGCGCTGGGGCCGGCAGCGGCGCCTGTGGCCGCCGGCGCTGCCGCCCCCCTGGCCAAGCGCGGCCCGGTGCGTCCGCTGGCCGCCAGCGCCGACTTGGCCGCCCATGGCTCAGAGCCGTGGCACGCGGGCCCGTGGGTGTGGCCAGTGGTGGCTTCTCCGTGGGCGCTGGGCCTGCTGTGGGCCGTGGGCGGCTGGTGGGCGCGCCGCCGCGCACGCAAGGCACCGTTGAGGCGCCGCCAGCAGGCCATTCAAGAGGCACGGGCAGCCCTTGCCCAGGCCCAGCTCAGCCAGGATCCGGCGGCCGCCTATGTGGAAATGCGGCGGATCTTGCTGGCCTACGTGGCAACCGCCTGCGGCGCCGACCCGCGGCAATTGTCCGAGCGCGCGGCCGCCGACCTGCTGGACCGCGCCGGTGTGGCAGCGGATCTGCGCCAGGCGATGCTGGATGAGCTCAGCCACTGCGAATACGCCCGCTATGCCCCGGCCGACGACCGCGGCGCCGAGCTGGCGGCCACGGCTCAGCGCATCGATGGGTTGATTGCCCGGCTTGACGGCCCGCTGCTCAAGAGCACACCAGCCCTGGCGGCGGCGGCGGCATGGCTGGCCGTGGCGACCCTGGCCGCAGGTGCGCTGACGCCAGCCCCTCTGCAGGCGGCCACGCTGGATGCGACCTTTGCCGCCGCCAACCAGGCGTACCTGGCCGGCGAATTGCCAAAGGCGGCCCTGCTCTACCAAGAGCTGCTGGACCATAAAGTCACCGCGCCAGCCGTGCACTACAACCTGGCCAATACCTGGTTCCGGCTGGGCCGCTTGGGCAAGGCAGTGGGTCACTACCGCCAGGCCCTGGCAGCCAGCCCCGACGCCGCATTGCGCCAAGACGTTGAAGGCAACCTTGCAGAAGCGCGCACCATGCTTGGCGAACAGGCGCGGCGCCACCACGACACCCTGCATGTCTTTGACGAGAGCCCGGCCGTGACCGAAGCCCTGGCCAGGGCGGCTCCGCGCGGTGCGCTGGTGGTCGCCGCAGTATTCTTTGGCTTGGCCGCCCTGGGCCTGTGGTGGCGGCGCAGTGGCAGGCGGCGCAAAACAGCCTGGACGGCGCTGGCGGCCACAGCGGCCTGTCTGCAGTTGCTGTGCGCGGCCTGGCTGGGCATTGCGCAGTACGTCGACGGCCATGTGGTCAAGGCGGTCGTTGTGGAAGAGGGCGAGCCGCTGACGGCCTGCGCCGGCGTGGGCGAGCCCATGGGCCTGCCAGAGGGCCTGGAAGTGCGGCGCCTGCGCGAGCTGGCCGACGGCCGTGTGGAAGTGCGCTTGCACAATGGCCGGCAGGGTTGCGTGCGCCCCCAAGCCCTGTATACAGTACAGCGATGACCGCGGCGTACCGCTGATTGCGGTCCAGTGTTGCCGGCGATGCGGTGCTGAGCAGCTGGCAGCGGCGACCGCTGAGGTTCACCCATGAATAGCACAGCGCCCCCGGCCCGACCCGCGATGCCGCAGCCGACCTCTGGGTCCGGTGCGCTAGCCTTGCGCCGGGCTGGCAACTCGCGGACTCGCCCCCTTTGGCCGGCGTTGCTGGTGGCCTGCGCGTGGCTGGTGGCCTGCGGCAAGCCAAGTCCTTCGCCAAGCGCGGTGGCTGATGGCGCCTCGGGCGGGGTCGGCGCGGTAGCCCCCCATCAGCCCCAGGCCTCCCCGGTAGCCGCGGCACCTGCGCCGGCCGAAAGACCCAGCTTGCGCAGCGGCGAGGCCCCGCCAACCTTGCCAGACGGGCAACTGGTCGACGTGCTTCTGAAAATCCCGGCGCCTCTGCTGAGCAGCCCAGAGGTGGATGCCGCCGCCCGCCCGGCCCTGCGCGAGCTCAAGAGCCTGCCGGGGGTAGAGGCCGTGTTCAGCCGCGCCACCTCTGGAGAACTGCGGGTCGTGGTGCGCACCAGCGTAGCCGAGCGCGCTGGCGTCCTTGGGCGCGTGCTGGGTTACTGGCAGGCCCACGCCCCAGCTGACTTTGGTCCCGCCGAAGCGGCAGCCATAGCCCGCGGCGCCCGCGCCCGGGTGGCCTGGGCGGTGACTGATGCGGCAACGGAGATCCAGACCACTGCCGCAGTCGCCGCTTCGCAGGCCTCCTGGGCCGCGGCCCTTGGCAAAGCCAGCAGGCTGCACATGGCCGGCGCTGCGGTCCCCGCCTTTCACCTGGATGTGCTGACCCGGACCGCGGCAGAGAATCGTTTGACTCTTCAAGATGTGGTGGACAAGCCCTGCGCCGCCCTGACCTCGCTGCCCGCAGGCCCGGCGCTGCAGGACCGCGCGGAAGATGAGGCCTTGCTGCACCAGCAGCTGACCGGTGTCCTGCTGCCGCGCCGGCGCCTGCCCGGGGAGGCTGAGCTGCCCGCCGTGCCGGCCCCGCGGGTGCTGGCCCTGCGCCGCGCCCTGGCCATCGCCCCGCGCCCGGCGTTGGTGGGCCGCAATCCGGTGCTGCTGGTGATGGCGGATGGCGGCGGCGGGGCCGACACCGACGGTCTGATGGCGCAAGAGTCGGCTGCTCGGCGGGCCCCGGCAACCCGGGCCAAGCTGACGCCAGCCGGGCAGCTGCTGCCCCAGACCGTAGACGCCGCCCAGAGGTTCATCCTGCAGCTGCGCCCGGGCGAGCGGCCAGAGTCCGCCGAGGGCATGGCGCAGCGCCTACTAGCTGTCCGAGACATCCCCAACATTGTCAGTGCATTGGCAGTGCGCGGCTGGGATGGCATCCCAGCCAATCTGGACTCTGCCGCAGAGGCGGATCAGCGCTGGACGGTGTGGCTGACGCCCTCTGGCGGCAAGATCGAAGAGAGCCTGCGCGCCGCCCGCGACATCCTGGACCGCGGCCCCTGGCAGGCGGTGAGCATTGCTGCCAATCTCGACACAGCGTTGGCGTGGATGGTCGATCAGCCCGCCGCAGCGGGGCTGCTGGTCAGTGCCGCCGACGCCGCGCTGGTCAGCTCGGTGGCTGGGGTCATTGGCTCGGCTGCCCAGCGATCGACCAGCCTGCAGAGCGTTACCGCCGGGCCCAGCCCGCGCCCCGCCAATGGCCAGTTCGGTCGCATCGACGCCCAGCTGGCGCGCCAATATCAGCTGAGCGCCGGCGCTTTGACCACGGCTTTGGCGATGTTGCAAGGAGGCCTCTACTGCGGCGAAGTCCGCGGCGCGGCGCTGTGGTTTGGCCTGCCCCAGGGCGAGATGGCCGCCGAGCAAGGGCGGCTGCCGCTCGGGTGGTTGGCGGCGCCACAGCCCGGTGCGTCCGCTGCGGTCGACCTGGCCCTGGTGCAGCGGCTGCCGAGTCAGGAGCCGCTGCTCGACCGCCTGCGCGTCAATGACAAGCCCAGCCTCTACCTGCTGGCCAACAGCTCTGCAGGCGCGGCCATCGAAGCCATCCTGGCCGTGCGAGACGCTGTAGAGCGGCAAGGTAGCACCCCCGGGGTACAGCTAACCTCCCTGACGGTGAAAGGTGCCCTGCAAGACCAGCCGTCGTGTGTGCCGTGATGGCGCGACCAGCAGCGGCAAGCGCCAAGCCGCAGCGCCGTCGGGGCAGGCCCGGGCTGGCGGCCGCCGCTGCCGTGGCGTTGCTGGGCTGCGGCGCGTTGGACGACAGTGCCCCACCCACGCCGCCCCGCAGCCACTGCGCCAGCGTAGACGAGCGCCTGGCGCCGCTGGTCGAGCTGGCCAAGCAGGGCAAGACAGCTCACCTGGCCGGTCTGCTGTCGACCCGTCTGGACCCGGCCAGCCAGCGCGCCGTGGTCCAGCTGGTGCTGGACGTGGCCTACGCCCTGCCCCCCGACACCTCCAAGAACCTGCCGCAGCTGCTGGCGCCCCAAGGCCTGGGGGCGCTGGTGCCGCTGGTAGTGGCGATTTTTGAGCCCTTGCCCGGTGATCCCAGCGCCGTGCCGCCCGTCCCGCCGCGCATTGCCGAGATGAGCGCCTTTGCCTCTACTGCGCAAAACTGCCTGTCTTCTGAGTTATTTGTGCTGGGTTCCCGGCTGTTTCGCGACCCCAAGGCCGCCACCGCCCTAGATGGCCTGCTAGAGGCCGGTCCTGCTGGCGCCCAGCAGCTGCTCAATGCCCTGAAAAGCGCCGGGGTAGAGGGGCGCAGCAGCTTTCAAGTGGTGATTCGCAGCCTGGCCACCTCTTTGGCGCAAGACGGCTTTGACGCGGCGCCACTGCTGCAGACCCTCAAGCAGCTGCGCGACCCCAAGCAGCCCGGGGTCATCGATGCGCTGGCCGGTCTGCTGCAAGTGGCCGTGCTGGGCGACTCGGCCGCCGACAAAGAACAGGCCCGCGGCGCCTTGCAGGGCTTTGCCAAGTGCCTGATCATCCAAGATCCCGCTCAGCTGATCGCCGGCCACGGCTATGACGTGCTGATTACCATGGACCCACAGGCCATTGCCGCCGTCGACCTGGATAGCCAAAAGTGGCTGCCGGTTGTCGCCTATGCCACCGACGTACTGGCGACCAAGCCAGCGGCCCGCGACGCCTGGAATCAGCTGCTGGGCTTGGTGCTGCGACCGGACGTCGCTACAGAGGCCCTGCCCGAGCTGATCAACCTGCTCAATTCCCAAGCTCTTCCCGGGGCCTTGGCCCTGCTAGGCGACCTGGTCACGCAGCCGTGCAAGCAGGCCAAGCCATGAGCGCCGGCGCGGTGCCGCGCGCCCTGGCGGCTGTGGTGAGTCTGGCGCTGACCGCGGCGAGCGTTTCTGCGGCTCATGCCAGCGTTTTTGAGCTGTTTGGCGGCGGGCCGCGCGCCAACGGCTTGGTGGGGGCCCTGACCGCCAGCGCCCGCGGCGGCGAGGCGAGTTTTCACAACCCGGCCATGCTGTTGGCTTCGCCCTTGGGAGGCGCGTGGTTTGGCCTGTCGATGACCCGCGTCGCTTTGCAGGTCGGGATGACCCGGCCCTACTGCGGCGGCAGCCCGGTCACCTGTGCCGGCAAGCAGCCCGGCGGCTACGCGACCCGCCAGCCGGTGACTCCAGCCAATTCCTCAGCGTTTGAGCTGGGCTGGCACTATCCGGTGGGCGGAATCCTGCGCCAGCGCCTCGCCCTGGGCGCCGGCCTGGCCCTGCCCACGGGGCACCTGATCCGCATCTCTGGTCCCGATCCGCAAACGCCCAACTTCTTTCAGTATGAGGGCATGCCGGATCGCCTGGCCTTTCTCTTTGCGGCCGCCGTGCGCTTGACAGATCGCTGGTGGTTTGGCGCCGGCACCCAGGTGCTGGCCGTGCTCAACGCCAACATCGACTTGCGCCTCAACCCAACCAACCACGACTACGACCGGGCGACCATCGGCATTGGCCTGCAGCCTCGCGCGCGCCTGACTGCAGGAACGGCTTGGCATCCCAAGGACAATTTGTGGTTTGGTCTCAGCTACCGCCAGCAGCTGTCGCTGGAGTACAGGATCCCCACGGATGTCCAAATTGGCGACCCGGCTCAGCTGTTCATCAACCTGGGGCACAATACCCTATTCTCTCCCGATACCGTTCAGGCCGGAGCCTCCTGGCGCAGCGATAGCGGCCAACTGCAGCTGATGGCAGACCTTGCCTGGGCGCGGTGGTCGGCCGCTCCTGACCCCTCTCCCTATGTCTCGCTTGACGCATCCGGGCCGGCGGTCGACGGTTTTGGCCTGCAGGACGTGCTCGACATCGGCACCGACTCTCCGCAAATTCAGCTGGGGCTGCGCAACACCTGGAGCCCGGGGCTGGCCATGGAGGCGCGGGTGGCGGCCCAGTGGCTGCTGCGGGCCGGCTACCGCTACCGACCCACGCCGGCGCCGCGGGCCACCGGGGCCTTCAACTACCTGGATTCAGACACCCATGTCTTGGGTGCGGGCGTCAGCTGGCGGTTTGGCACCCTGGCGGACCGCCTGCAGCAGCAGCTGGCGCGGGTCAACGCCAGCGAGGTCGACACCCCCGGGCCGCTGCACATCGACCTGGGCCTGCAATGCCATTTGCAGAATCACCGGGTAGCGCTCAAGACCGATCGCCATGACCCTGTGGGCGACCTGGAACACGGCGGGCAGGTATGGCACGCGGGACTCGCGTTCGGCGGAAGCTTCTGACACAATCGCCGCTGCGCTCCGGACGCGCCCTGTGGGTCTCTGATGCTGCGTCGCATCTCGCCGTTCAAATCGATGTTGCTTGC
>CAIXGW010000231.1 GCA_903919145.1 uncultured Myxococcales bacterium
ATCAGCTTGAACTCACGTGAAATTTGGCGATTGACGGCGGGGATCGGCTGGCGTAGGCTCGTCGCTGGCGGCTGGGATGGTCTTGGTCGGGGGTGGCATGGCGCTGGCGGGGTGGTCTGATGGGCGGGTACCCGGTTTGCGCACCCTATGCATAGCGGCCGCTCTTCAGTGACGTGTTTGGGCTGCGGACGATGAAAATGCAAGCTCGGTGAGGAGTTGTATGCGGCGCTTTCTCTTTGGTCATCTCTTGGTCTTGTCACTGGTTGGACTTGCGAGCTGCGGTGAAGTATCCACTTCGACCACTGTGCAAGATGCCGCAGCGGACAATGCTTCTGGGGACGTGTCTGCTGAAGATGCCAGTCCCGATGCAGGCGAGGACGTCGCCTTAGCAGACAGTTCGGCGCAGGACAGCTCGGCCCAGGACAGCTCGGCCCAGGACAGTGTAGCGGACGACAGCGTCGCCACCGACGCCAATCGGCGGGGCCAAACGGATGTCAGCAGTGATGCGAACGCGTCGACCGACAATGGCGTGGGTGACACCAGTTCCGCTGGTAAGGGCACCTGCCAAGGGGGCTGCGGTACCTACTTTGGCGACAAGGCCAGTGGGCTGTGCAATTGCGATGCAGAATGCCAGTCTTACGGCGATTGCTGCCCCGACTTCAAGACCGTCTGCGCCGCGGAGTTGGCAGGGACTTGCGCGCCGTCGCAGTGCACGGGCGTAGGCGTATTGGCCAATGGCGGTAAGGCGCTGTGTGGCTGTGAGGCGCAGAAATGTGCCGGCAAGCAGTGGTGTTGCGCCAACATTGACCAGGCGTGCCCCAAAGCCGACGCGGGGAGCACGGATTCGACTTCGGATGCCGGGAGCGTGCCGGACGCGACGCCTGACGTTGCGCCCGATGTCGCCCCGGACGTTGCGCCGGATGTCGCGCCGGATGTCGCCAAAGACACGGCTGACGCCACGGACACGGCTGACGCCACAGATGCCGGCGACACGACCATCGCGAACCCGTCTGACTGCACGACGCTCGGCTACGACGGCCAGTGCAACGGCGCGGTGATCAAGTGGTGTGAAGGCAAGACCTTCAAGACCTTTGACTGCGCGACGTCGGGCAAGCAGTGCGCCATCGACCCCGTGACCAAGCAGGCGCAGTGTTATGGTCAGCTTCCGTCGGCGCCCTGGCCGGCGTCGGTGACGCTGCTGACGCTCGACGGGACTGGCGCGGCATCGGCCACGGGCGACCTGAGCAAGGGCAAGCCGGTCGATGTGTCATTTATGTACAACGACGACGTCAACTGCGTCGACGGGTCAGACACGGCCGGCTCCAACGCCAAGCTGTTTACGGGCAATCAGCAGTGGTTCGCGCTGGCCCAGCCGGTCAAGGGCTGGACGGAGACGACGGTCAAAATCACCCAGACCAAGGCGGGCAACCCGCGCGTGTACCTGATGGCGCTGCCCAAGGGCACCCATGTGGTGCCGCCCGATATCTATGGTGCGACCTATTGCCATGGGCGGGCCGACGGCGCCTATGTCGCGAGCAGCGTGGGCACGGGTTGGCGCAACTTCTCGAGCAACGAGTACGAGATCTTTATTGGCGTGGCCGGCGGCCAGTTCGACAAGTCGTTTGGCACCTCGACCTACAAGATTGAAGTGACGAGCAAGGCGCTGGCGACCCAGTGCTATGACAAGCGGTACGACGACAACTATACAGATGTCAACTACTTGGCTCAGCCCAAGCGCTACCCAGACTGGGTGCAGCCGCTGACGGTGGTCGACGGCAAGGCGCAGGTGCAAGCCAAGCTCGAATCGGGTTATCCCGTTTGTGATTTGACGTGGGCGGCCAACTCGCAGGTCGCGTGTTTTCCGGCGCCGCAAGCGTACTTGTACGCGGGCAACACCAAGTTCTACCGCGTGGACATGCCCAAGGCGGGCTATACGTCGATCCGCGTCACGCCGGACCCGGGCGTGGACGTGAGCCTGTACACGATTCAGCAGGGCACGACCGCGCCGCAGGTGCCGCCGGAAGTGACCACGGTGGTGGCGTGCGATCAGTCGCCGCTCAAGAATTTTGGCACCGTCGGTGGTCCAGGCCAGCCCGAGTCGACCTTGGTGGTGTCGACGGGCAATCCGTACTCGATCCTGATCGCGGTCACGGGCGTCAATAAGACAGGCACCAAGGGCGGTTACACGCTAGACATCGAGCAGAAGCTGGCCGCGAGTGACACCTGCGGCGACCTGTGGTCGCAGGGCAAGCCAGACAAGTTCCCGACCGCGGCGACCCAGTGGTACCCGGCGGTGACGATGCTCAAGCCCGACGCGACGACGGGCGATGTGACGACGACGGGTACGACCGCGACCGGGATGAAGCTGTGCTCGCTGGCGTTTGCGTGGCAGTCGAACGTTTCATGCTTCCCGGCGACTTCGGCGAGTCACTTCGCCGGCAAGCAGAAGTTTTATGCGATCGACGGCGGTATCAAGCCCGGCGACCGCCTGTATGTGACCGTCACGCCAAAGAAACCGACGACCGACGTCAGCCTGTACGGCTACTGGATGGGCGCGGGCAGCTTCTACGTGCCGCCCAAGGTGCCGTCGGTGGGCAATTGCGACGCGTCGCACGCCAAAACCTTGAGCGGTGCTGGCAATCCCGGCGCGCCTGAGTACCTGTACTTCGAGAACCCGACCTCGAACACCTACAACTACTTCTTTGCGGTCGCGTCGCCCGATAACGCAGCGGTGGAGGGCGATTACGACATCGTGGTCAAGCGCATCGCCGCGCCGCCGCCGTTCTGCCCCGAGTCGCTGCCGGGTGCGACATACACCGCTTGGCCGCAGAGCATCGGCGTGCTGGCGATCGACGCGACGACCGGGCTGGCCAATGCATCCGGCGACGTGGCCAATGGCGGCTGCGTCAACGAGTCGTGGGCCAACAGTTCGCAGACCTCGTGCTGGCCGGCGACTCAGAATACGCAGTTTCAGGGCAACCAGGTGTTCTATCGCCTCAAGGACTTGATGCCGCCGCACTCGACGCTCGATGTGGTGATTACGCCCAAGTCGGGCACCGTGGACCTGAATCTGTACGGTTACATGCTGGGCGCGACCAATATCCGCGTGCCGCCGAACGTGCCGACCGCGCTCGCCTGCGAGGCCAGCTACGCGACCAAGGCCGGCGGCAATCCGGGCGGGAGTGAGAAGCTGCACTTCGAGAATCCAACAGACAAGGCCAGTTATAACGTGCTGATCGGCGTGTCGGGTGCGGCGGGCGTCAAGGCGGGCGCGTTCGCCATCACCGCGACGCTCAAGGTCGCCAAGCCGTTCTGCCCCGAGTCGCTGCCGGGGATGACGTACGCCAGCTGGCCAGCCTCGGTGCAGAAGATCTCCGAAGACGGCACAGGTTACGGCAGCGTGACCGGCAGCCTCGAGAAAGGTAGCTGCGTGGCGTTCGGTTTCGCCGCCGAGTCGGCCGTCGCATGCTTTCCTGAGACGGAGTCTGAGAATTTCGTTGGCCCGCAGCGCTTTTACGCGCTCGCCAAGCAGCTGGCACCGGGCGAGATGGTCGACATCCAGGTCATCCCCAACGCGGACGTCGATGTGAGCCTGTACGGCTACTTGGCGGGCGCGAATCAGTACCCGGTGCCGCCGATGGTGACGTCGGTGCCGACCTGCGAGGCCAGCTACGACAAGAAGAACTCGTGGAATCCCGGCGCGCCCGAGGTCATTCACTTCGAGAATCCGACGGCCAACACCTACAACGTTTTCTTTGCGGTCAGTGGCACTTACGCATCGCTGGCGGGCGGCTACAAGGTCGAGGTGTACCACAAGAAGGCCGCCGCACCGTTCTGCCCCGCATCGCTGCCGGGCGGGCCGAACAGCGCGTGGCCGACCAGTGTGACCAAGGTGCAATTGACCAGCGACGCGGCGACGTTGTCGGGTGATTTGAGTAAGGGCAAGTGCAGCAACCTCGGCTTTGCGGCCAATTCGCAGGTCGCGTGCTTCCCGGCAACGCAGAACAGCACGTTCCAGGGCAACATGGTCTACTACGCGCTCGACAAGCCGCTGGGTCCGGGCGCCAAGGCCGTGGTCGAGGTCATCCCGACGGTGGGCACGCTCGATGTCAATGTGTTCGGCTACTTGAGTTCGACGTCGTCGTTCTTTGTGCCGCCGTATGTGCCTTCGACCGGGCCGTGCGAGGCGGGCAACAACAACGGCATCGCCAACCCCGGCCAGTCCGAGTGGATCTACTTCGACAACCCGACCTCGAACAGCTACAACCTGTTCTTCGCGGTCGGTGCGCCCACCGGCGTGGTCAGCGGCGCGTACACGGTCAAGGTGCAGGTCATCAATCCTGGACCGGCGTTCTGCCCCGAGTCGCTGGCCAACCCTGCTGGTGTCGGCGGCTGGCCAGCCAACGTGACCGCGGTCAACGCGGCGGCGGGCACGGCGAGCGGGTCGGGCAACCTCAGCAGCGGCGCGTGCACCAACCTCGATTTTGCGTGGCTGTCGAACAACGCGTGCTTCCCGGCGACGATGTCTGCCAGCTACATGGGCAATCAGGTGTTCTTTGGCCTCAAGGACCCGGTGCCGGCCAACAAGAAGGTCATCGTCGAGGTTACGCCCGCGGCCGGGGTCGACTTGCAGGTCTACGGCTATCGGCAGGGTGCAAGCCTGTGGGCCGTGCCGCCGAACGTCGCCGCGTCGCTGACTTGCGAGTACGCGTCGAGCGCCGGAACTGCTGGCAAAGAAATGCTGACGCTTGGTGCCTCGGCCTCGAGCACCAACAACTACAACGTGTTCTTTGCGGTGACCGGCGGCAAGGGCGTCGCGACCGGTGCGTTTACCTACAAGGTGACTGTGCAGTAGGCGTGCGACCACAGGGGTTTCACATCAGTTATTCAATGCTTCGTTGATGAGGGGGATCATGAATTACGGAAGGCAAACTGGGCTGCGGATGGCGATCATCACCTGTGTCATCGCAGGCGTACCAGCGGTCGCACAGGCGGGTAATTTCACGATCGTCAAGAACCAGATCGAACTGCAGAGCAACGCCGAGTTCGACCGCGGCGCCACGCCCAAGGAGAAAGGGCCCTTTGCGATGGGCGATTACGTGATGGTCGCGCGCAACCGCGGCAATGCCTATGAGCTGGGCTTGATCCTGGCCGTGCTCGGCGACAAGGTTGAGGTGTCGTTCGGCTCGCGGTTTGACCACTTCCAGATTCCGCAGTCGCAGATTCGCGATGCCGATCGCATGGCCAAAGGCATTGTAGCGCAAGAGCAATTTGCTGCCTTTCACGGCGAGTTGAAGCTGCGCGACAACTGGCCGCTCAAGTACGCGCTGGCCTATGCGTGCGCCGGCGACAAGCGCACCGAGCAAGGGTTGGCGGCCCTCGACTGCAGCGCCAAGCTCGAGGGGCCCGACCAGCTGGTCGAGGCGCTCGGCAAGCTGACCGAGCTGGACAAGCTCTGCACCAAGTACAAGGGTGGGCCCGATTTTCCATCGTTCACGTGTAGTTGGACGCCGGATCGCCAGTGCATTCCGCGCGACAACTACCCCAACAACGATTTTGAGAGCAATCCCAAGTACATGTGCAGCCTCGCGTCGCGTCGTAAGGCGCTGCTCGCCAAGGCAGCCGAGCAGTTGGCCGATGAGCTTGCGAAAGCCCCGCCGCGCCCGGCCTTCCTGCAGGTTTGGACCGCGCAATTTAACGGCTGGGATGCCCAGAGCTCGGGCGCAGCCTTTTCGTGGAAGACCTACTTTCAGGTCACGCCTGAGCGCAAGAAGCAGTTTGTCGAGCCGTTCGCAGCCCTGAGTAAGGAGCTGGGGGTCCCGATGCCAGCCGAGGAGAAGCTGCTGGGCGTCGATGTAGCTGAAAATAAGGTGAGAGCCAAGGTCGTCGAGGAGAGCGCCAAGCAGGACCTGATGCCCAAGCAGGCTTGTGGGCATTACGGCTGCGGCATGGCCAGCAACGCGGTCAAAGAAGTGTATCCGAACGCCAAAATCCTCAAAGTCGGCCTCGGCAAGGACTGGGTCATCGAGAAGAACGGATTTGGTATCCCCACGGAGCGCTGGTCTGAAGTCGTCGTCATGCTGCAAGAGCCCGGCGAGCCCTATTGCCAGCTGCGCGCGGTCTACATTAACGAACCCTATAAGGGCAAAGGGAAATTCCAAAAAGCATCGGAGGCCAAGGTGCGCGCCCTCCGGTTTCAGGTCTGCAAGTAAGACCTTTGGCGGGGCGGACTTCGCGACGGTTGGTGTCGGCAGTCGAAGCGCGTTGGCCGCCCCTGCGGTGGGGAGGCGCCATCATCGCGAGGGGACGCCATGGTCAAAAAACATGCTAGATCGAACGGTTCGCACCCTTTGACTGGGCAGGCGAATCCGCGTCCGACTGTGCGCTCGGGCCCCACTGCTTCGGCCGGGCCGGGCCCCGAGCCGCCGACGTCGCTGGTGGGCGCGGCGTGGCAATTCGTGCAGCGTGCGGTCGTAACGTCGCTCGCGTTCGCGGTCAACTGGGCTATCGCACTGGGGATTGGCTACTGGCTGCACAACTGGGTGGGGTATCTGACCACGGCGATGGTGATGCTGCTGAGCATTGCCTGGTGGACGGCCAAGTGGCGCGCCGACCTGTGGGGCCTGTTGCTGACCTTGCCCATGGCGATGATTATCGTGCTCAACGTCGCGCGCTACGACCATGCCCGGGGCCTGCCAGTGCCGCTCGCGAAGGCCAAGGTAGAGGGCGCCATGCTGGTCCGGCTGCCCGACGACTTGACGCCGCGGCTCGATCTGGCGCGGACAATCAACAAGCGGGTCGGCAAACCTGCGCGCGGCGGTCGTTCGACGCGGTTCCGGGTGCAGCTGGTGCCGCTCGTGCCCGCTGGGTGGACCCCTGACAAGCCATTGGATACATGGGCCTATTGCGCGGACTGGGAATGGCTGGGCTGCGACGAGGTCGAGACGAGCGGGCGCATCGGCGTCAGACCGACCCGTGCCGATGAAGAGGACCTGCAGATCTACCTGCGCGCGGCGGCGGCAGCCGGCAACCTCAAGACCGAGCAACCCG
>CAIXGW010000232.1 GCA_903919145.1 uncultured Myxococcales bacterium
CGGTGCCCTGGCAGGCGCCGGCGGCGCAGTTGTCGCCGCTGGTGCAGGCGCTGCCGTCATCGCAGGTGCCGGTGACGTCGGCGAACAAGCAGGCCACGCCGCCGCTGGGTCCGCCGCTGTCAGCGCAGGTCAGGGTGGCGCAGGCCTGGCTCTTGCCGGCCGCGGCAAAGTCGCAGAGCTCTGGCTTGACGGCTCCTTGGCAGCTGCCTTGGTCGCTGCAGACATCGCCCGAGGTGCACTGCAGACCGTCGTCGCACACGGTACCAGAAGCCGCCTGGGCCAGCCCGCATACGCCGCCTTCTTGGCAGATGGCTGCTTGGCAAGGGGTGGCCGACGCCGGGCAATCCGCCGCGGTTTGGCAGCCGGGCGCGGTGTCGCCGTCAGCCGTGCCGTCAGTTGCCTCGGTTGAATCGCCAGCGCCATCCAGGGCGTCCTCGATGTCCTGCAGATCGGTGCCGTCCTGGGTGGCCACGTCAGCATCGGCGTCAAGGTCGGCGTCGCCGCTGGCATCGAGATCGACGTCGGCATCCAGCTGGATGGCGTCAGTAGCGCCGCTGTCTACCTCGGCGCTGTCTACCTCGGCGCTGTCTCCCTCCGTGCTATCGGTCGAACCGCCATCTTGGTCGGCGCCATCTTGCGCCGCCGCGTCGCTGCCGGTGGCGCCATCGCCCTGGCCGTCTGAGGCCACGGTGTCAGGGCCGCTGCCATCGATTGGGTTGCCGTCGGCGGCAGTAGAGTCTGACCCACCGGTGTCCGCCGCGGCGCTGTCGGTGCTGCCATTCGGGCCTGCCGTGGGCGCGGCGTCGCCACAGCCCATCAACACCACAGTGGAGACTACAAACATCCAGTGCGCAAAACGGGTTCTCATTGGCCATGCCTTTCAGGACGCGGCTGAGGGAAGAGCCGCTGGCTTGACTATGCTCGTGTCCCAGGCCCCGCAGCAAGGCGCCGACGCCGATCGCCACCATCTTTCACGCGGGTCGCGGTCCGAGGGGCCGGCCTTGCAGCCTGGCTTCTGGGTTGTCGGGCTGGGCGCTGAGAGGCGCTGTAGCGGAACGGCACGAGCCGCCATCGGGGCGACGGACGCTGAGCCAAATGGGTGGCCAGCCCGCGCCTACGGGGTGGTTGCTCCTTGGCACAATCTGGCAACAAAGCCGGAGGCAGGGCGGTCGGGCCAATCGCCTTTCCCTATTCCAGAAAGACACCTACCTCGTCAACGCCCGCCTTGGCTGGCCTGGAGGTGGCCGCAGAGGCTCTTGACCGCTCCCGACCTTGCCGGCAGCATCCCGCCGCCCCGCGCCCCGGGGCCGGTGGAGGGCCCGCGCGTGAACGGCATCCTGGTACTAGAAGATGGTCGGTATTTTCGTGGGTCGCGCTTTGGCGGGCCGCTGACGGGCGCGGGCGAAGTGGTCTTCAACACTTCGATGACCGGCTACCAAGAAATCCTGACCGACCCCTCTTACGAGGGCCAGATTGTCACGCTGACAGCGGCGCAGATCGGCAATTATGGTGTAAACTCAGAGGATCGCGAGTCCAACAGGCTGCGCGCGGCGGGCCTTGTCGTGCGCGACTACCACGCCGTGCCGTCGAACTGGCGGGCGCAGAACAGCCTGCATACTGAGCTGCAACAAGGCGGCGTCCCTGGGCTTTCTGGTGTCGACACCCGGGCGCTGGTGCTGCACCTCAGAGACAGCGGCGCTCAGCGCGGCGTGCTGGCAGACTGGCCGGCCGACAGCGAGCTGCCGCTGGCCGGTTGGGTGGCCGACGCCGACGCCGCGGGACTGGCAGATCTGGTGGCAAAAGCGCAGGCGCTGCCTTCGATGGCCGGCCTTGATCTGGCCAGCCGCGTGACCTGCAAGCAGCCGTGGACAGCGGGCCGGGCCGATGCGCCGCTGCACGTGGTGGCCTATGACTTTGGGATCAAGGGCAATATTGTTACGCAATTGGTGGCCAGCGGCTGCCGGGTGACGGTGGTGCCAGCGCACACGACCGCGCAGCAAGCCCTGGCCCTGGCCCCCGACGGGGTGCTGCTGTCCAACGGTCCCGGCGATCCGCAGCCGGTGGCCTACGCCATTGAGACTATTGCGCAACTGCTGGGCCGCGTGCCGATCTTTGGCATCTGCCTCGGCCACCAGCTGCTGGGTCTGGCGCTGGGCGGCCAGACGTACAAGCTCAAGTTTGGCCACCGCGGCGGCAATCACCCGGTGCGCGATCTCGACAGCGGCCGCATCGAGATCACCTCGCAGAACCATGGTTTTGCGGTGGTAGCCAGCTCGCTGGATGGTCGCGAAGTCGCCGTTACCCACCTCAACCTCAACGACGACACGGTAGAGGGCCTGCGCCACAAGCGCCTGCCAGCCTTCTCCGTGCAGTTTCACCCCGA
>CAIXGW010000233.1 GCA_903919145.1 uncultured Myxococcales bacterium
GCGCCACCCTGACCTGCGCTGACAGCGGCGGACCCAGCGGCGGCGTGGCCTGCTTGTTCGCCGACGTCACCGGCACCTGCGATGACGGCAGCGCCTGCACCAGCGGCGACAACTGCGCCGCCGGCGCCTGCCAGGGCACCGCGGCGGTCTGCGACGACGCCAACCCGTGCACCAGCGACAGCTGCGACAAGACCCAAGGCTGTGTTTACTCCTCGAATTCATTGGGCTGTTCTGACAGTAACGCCTGCACGGTCGGCGACGCCTGCAAAGACGGCGCCTGCCTACCCGGCGCGGCCACGGTCTGCGACGACGCCAACCCCTGCACCAGCGACAGCTGCGACAAGACCCAAGGCTGTGTTTACTTGGCGAATTCATTGGGCTGTTCCGACAGCAACGCCTGTACCAGCGGCGACGGCTGCAAAGACGGCGCCTGTCTGCCCGGCGCGGCAACTTCCTGCGACGACGGCAATGTCTGCACCAAGGATTCCTGCGACTCTACAGATGGTTGCGTGGCGTTGCCCACTGCGGCCAGCTGCTCCGACGGCGACAGCTGCACGGCCGAAGACAGCTGCGCCGAGGGCAAATGCAAGAGCGGCGCGGCCAAAGACTGCAATGACGGCGACCCGTGCACGGCCGATGCCTGCGCTGAGGGAAGCTGCACGCATACGGCCATCCAAGACTGCGCAATCTGCCTGGAGGCCAGCTTCCCGATGGCGCCGATGCTGGCCGGGTCGGTCGCTTCGACGGAGCCTGTCTACCTCTCTTTTGCCCTGACCGCCACGGCTGTGTCGCCGCCGTTTGGCCTTGCCGCCCAGTGGCTTGGTTCCGCAGGGGCTACCGGCACGGCTACCGCGACCTGGACAGCGCCGTCGGTGGCCGCGACGGCAGGTACCAAGCTGCGCTTGAAGTTGCAGGCAGTGCTGGGCGACGGCGAGTGCGGTGCCGATGACGTAGCGATTGTGGTAGACGGCGAGGTGGTGCAGACGATCTGCTCCTCGACCAACGGCACAGAGACCCTCGAAATCGCCCTAGGGGGAGCGCAGATGGCCCCAGTGAAGGTGGAGATTCGCGCGATTGCCGGCATGTCTGCGACCAACAGCGGCCTGGTGGCCATCGACGACGTGCAGGTGTACGGCAGTTGCACGCCGGTGAGTGCCAGTTGCGGCGGCAACTGCGCGGCGGGTACCTCCTGCAACAGCAAGACTGGTGCTTGCGAATACCACCTTGTCCTCTCTGAGATCGCCACTCAGGGCGCCAGCGCTGGCGATGAGTTTGTCGAGCTCTACAACCCAGGCGACTCGGCCATGGCCATCGGCGGGACTTTGCTGCAGTACCGCTCGGCCACCGGCACTTCCTGGTCCACCAAGGTCACGATTGCGGCCGGAACCGTGCTGCCGGCCAAGGGCTACTACCTGCTGGCCTCGGCCTCAAGCTATGCGGGCAGCGTGGCCGCAGACCAGAAATCCAGCGGCGACATGGGCTTGGGTGGTGCTTCTGGCGCGCTGCAGCTACTGCTGGGAACGACTACATTGGACCAGTGCGGCTACGGCACCCCCAACAGCAACGCTGAAGGAGCCGGTCCCGCGCCGGCTGCCAACCCG
This sequence comes from uncultured Myxococcales bacterium, assembly GCA_903919145.1. Classification (GTDB taxonomy): domain Bacteria; phylum Myxococcota_A; class UBA9042; order UBA9042; family UBA9042; genus SXRM01. Next base: position 1,602 of record CAIXGW010000233.1, read on the forward strand.
TCGGCCTCAGCTTCGCTAGAGCGCAAGGCCTACTCTGGCAGCTCTACGGCCAGCCTTGCCGCGGGCGGCGCCGACGAGCAGGCGGGCAACGGGTTTGACAGCAACCACAATGCCGCCGACTGGGTTGTCCGCAACGTCCGCGGACCTCAGAATTCCAGTAGCCCTACAGAAAAGCCGTGACTTTGGGCTGGTGATCACAACCGACCCTTCGATCCGGATTGCAGCCAGCTCTTGTTCACAGGCCTTGGGGTGCTGCTGCCAAGCCTTCACTGGCCCATCCAACCGCGTTCCGTCTAGAACCCAATGCTCCCTTGAGGTTGGATGCTTCGGTGCCCTTGGCTCCTGGGGCCTGCGCGGCTGCAGAGGTTTTCCGTGGCGCGGGGCCAGGGGGCCTGGGCGCTGGCGGCTGGCCAGAACTCGATTGACCTGCGACAAATTCCGCATCAAGCTCTAGCAGTTTTGCAGTGCCGCCCTCTGAGCATCTGTCTGGCCCAGCGCACGTCGCGCCTGCAGGTCGGGCGATGGTGTGGCTGGCCCTGGATCTGGAGTAAGCATGCAACCTTCGCCATTGCTGACTGTGGTGCTGCCGATCGCCTTGGCGGTGATCATGCTGGGCCTGGGGCTGGCCCTGACCTGGGCCGATTTCCAGCGTGTGGCTCGCTACCCGCGCGCTGTCACGGCAGGGCTGCTGGTGCAGTCGCTGGTGCTGCCGGCGGTGGCCTTTGGCCTGGCCCATGCGCTTGCGCTGTCGCCCGAGCTGGCGGTGGGCCTGGTTCTGCTGTCGGCGTCTCCGGGCGGGCCGACAGCCAACCTTTACAGCCACTTGGCGGGAGGTGATGTCGCGCTCAACCTGACGCTGACGGCGATCAACAGCCTGCTGGCGATTGTCAGCGTGCCGTTGCTGGTGGGGCTGGCCATGGCGCACTTTATGGCCAAAGAAGCCGCGATTCCGCTGCAGTTTGGCAAGGTCGTGTCGGTGCTGGCGGTGGTGCTGGTGCCGGTGGCCCTGGGCATGCTGCTGCGCAAGAACCGGCCGCAGATAGCCCAGCGGCTAGACAAGCCGGTCAAGATCGCCTCGGCACTCTTCTTGGTGCTGGTCATCGTCGGCGCCGCCTGGCAGCAGCGCGATGGGCTGGCCGACTGGTTTGGCAAGGTTGGCCCGGCGACCCTGCTGTTCAACCTGGCCAGCCTGGGCATTGGCTACGCGTTGCCGCGGCTGATGCGCTTGGATGAGAAGCAGTCGGCGGCGATCGCTTTTGAGATCGGCATTCACAACGGCACCATGGCGATCGCCGTGGCGGGCAGCGTGCTGGGCAACCTGAATCTGGCGATTCCGGCCGCGGTCTACAGCCTGATCATGTACTTTACCGGGGCGGCGTTTGCAGCGTGGGTCAAGACGCGCACGCGGGCCGCAGCGCCAGAGGCCGTCGCCCAAGCCGTGGGCTGAGCGGCAGCCAACGACCCGCCAAAGACTTGCGGGGCGCGGTCTGGGCGTTTACGGCTATTCCATTGGCAGAGCACCCAGGTAGTCGCCCTTGCCGACCGGCACGCCCCAATGGCGCAGCAGGCCATAGGCCGTGGCCATGTGGAAGTAGAAGTTGGCCACCTGGCGTTTGACGATATAGTCGTGCAGGCTCATGGTCTTGTCGGGCGGGTAGCCGGCGGGCACCCGGCGGCTGCCATCCTGGGCCGCAGTCGTCGTCAGATCCAGCGAGTCCACAAATTGCATCGTCTTGGCAATGCGCTGGCGCAGCTCGGCCACGGTGGTCTCGGTGTCGGCAAAGGCCGGTGGGGCGACATCGGCCACCCGCGCAGCGGCGATCTTGCAGGCATCGCAGGTAATTTGGACTTGGCGGGTCAGCGCGAACATGTCGGGGGCAAGGCGGGCGGTCAAAAACGCTTCTGGGGCAAAACCGCGGCTGGCGGCATTGTCGGCGGCCTTGGCCAAGATCCCGTCTAAGTTGCCCAGGCTGAATTGCAGTTGGCTGATAAGGGTGGCGTACATGGGGCTCCGGTGGCCGCGGCGGGCCGATAGATGGCCCAGGGTGTAGCGGTTGTCGGCAGGTTTGGCTAGCGGGGTTGTGTCAGGACGTTGATGGCGTTGGGCTTCGCGGTAGCGCTGCGGGCCACGGCAAAGGCGTATGCTCCGGCGTCAACTTGCCAAGCCCACGGCTATCTCGGCACACTCTCTGGCAATGCACCTCTCTTGGAGTCCCATGCAGCCTGCCCAAGTGATCGTCCTGGCCGTCCCGGTGTTCTTGGTCTTGATGGCCGTGGAACTGCTGGTTGCTCGCCACCGCGGCGTCGCGGCTTTTCGCTGGAACGATGCGCTGGCCAGCCTGGGCCTGGGCATGGTCAGCCAGGTGGTCGGCCTGTTTACCATTGCGTTCAACATTGGCATCTACACCTGGGTTTTTGAGCACTTCAGCGCCATCCAGCTCGACGCCAGCGCGTGGTGGGTCTGGGTAGTGGGCCTGGTGTTCTACGACTTCTGCTACTACTGGCTGCACCGCATGGGTCATGAAGTCGGGCTGTTGTGGGCGGCCCACGCCGTCCACCACCAAAGCGAGGACTACAACCTCTCTACCGCCCTGCGTCAGACCAGCTCTGGCTTTCTGCTTGCCTGGATCTTCTACCTGCCGATGGCCCTGACCGGCTTTCCCCCTCTGGTTTTCGGCGCCGTCGCGTTGATTGACCTGCTGTACCAGTTCTGGGTCCACACCGAGCAGATCGGCCGGCTTGGCTGGTTTGACCGGGTGTTCTGCTCGCCTTCGAACCACCGCGCCCACCACGCTGTCAATGACAAGTACCTGGACCGCAACTACGGCGGGGTCTTGATCCTCTTTGACCGGTGGTTTGGCACCTTTGTGGAAGAAGACCCTGCTGACCCGGTGGTCTACGGCACCCGGTCGCCCTTGCGCAGCTTCAATCCGCTGTGGGCCAACCTAGAGGTGTATTGGGCGCTGATTCGGGAAATGCGCCTCTGCCAGCGCTGGACAGACAAGCTCTTGCTGCCGCTCAAGCCGCCCGGCTGGCGGCCGCCAGATGTGAAGGCGCGGTTTCCCAAGCCGCCCTTTGACCTGGAGCAGGCCCGGCGGCGCTACGACCCGCCGCTGACGGCATCGCGCAAAGCCATGATGACTGCCGTATTTGCTGCGTCGCTGGTCCTGACCACCTGGCTGCTGTGGAATGCCCACTTGTTGAGTCTGCCTGCCCAGCTGGCTGCCGCGGCGGCGGTTGTGGTCGGCATGGCGGCGACGGGTTACTTGGGCGAAGGTCGGGCAGGCTTTGGCGCGGCGCCGCGCTGACCGATGGGCACTCAACGGCTGGAGAAAGCACCGATGGCGTGGGCCAAGACCCTCTCAAAGCTCGCCGGGTGGCTTGGGCTGGCTGCCTGGCTGGCGATGGCTGCTGGTGCGCTGGCGCTGGATTGGCCGAGCAAGCAGCCGCAGACCGAAGCCGAGATGCAGGCCTGGGCTGACCTTGTAGAGGCGCGCCGCCAGGCCATTGAGACAGCCCTGCGCCAGCAAAAGGCGGCCCAGGCGCTGAGAGAAGTCGATGAATTGGTTGACTACATCGATCGCACCCAGTCCAAGGGTGCCACCGCGCGCGTAGTGGCCCGCGAGCTGGCCGGGCGCGCGGCGATGGTTGCCCAAGACCAAGCCAAGGTCCTGCTGCATTTCCTGGCTCTAATGGCCGAGGCCGAGGCGGCGGGCCTGGCGCAGGACGCTGGCTTGTTTATTCCGAGCTGGGCGCTGGGTGAAGTGTACTATCTGAAAGAGGAATTTTCAGAGAGCCAGCGCTAGATGAGCCGGGCGCGGGTGCTGGCTGCCAAGGCCGACCCGCCATCGGCGACCCGGGTGGCCGTACTGGCCCGGCTGTTTGACGCGACGCTGCGCCTGCGGATGGTTGCCGAGGCGGTCCAGGCCCTCTTGGCCGAGCGCCGCGACTGGCTGCAGCGCTGGCCGCAGGCGCCGTGGACCGCAATGGCCAATCTGGAGGCCGACGCCGCCACGGTGGCGCTGCTGTAGCTGGACCTGAGCGGAGCGGCCAAGATCGCCGCTGGCGGCCTGGCGCTGGCAGAGCGGGGCCATGCCCAGGCCCCGTCCGGCGCGGATCTGGCCAAGTGTGCCAATATCCTGGCGACCGCTCTGAGCCTGGCCGGCGACTACCCGGGAGCAGAGATGGCGTCGCGTCGCTCGCTGCAGGTGATGGAACAGACCGTGGGGCCGGACGATCCCAGCCTTGTTGGGTATCTCAGCAGCCAGGCGGCCATCTTGCGCCACCTGGGCCAGCCCGTCCGCGGCGTTGAATGGCTGCGCCAGGCGCTGACGGTGAGCGAAAAAGACATGGCGCGGCTGATGTTTACTGGCACAGAAGACGATCGGCATGAGGTGCTGCGCGCCTCTACCTCTGAGCTGGCCGATGCCTTGGCGCTAGCCCTGGACAGTGCAGTCGGCCATCCGGCCGCCGCCGAGCTGGCGCTGGAGACCGTACTGCAGCGCAAGGGCCGGCTGTTTGATGTCTTGGCCGATCAGCGCCGCCGGCTGAAGGCCCTACCGGCGGCGCTACAAGAGAAGGTGCGCCAGGTCGCGCAGTTGCGTGGCAGGATGGCGGCTCGCGGGATGCAGCAATTGCCCGCCGACCCCACAGCCGTTGGCAAATTGGCGGCCGCAGAGAGAGAGCTCAGTCGCGCGACGGCGGGGGCTGCTGGCGACGCGGGCGGGTCGCTGCTGTCGGCGGTGCGGGCCGCGCTGCCGCCCAAGGGCGTGCTTGCCGAATACGCGTACTGGCGTCCGTGGTTGCGCGAGAACGGCAAGCCGCCCAAGGTGCATGGCGATCGCGGGTCAGAGCGGCTGGCGGTAGCGCTGCTGCGCAGAACCGGCGCTGTGGACTGGCTCGACCTGGGGCCCGCCGAGCCGATCCAGGCACGGCTCGAAAGCTGGCGCGCGGCGCTGCTGGACCCGCGGTCCGCTGATGTCGACGACCTTGGCCGCCAGCTGGATGCCCTGGTGTGGCAGCCGGTCCGTCAGCGGCTGGGCGCCGGAGAGCTGCCAGTGGTGGCTCCAGACGGCCTGCTGCACCTGGTGCCGTTTGGCGCGCTGGTAGACGAAAAGGGCCGCTACGCCATCGAAACCCAAGAGCTGGTGCGCCTTTCTGCCGGGCGCGACCTGCTGCGGATGGCGCCGCCGCCGCACCCTGCGCAGGGCCTGTGGGTCTTTGCCAACCCGGCGTTTGATGGAGCGCCCGCAGCTCAAGACAGCGCAGCGGCGCCGGCGAGGCGGTCGACTGCCGCGGGATCCCTGCATTTTTCAACGCTGCCCGGAGCCGAGGCCGAAGGTCGCGCCGTGGCCGCGCAGTGGCCGGGCAGCCGCCTGCTGGTGGGCACAGAGGCGACGGAGGGCGCGCTGCTGCGGGTAGAGGGCCCGGGCGTGCTGCACCTGGCCACCCACGGCTTTTTTGTGCCCGGTGGCGAGTGGACTGAAAACCCCTTTCTGCGCAGCGGTCTTGCCATGGCCGGCAGCAACCGCCGCGGCACCGCGGGCGATGACGGCCTGCTGACCGCGCTGGAGGTGGGCGCCCTGGACCTTGGCCCGACCCAGCTGGTGGTACTGAGCGCCTGTGAGACAGGGGTCGGCCGGCTGCGCTCTGGCGATGGACCGCAAGGGTTGCAGCGGGCCTTTGCCGCCGCCGGGGCGCGCACCGTGGTGATGTCTCTGTGGCAGGTCGATGACGCCGCCACCCGCGACCTGATGGTGGCCTACTACCAGGGCTTGCGCCGCGGCCAGGGCAGGGCGGCGGCGCTGCGTCAAGCTGCGCTGACAGTGGCCAAGGGTGCCAAGGTTTTGGGCAAGCCGGCCGCGGCGGCTGGGCAGCGCGGGGCAGAGGCGCTGGGAGCCCCGGTCGCAGAAGCCCAGCGGCGCCTGCGCCATCCGTACTACTGGGCCAGCTTTCAATCCGTGGGAGACTGGCGACCGCTGGTGCTGGCGCCAGCGCCGCGCCAAGGAACCGTCAGAGAATAGCTCGGACAGTTCCTCCGGCTGGCTGGATCGCAAGCCCGCGGCTTCACAGCCGACTCGCCGCTCCTGTGCCAAAGTACTTGACCGAGTTGTCCCAGGGCACCTTCTGAAACGGACCTGCCAGAGGGGCTCTCAGGCAAAACGCCGGGTCCGGCTCGGTCACAGTTCCGTCGCTGTCACCGGATCGTGGCTTGACGCGTCGCGTTAGAGTCCTATGATCGTGGCCGTCTGCCCCTCGGGGCCCCGACAAAAGCAAATCGATCGATTTGTGGTCGGGGCGTCGCCGCGAATCCGCATCGGAGAGCTTGGCGACCCACTCAGCAGCGCAAGGGCACCCAGCAAGTGACGCTTGTTGGCAGCCCAAGGAGGGATCGATGAGCCCCAGCCCCACCCCTGCTCCTTTGGGCAACCTGCTGGTCAGCAACGAGCTGCGCAGCGCCTACCCCGACGTCTTGACCGCGCCTGCGATCGCGGCGCTGCAGGCTCTGACACCGCTGCACGCTGAGCGCCAGCGGCTGATGACCGAGCGAATTGCCCGCCGGGCCAAGCGTTTTGCCGAGCACCAGCCCATCGGCTTTCTCGACCCCAGCGCTCTGATCGCCGGCACCAACCTGACCGTCCAGCAGGCCCGCGATGGCCAATTTGAGGGTTCGCCGATCCCCCAGGACCTGCAGCGCCAGTGGATCCAGGGCACCGGTCCGGCGACCAAGCCCCGCGCTGACCTGGCGTCTGGCATCCGCAATGTGGCTTATGCCCTGCTGTCGGGCGCCGATGGCTGGATGTTTGACGGCGAGGATGCCCTGGGTCAGGTCGACACCATGTCGCTGGACAATCAGCGCAACCTCAAGCTGGCTCTGGCTCTTGACCCGCAGTTTCTGGCCGTTGCAGAGCCTGTTGCCGCTGAGATGAACGCCTGGGCCAAGGCCTTTCACGGTCGCGAGATCATCGCTGATTGGCGCAAGCAGCTGGAGTTCACCACCCGCATCTTTCGCGCCCGCGGTCTGCACCTGGATGACCGGCACGTGCGCTCGGCCGACGGCTCGGGCTTCTCGGCGTCGATTGTCGATGCGGTGCTGTATGTAGTCAATAATCACCAGATATTGCGTGATCAGGGTCGCAGCATTGTGCTCTACCTGCCCAAGATCCAGACCGCAGAAGAGGCGGCGTGGTGGTACCGCATGCTGGCGGCCTTGGAGGCGCACCTGGGCCTGCCCGAGGCCACCATCAAGGCGTATGTGCTTGTGGAGCAACTGGAAGCCTGCTTTCAGCTGATGGAGATTCGCGCCGCGCTGGGCCGCCGCTTTGTGGGCTACAACACGGGCCGCTGGGACTACATCAACAGCGTCGCCGATGCCATGGCCTGGGACCCGACCTTTGTCAATCCCAACATCGACGCCATCACCATGACCTACGGCTACATGCGCAACTACGAGGACCGGGTGCGCCGCTGCGTCAACACGCCCGACCAGAACGGCAACTACGCGCTGTGGCAGGGCGGCATGGAGCCCAACATCCCCGTGGGCTCAGAAGCGGGCGTGGCGGCCGGCATGAAGCGCGCCGTGGCGGGCGGCAGCCGCGAGCAGCAGGCGGGCGCCAGCGGCAAGTGGGTGGCGCACTGGAAGATGGTCCACATTGTCCGGCCAATCTGGAAAAACGTAGGGGCAGCCAATCAGATGGGTCGCGAGTTTCCGCGGCTGGGCTACACCGCGCAGGATGCGGCCGGGCTGACGCTGCTGGAGCCGGCGCCGCGCACCGTGGCTGGCGCCCGCGATCTGCTCAGCGTGGCGCTGCAGTACGGCAACGCCTTTGAGCGCGGCTTTCAGGCCGCAGCCCTCAAGCCCGCCGAGTTCTTTGGCAATGACGACGTGCTCTACCTCATGGAAGACATGGCGACCGGCGAAATCCGCCTCAGCATTCTGTGGGAGTGGCTGCACAAAGCCGGCCAATTCACCCAGGACGATGCCCACACCAGTGTCCAGGCTGGCGACGCGCTGACGCCTGCGCTGTTTGATCAGCTGATCGCCGAGGAGTACGCCAAGCTATTGGCCGCGCGCAACAAAGATGTGCACGATGACTCCAAGTACACCACGCTGCCCATCGCCAGAGAGATCGTGCAGCGCTACGTGTACAGCCCGATCAAGACGCCGTGGTACGTCGACTTGCTCAACCTCAACCTGAACAACCAGGACCTGCAGTGCGCTATCGCGCGCATTGAAGTGTACCAGCAGAGCTTTGGCCGCGACGGCACCCGCCTGACCGCCAACCCGGACCCCGTTGTCGCCTGAACATCGGCGCCGCACACCCAAGGACACAGGAGGCCAGGTCATGGAACTCGACAAGCAAGTTACTGAAATTAATCAGTGGTTCAACAGCTCGCGGTTTGCCGGGATCCGCCGTGTCTACTCTGCCCGCGAGGTCGCCGAGCAGCGCGGCACCATTGCTGGCGACTACGGAGTGGCTCGTGGCGCGGCGGAAGGTTTCTATACGCGGCTGCGCGAGATGTTCGCCGAGGGCAAGAGCATCACGACCTTTGGACCCTATTCGCCGGGCCAGGCGGTCGCCATCAAGAAGATGGGCATCGAGGGCATCTACCTGGGCGGCTGGGCGACCAGCGCCAAGGGCTCTGTCCAAGAGGATCCAGGGCCGGATCTGGCCGCCTACCCGCTGAGCCAGGTGCCCGATGAGGCAGCGCCGATCGTGCGGGCCCTGCTCACGGCCGACAAGAACCAGTTCCACGCCCGCGCACGCATGACTCCAGAGCAGCGCAAAAACACGCCAGAAATCGACTTTCGCCCCTTCATCATCGCCGACGCCGACACCGGCCACGGCGGCGACGCGCACGTGCGCAACCTGATCCGGCGCTTTGTCGAAGTCGGCGTCCCCGGCTACCACATCGAGGATCAGAAGCCCGGCGTCAAGAAGTGCGGCCACCAGGGCGGCAAGGTGCTGGTCAGCGAGGATGAGCAGGTCAAGCGCCTGTCTGCTGCGCGCTTTCAGTTGGACATCATGGGCGTGCCGGGCCTGATTGTGGCGCGCACCGATGCCGAGTCGGCCACGCTGTTGGATGGTCGCAGCGACGACCGCGACCAGCCGTTTATTCTGGGCGCGACCAACCTGGATCTGCCGACGTTCAAGGCGTCCTTCCTGGCGATTCTGCGGCAGTTCAAGAACGCCGGGGTCGATGAGCTGAGCGGCCACGAGCTGTATGCAATGAGCGACGAGGAGTACGCCAACGCCGACAATTGGATCGCCAAGAACCAGCTGACCGATGCGATTGTCCAAGCCGCTCAGGCCTTCAAGCAAGGCAAGGTCATCAACGTCGACCTGGCGCTGGACCGCGTGTTCGACAAGTTTGTCGACGTCTGGCAGGCCGAGGCCGGCATCTGCACCTACGCCGAAGCCGTGGCCGACAAGATCGCCTTTGCTTTGGCCGAGGGCGAGACCGTGGCCATGAGCCGCGACCAGTGGCTGACCTGGGCCCACCGCGCGTCATTCTTTCAGATCCGCACCAAGGCTGAGGAGTTGGGCATTGCCGCCGCATGGGACTGCGAGCACCCCAAGACGCCGGATGGCTACTACCAGGTGCGCGGCGGCATTCCCTACGCGATTGCCAAGTCCCTGGCGGCAGCGCCGTTCTCTGACATCCTGTGGATGGAGACCAAGACGGCTGACCTCAAGGATGCCAAGGTGTTTGCCGACGCGATCCACGCCGTCTACCCAGAGAAGATGCTGGCCTACAACCTGTCTCCGTCTTTCAACTGGGACACGACCGGCATGAATGATGAAGAGATGCGCCTGTTTCCGATCGAGCTGGGCAAGATGGGCTTTGTGTTCAACTTCATCACCTACGGCGGCCACCAGATCGACGGCCTGGCGGGTGAGGAGTTTGCCGCATCCCTCAAGCAAGAAGGCATGCTTGCCCTGGCGCGGCTGCAGCGCAAATTCCGCTTGCTGGAGTCGGGCTACCGCACGCCGCAGACGCTGGTCGGTGGACCGCGCTCGGATGCGACGCTGATGAGCGTGTCGGGCCGCAGCGCCACCACCAAGGCGATGGGGCAGGGCTCGACCCAGCACCAGCACCTGGTGCAGACCGAAGTGCCGACCAAGGTCCTGGCAGACTGGCTGGATCTGTGGCGCGCCCACTACGGCATCGCCGGCAAGCTGACGGTGCGGCTCAAGCCGCTGACGGCGGGCTCAGACCTGCTGGAGCTGGCCGTGCTCGGCGCCGACGGCGAGAAGAAGGCCAACGTGGTGTTTGCCAGCATCCACGACCGCCGTGGCCGCAGCATCCTGTCGGTGCGCGACCAGAACAACTTTGACCAGAACCTGTGGCGCAAGCGCCTCATGACCCTGGTGCACCTGTACCTGATCTACCGCTACAAGGTGAACGCGGTGCACTTTGTCACGCCAACCGAGGACAACCTGCACCAGACCGCCGGCATGAAGAAGCAGGGGATCTTCAGCGCGGCCAGCCAGGAAATCGGCGAGATCATCGTGGCCGACGTCGACATTGAGCAGGTCAAGACGCTGGTTGGCTCGGATCGCGGCAAGATCACGGCGCTCATCACCAAGCAGTCTTGATGAGTGCACCAGCGGGTGGCCGGGCGGCTGGTTGGGCTCTGATGGGGGCCGCGTGGAGTCTGGGTCTTTGCGCCTGCTCTGACCCGGCGCCAGCCGCCGCTGCCTCTGGCGACGCTCTGGCCATAGAAGTGGCTGACATGGCAGAGCTATCGATGGATATTGACGCATCCATCGATAGCGCTACCGGTGCTGCCGATGGTGCTGGGCCCGCCGACATCGCCGCTGGGGCCGATGGCGGGGCCCAGGCCGGCGCGGATGTTGCCGCCGTCGGAGATGCTGCTCTTTCAGAGGTAGCTGTCGATGCCGCGGGCGATGGGGGCGGCACTGCGGGTGGCGATGGGGACGGCGTTGGCGCAGCTGATGCCGCCGCAGAGGTCGTGGCGGCCTGCCCGATTCCCACGGCTGCGGGCCATCACCAGCCCAAGTGCCAGGGGCTCATCTTGGACCTGCACATCCCGGCGAGCTGTGCCAAGGGTGGCTGCGGCCTGGTCGTCGACGTCCACGGCGCGACCATGGACGCCGCCATGCAGGACTACAACACCGATCTGCGCGCTCTGGGCGAACAGATGGGCTACGTGGTCGTGCAGCCCAATGCGCTGCCGCCGCCGCCGGCTTCGGCCTGGATCGCTGCCGACGACGCGGTCGTGCTGGCCTTTACCAAGAGCGCCATCGCCGCGCTGGCCATTGACCCCAAGCGCGTTCATTTCACTGGGTTTTCTCAAGGTGGCTGGATGGGCTGGCGGATGGTCTGCCAGTACCCGCAGCTGTTTGCCTCGGTAGCGATCGGCGCCGCCTGCTCCAGCTACGGCGGGCAGGGCTGCTCTTTCCAGGGCGAGCAGGTGCCCGCAGTTCAGACACCGCTGTTGTACATGCACGGCACCTTGGACGTGCTGCAGCCGTGGTTCTGTGCGGAGCAGCAGACCGCCGGGCTGACCAAGGCCTGGCAGTTGCAGCAGACCAAGGTCCTGGCTCAGGATTCCAAGCACCAGTGGCGCCGTCTGGCCAGCCCCAGCGGCACCATCGTCGAGCTCATCCAGCACGACTACAGCGCCTTGGCGCCGACCTTGGGCGGTCACTGCTATCCTGGCAGCCCCGACCAGATACCGAAATTCCTTGGCCAGATTGCAGGCTTTGGCTGCGCCGGCCAGAGTGCCTTTCACTGGGGAAAGGCGGCGATGGGCTTTTTTGCCGCCCACCCCAAGCCCTAGGAACCTGTTGCGACAGTGCCCAACTGGCTCGCCGGCCCCGTGCCACTCCAGTCGGGCAGCAGTGACTAGCTCGCGCAGACCTTGGAGCCACCGCCGCAGGCCCAGAAGGGGTCGATGATGAGCGCAGGCCTGACCCGCAAGCGCAATTGGCAGTCGAGCCTGTACGCTCGCGCGGCGCTGTTCTTGGCCCTGGGTGCGGCGAGCTTTGTTGGCGCGGTGGCGGTCCTGTCGCGCGCCATGGTGGAAGATTCGGTAGACCGGCTGCTGGCCGAGCGCTCGGAGATGGCCCATAACATCGGCGGGTTTGTAGAGAATCGCCTGGCCAGCAACCTCAATCGCCTGGGCGCTGCGGCGGCGGAGCACTGGCAGAGTGCGGCGCCAGCCGAGCGGCTGCGGGCGGCCCTGGAGCACGAGTATCCCATCGGCATCTACAGCGCCGGGGCGTTTGCGCTGGACCACCGCGGAGGGCTGCTGGCCGCCGCGCCCACAGAGACTGCCGCGGGGATCGGCCCAGAATCCTTGGCCAAGCTGGTCGAGCGCGTGGATGCCCGCGGTGGCGTAGCGGCGTCGGAGGTGCTGCGCATGGGGCCGCGGCGCCAGCCATCGCTGGTCCTGTTGCAGGCTGTTCGCAAGCAGGGGCGCCACCTTGGCTATGTCGGTGGGTTCTTGGCCGTCACCCACAATGACGCCCTGGCGCCGGCCCTGCGCGCCCACCCCAACGCCAACACCGTCATCGATCTGGTCGACCTGGCCGGCGTGGTCATTGCCAGCACCGATCCGCGGCGGCTGCTGGTGCCCGGCGACCACGACGACCTGCTGGCCGAAGCCATGGCCGCCGGTCGCGGCCTGCGCGGACGCTGCCACGGCTGCCACGTGGGGCCGCGCGAGCCCGAGCCGGCGCGGGTGCAGACGGTGCTGGCTTTTGCGCCTTTGCCCACGATTCCCCTTGGGATTTCTGTACAGCAGCCCGAGTCAGAGGCGTTGGCTCCTGCTTTTGCGCTGCGCCAGCGTTTGGTCGCGCTGGGGCTGGGCATTGTGGCGTTGTTCCTGCTGTTTGCCGGCCTGGCGGTTCGCAGCATCGTCGATCCCATCAAGAGGCTGACCCGAGAAGTGCGCGCTGTGGAAGCGACCAACGGCAGCTGGGCCCTGCCGACCTTTGGCGACGACGAGATGGGGGCGCTGGCCCGGACGCTGCAGCGGTGGCGCGGCGGCATGCTGGACTCGCTGACCAAGGCAGAGAGCAGCCGCGAAGCGCTGGCCGACGAGATGGAGCGCACCCGGCAACTGCTGGATGCGGTGCAAGAAGTCGCGGCGGTGTACATCTCTGGCGGCGACGCCACCGGCATCCTGGACCATGGCCTGGACACCATGTTGCGGCTGCTGGGCTTTCGCCGCGGCGTCGTCCGCATTGAGCTGGGCGAACACAAGCTGGAGGTCCGGCGCCTGCTGACACCCCAGCGCGCCTCTGGGCTGCTGCGGGCAGACGGACCACAGGCCGACGCGGAATTTGGCGCCGCGCTGCGCTCTTGCCGCGCGGTGCCCCAAGGGATCTCCATTGAGGTGGCCCTGGCTGAGCCGGTGGGCGCCGCCAAGGGCGAGGGGCGCTGGCTCGACAGCCTTGTGCACCAGCTGGCGGTCAGCGTCACCACGCGGCTGCTGCACGACCACGAGCTGGCCCACCAGCAGCAGCAAGAGCAGTACCTGCACCGGGTGATGCGGGCTCAGGAAGACGAGCGCCGCCGCGTGGCCCGCGAGCTGCACGACACGGTGGCCCAAGACCTGGCGGCCCTGCGGCTGGAGGTAGAGCGCATTGCCGCAAGGACGCAGGACCCTGCCGCGCAACAAGATCTTGGCCACCTGGAGCAGAGGGCTGCGCTGGTGCTGGAGTCGGTGCGGCGGACGCTGTTTGATCTGCGGCTCACGGTCTTGGAGAACCTGGGCTTGGTGGCCACGCTGCAGTGGCACCTGGAGCGGTTGGAAAAAGACCACGGAATCCGCGGGATCCTTGCGGTCACCGGCCCAGAGAGAGAGCCTCCCTATGAGACTGCGGTGGCGATCCTGCGGATTTTCCAAGAGTCGCTGCAGAACGTGGTGGCGCACGCCAAGGCCGAGCACCTGACGGTAACGCTAGCGTTTGCCGACAACAGGGCGCAGCTGGTGGTAGAGGACGACGGCGCGGGCTTTGACCCAGGCAGCGTGCGCGGACCCGCAGCCGACACCGGGCACGGCTTGGGGCTGCTGGGCATGCAAGAGCGGGCTCGCCTGGTCGGTGGCCGCGTGGAGATCGCCAGCGCGCCGGGCCAAGGTACAACGGTCACGGTCGATGTTCCGCTAAAAAGCCAGGAGGTTCCATGAATCTGCGCATCGTGCTGGCTGACGACCACACCGTTCTGCGCGTCGGCCTGCGCGCGTGGTTTGAGGATCAGGGCGGCCAGTTTCAGGTTGTCGGCGAGGCCAGCGACGGCGAAGCGGCGATTGCGCTGGTCGAAAAGCTCAAGCCGCACTTGGTGGTGATGGACCTGTCGATGGCTGGCCTTGGCGGCATGGAGGCGACCCAAGAACTGCGCCACCGCGGCAACAAGGTGCCGATCCTGATTCTGACCCAGTACTCCGAGCCCATGGTCCTGCGGCGGGTCCTAGAAGCGGGAGCCAATGGCTATCTGCTCAAGTCGGCGCGCGGCGAGGAGTTGCTGTCGGCGGTGCGGGCGGTGGCTGCCGGGGGCACCTACATCGACCCGGCGGTGGCGGGGGCGCTGGTCAGCCGGGCTCTGGGCCGGCCCGAATTCAGCAGCGGCGAAGAGGCCTTTGGCCAGCTGACCCCGCGCGAGCGCCAGATCCTGCAGATGGTGGCCAACGGTCTGGCCAACAAAGAGATTGCCAGCGCGCTAGACGTGGCCGTCAAGACCGTGATGGCCCACCGCGCCAACCTGATGGACAAGCTGGGCATTCACAATCACTCCAAGTTGGTCCAGCTGGCGATTCGGATGGGCCTTGTGCAGGTAGAGTAGCGGCCAGACCTGAGGGTTCGTTGCTGCCGCGAGGTTGTCTGACCCGTCTGGCACGGACCCTTGCGCCGAGCCCACAGGGGCGAGCCCAGGCCAGCTGCCCAGCACGCAAGCCGGCCGGCGAAAAGTCCGTGGTTTGGGGATGGGCTCCCATGGCTGATCTGGTTATTGTTTTTGCGGTTGACGGGGCAATTGGCGCCACGTAGGCTCTGGCGGCTCGGCCAGAATTGCGGTCGCAGTGGGGCGCACTAGCGATGGCGTGGCAGGTAGACGGTCTGCAACCGCGGCGGCGTCCGTGGCTTTGGCTTGGGCTTCCTGGCGCCCTGGCGGCTGTGTGGGCCTACGCGGGCACCTTGCAGCACGGGCTATTGGTCGATGCCCGCTTCTTGATTGCAGAAAACAACTGGCTGCGCAGCTGGAGCGACGCCGTCCCCAACCTGACCCACGACTATTTCTGGTCCTCTTCAGGCAACACCATCCCCTACTGGCGACCGCTGACCAAGCTCAGCTGGCTGGCAGAGCAGATCCTTGGCGGTGGGCAGAGCTGGCTGTTTCACGCCGTCCAGGTCGGCTGGTGGGCGCTGGCAGCGGCGGGTGCGGCGGTGCTGGCGGCAGAGCTGGGCGCCCTGCCGGTGTGGGCCGCCCTGGCCGGCGCGGCGGTGGCCCTGCATCCTGCTGCGGTGGAGCCGGTCAGCCTGGTGATGGCGCGGTCAGACGTGGTGGCGGTGGCTGGCGCTTTGTGGGCGTTGGCCTTTTTCGGCCGCTGGACCCGCGACCCGCGGCGGCGTTGGCTGGTGGCCTGCAACCTGGCGCTGGTCCTGGCGCTGGGCAGCAAAGAGGCCGCTGTAGCGCTGGCGCCGGTCCTGACCCTGTGGGCGTGGCAGCGTCAGCCGCCGGACCTGCGCGACCGCCGCTGGTTGCTACCGGTTGCCCCTGCCTGGGTTTTGACCGCTGGCTATCTGCTGGCCCGCCGCGCCGTGCTGGGCGACCGCCCCGCTGCGGGGCTTGCCGCCGACCCGGTGCGGCTGGTAGGGGCCGTTGGCCGCTATGCCCTGGGCCTGCTGCCGGGGCGCCTGGAGACCGGCGTCATCAACCTGCCGCGCGACCTGGCCCTGGCGCCCTCTACCTGGGTCCCGGCGCTGCTGGCCAGCGCGTTGTTGGCCGCCTGGATGCTATGGGCTGTGCGGCGCCGCCAGCCCGAGGGGGTGGTTCTGCTGTGGCTGGCGGCTTCGCTGGCGCCGGTGTTGCTGGTCCAAGAGCTGAATGTGCCGGGGGTGACCCTCAAGATTCCCCTGGCTGACCGCTGGCTTCTGCCGGCTGCCGCCGCCGTGCAGGTGCTTTTGGCGTTGACCCTGTCTCGGGTGGAGCGACCGCGCCTCGCCCAGGCGGCACTGCTGGCGGCTGGCGTGTGGCTGCTGGCTCGTGCTGGGCTGGCCAGCGGCGACCAGCAAGCCTACGCCTCTGAGCTTGCGCTGCTGGACCTGGAGGACCGCCAGCTGCTTGAGCTTTCACGCGAGTACCGCACCGAGGAGGACCTCTGTCGCTTTGCCACCCGGGCGATGGTGCGCGCCGGTCAGCGCCAGGACCCAGGCGAAGTGGTTGAATTGGCCAATGCCATGGCGCCTTCCTGCCGCAACCAGCCTGAGCCGCGCTTCAACCTGCTCGCGGCGACCGTCGCCCTAGGCGATTTTGCCCAGGCGGTGGAAGTCGGGCGCGCCGTGTTGGCCCAGCCGCCCCCAGACCGGCGGTTTGCCGCGCCGCTGCGGGCCCTGCTGGGCAGAGCCTTGGTCGAGCAAGGCCAGTGCCCCGCCGCCGTGCCGCTGCTGCGCCAAGCCTGGCGGCTGGGCACCGGCGACTGCCGCGTGGCCGCCCTGCTGGGCCGCTGCGCCCAGGGTGCCCAAGAAAGCCAAGTCGCTGCCAAGCATTTTGAGCAAGCCGCCGCCTGTCTGGACGGCCAGCCGGGTGCTCCGCCCGGGGCTGGGGCCCAGCTGCGCGCGATGGCGGCGGCGGCGCGCAGCAAGCCCTGAGTCGATCGGCCTAGGCTCGGCACGGGCCAGTGAGCCAGTGGCGACACTGGCGGACCGTCTTGCTGCGAGCCGGCGCTTCTTCTCAGCGGTCTCCGCCGAGAAACCAGGGTAATTGCCTAGTGGCCTATTGTGATGCTTGATGTTGCGGCGTCCTACCGTCCGCCGTCTAGGGCACTACGGTCATGGGCTTGGCAAACAGGTTGTCTTCCAGGGGCTCAACAAAGGCGCTGTCGGCGTTGGCGACAAACAGCAGAAAGTAGCTGCCCGCCGCTGTTCCGGTCGGAATGGTCAGCGGCAGCTGCTGGGCAAACATGTACTGGCCACCGCCGTTGTAGCCGGGAAAGCCGCTGTTGGTCCCCTCCCAGATCTGCACATCCTCTGCGCTGACGGCGTTGTCTTTGGACAGCAACACGCGAACTTTGAACTTTCCAGAGACGCCGCCCAGCGTCGCGTTGCCGATGTTCTTGACCACGATGTTGGTGCTCAGCGCCGCGCCGGCTTTGAGCGAGATCGGCAAGCCTTTGTTGTCAGCAGTGTTTTGCGGGTCGATGATGGTGTTGGCGCCGGCGATGATGACATCGGTGCAGTGCAGGTTGTTGGAGAAGTTGGTCTCTAGCTGGGCCTTGTCATAGTTGACCTCAATGCACAATTTGCGCACGCCGATGCCAACCGCCGCCACTTTCTGGGTAGAGGGAGCGCTGATGGCGAGGCTGCCCGGCACGTTGCCCGGGGGGCGGCCGGGAAGGGTGTCAGAGAAGCTCCACGGCAGCACCCACTTGGCGTCCGCGATGTTGGTCGTGGTGCCGATAAAGCAGCGCGCCGCCACCGGGCCGCTGGACTCGCCATAGGCCAGGTTGAGCAACTTGGCATGGGCGCAGCCGACGTCTCCTGACCATGGCGCCTGGGGCACCGACGTAAAGCCAATCAGTCCGTTGGCCAGAGGGCTGTTGGTGAACTTGAGCTGTCCCGCTTCAAAGTCCACGTCGATGGGGTTCTCAAAATCGACCTTGGCGCAGAAGGTGTTGTCGTTGGGCTTGAGCTCGTATTTGGCCAGCGGCAGATCGGCTGTCACGCACACCCAGTCTTTGCCCTTGGCCAGAGAGTTGAAGTCGATGCCGGGCTTGAACGCCAGCGCTACGGTCTGATCACCGGCTGGCACCTTGGCCGCCTGGATATTCCACAGCAAGAGGTCGCTGGCGTCCCAGCTGCCGTCATTGGAGGCAAAGATCTGGAAGTTGACGTTGTAGTCGCTGCCGGGATTGTTGGTCAGCAGCTGCAGGGAGCTGGCGGCGTTGGGCAAAGAGTGGTGCATGATCTTGCCAGCCGCGATGCCCAACAGGCTGGTCTCGCCGTCTTTGACCACAATCGCGATGCACTTGCTGTTGTCGGCCGGGTTGACGTCGCCGCTGTAGGTCAGCTGAACACAAGCAAATTTGTGGTACCAGGCGACTGGCTTGCCCACACCGAGGTTGGCGCTGTCGGTCCCAGTGGTGACGGGCGTGCCAAAGTTGGAGTTGCCGCCGATGTTGTAGCCGCCCCAGGTTTTTTCGTAGACCACCGCGTCGCCTGCGTCGATGACGTCGTCTTGAGAAAACGTCAGCTTCCACTTCATGGCTGACGAGTACGTGCCCGGGTGCTGCTTGCCAAAGTTGGTCACGGTCAGGGTAAACTGCATGCCGCCGCCCTGGACAATCGCTGCCTCTTTCAGGGTCAGGTCCTTGAGGGTGTAGTTGGTGGGGCCGACGCAGCCGCTGATCGGCGCCCAGGCGCACTTGCCAGCGGTGCAGGCGTCGCTGGTGCAGGCGTCATTGTCGCTGCACTGGCTGGCTGTGGTGCAGGCCTTGCAGCCAGGCAGGGCGGGGTGGCTGCAGGTGCCCGCGGCGTCGCAAGCGTCGGTCGTGCACAGGTCGCCATCGTCGCACTTGGGCTTGCCGCCTTGGCAATTCGCCGCGGCGCAGACCTCGCCAGTGGTGCAAGCGTTGGCGTCGTCGCACGGCGCGGTGGTCGCGGTGTAGACGCAGCCCTTGACCTTGTCGCAGGAATCCGCCGTGCAGGCGTTCTTGTCGTCGCACGCGACCGGCTGGTTGCCTACGCAAACCCCGTCGGCGCAAGCGGATCCGCTAGAGCAGGCGTCGCCGTCGTCGCAGGCCCCTGGGGCAGCTGGGTTGCCGCAGCCCTTGACCGGGTCGCAACTGTCGCTGGTGCAGCTGTTGCCGTCGGCGCATTTGGCATCGCTGGCGCTGAACACGCAGCCTTTGACGGGGTCACAGGCGTCCAGGGTGCAGGCCACGCCGTCGCTGCAGGTCGGATCGCCCTTGCAGAGCCCCTGGGCGCAAGCGGACGAGGCCGAGCACGGGTTGCCGTCGTCGCACGCTTGCCCACTTGAACCGGGCTTCTGTACGCACTGCTTCTTGCCATTGACCGGTGCGCAGTCGCCCTGGGTGCAGGGATTGCCGTCTTCGCAGGGGTCGCTGTCGTCCGTCTTGCCGTCGCAGTCGTTGTCCAGGCCGTCGCAGACCTCGGAGCTCGGCGCCGTTGGAATGCACACGGTGGCGTCGGGGCCCACAGAGGAATCACCGGCAACATCAGAGGTTTCATTGGTTTCGCTGTCACCAGAGATTGCGCTGTCGGCGCTTGGCCCTGAGTCGCCCGCTGGCTGGGCGTCGGCAGCTGGTTCTGCGTCGACCGCCGGCCCTGAGTCGGCACCTGGCTGTGCGTCGGCAGCTGGCTCTGCGTCGACCGCCGGCTGGGCGTCGGTACCTGGTTCTGCGTCGGCATCTGGCTGAGTGTCGGCAGCCGGTTGAGCGTCGGCAGCTGGGTCCGCGTCGGCATCTGGCTGAGTGTCGGCAGCCGGTTGAGCGTCGGCAGCTGGGTCCGCGTCGGTGGCAGCGGCGGCGTCGGTGCCGGCGGCCGCATCGGCGGCCGGCTCGACCTCGGTGGTGGCATCGCCCCCAGAACTGTCGCCAGACGCTAGAGAATCCGCAGCGCCCAGGTCCTGGCCGCCGCCAGAATCAGCCGAGCTGCCGGCAGTTGACGCAGGTTGGGCGGCTTCGCCGCAGGCAGACAGGACCACAAGCACGCACAACCACAGCTGACAACCGCGCATCTACTCTCCAAGCCCCACGCGATCGGCGCGAGGTGGCGCGGATCATACAGGACGCGCTGCGGTTGCCGATCATAGCGCGGCCTTAGCAGACCGGGCCCGGCGGCGGCTCGCAGGTTGCCCTGGGCCGATCGGCCCCTCAGGGGCGGCTTGGGTCGGCGGTGGGCAACGGCGGGCTATTCAAGGCTATCTGGCTGAGAGGCGCAGGCCGTCCAGCATGCGGTGGGCGGCGCGGGCCGGTAGCGTTGTCACCAAGACTACTGTCTGCTGGCCAAACCGCCGCGACAGCGCGTGCCAACCCTTGGGGCAGCCGCGGTCGTCCAGGCAGCTCAAGGCAGGGTGGTCGGGAGGGGCGGCGCCGGCGCCTATCCAGGCTTGATCGCCCAGGCTGGAGGCCAGCTTCAGCCACCAGCCGGGCTGCGGCAGGACCTGCCAGGCGATCCTTTGCGGTGGCCAGCCAAGCGCAGCCGGTAGGTAAGAGGGCTCCAGCGGCGCACCGGCTTCTGCGGGGATGTCGGCCAGCGCCAGCCCCTGCTGCCAGCCTTGCGGTCGATCGGCGCCCAGCAGGAGCCGATCGGCCCCAAGCAGAGCCAGAAACAGCCCAGCTGTCCACAGCGTTGCGCGGATCGCGCCGACGGCCGGGCGGGTCATCGGATGCTCCACAGCAGGCCAGCCAGGCCGACCATGGCGGCGGCCAGGACCAGCGGCGATGGATGCGCCTGGCCACCGGCGGCCAACAGCAGCGTCACCCTGGCCCTGGTCGAGGCGAGCTGCCCGCGGCGGGCGATCTCGGCTTGGGCTCGGCGGAAGGCGCCGCCGTCTTCGCTGCTGTCGGGATGGCTGTGGGCTTTGAGCAGGGCGGAGGCCAGGGCCGCCGGCCGCCCGGTGACGCGCGCCGCCAGCTCGTCGCACGCCGCCTCTTCCGCCTCCAGCATCATGCGAAACAGGATGAGTGCCGCTGGGTTGACCGCCTGCACGGCCCGCAGCGCCCACACCCCCAGCACCCGCAGGTTGCCGCCGCGGGCCCAGTGGGCCAGCTCGTGGGCGAGGGTGGCTTCGCGCTCGCCGGGGTCCAGCGCCGCCAGCAACCCGCGCGACGCCACGACCGTGGGCTCGACGATACCAACCAGGCCGGCGCTGTAGCTGTCCGTCTGCACCACCCGCACCTGGGGAGAGCGGCCGCGGCTTGGAGCCAGCCCGGTCTGGCGCAGCCGCAGCACCAGCGACTCCGTCTCGGCGGCCAGGTCAGAGTCGCGCTCTGCGGTGGCTTGGGCCTTGCCGCGGCGCAACCGCCAGACTGGGGCGGCCTCCTGCACCACAAACAGCAGGGCCGTGCCGCCCAGCAGCCCGCCCACCAGCGTCTGGCCCAGCCAACCGGTGTCCAGCAGGGCTTCGGTCCAACGGCCGACCCTCAGCGAGTGCAGCCATGGCGGCGGCCCGGCCATTCCCAGCAGCTGCAAAGCGGCCAGAAGGGGCGGCAGAGCCAGGCAAAACCTCAGCAAATCGGCCCACAGCGTGGCAGACAGCGGCCCGGCCCACTGCCGCACGCCAAGCGCCCAGGTCAGGGCGACCGCGCCGTGCAGCAAATTCGCCAGGAGCAACTGGGTCATCGCCTTGCCTTGGTCGGCGCTGCCGGCTTGCCGCGCCCTCTGCGCCAGGGTATAGAGCTTGGCCCCGCTTGTGTAAAGGAGTCGGCGTGCGCCCTTGTTTTGCCTTGTTTGCTCTAGTCGCGCTGGCCTGTAGCTCCCCCGACGCGGCCAGCGGGCCACCCGACGCAGGCGCATGCTGCCTGGATGCGGCGCCCGCTGACGGCGCGCCTGCCGATGCGGCCCTGGCTGATGGCCCAGCGACCGATGGCGCTGCCGCCCGCCGGCTCGCTGATGCCTCAGATGCCGCTGTTGGTGGATCTGCCGATGCGGTCGAGCTCGCTGTGCCCCCCAGCCAAATTGGCGGGGCTCGGCCGGCTGCGGTGACCGTACCCGCCAACTTTGCTGCCCAGGCCAAATGGCCGTTGGTGCTGGTGTTGCACGGCTATGGCGCACAGGGCGCGCTGCAAGACGCCTACTTGGGGGTTTCGGCGCGGGCAACCGCTTACGGCTTTGTGGCGGTGGTGCCAGAGGGGACCCAGGACCCTGCCGGCAACCAGTTCTGGAATGCCATACCGGCGTGCTGTGACTTTGCCAAATCGGGCGTCGATGACCTGGGCTACCTGACGGGGCTGGTAGACGAGGCCATCGCCAAATTGCGCGTGGACCCGCAGCGCGTCTACGTCGTCGGCCACTCTAACGGCGGGTTTATGGCCCAGCGCCTTGCCTGCGAAAGGGCAGACAAATTTGTGGCATTTGCCAGCATTGCCGGTTCTGCTCAAGCCGACGCTGGCACTTGCAAGCCTTCTGCACCGGTGGCTGCGCTGTTCATCCACGGCACCAAGGATGCCACGGTGAGCTACGCCGGCTCCAGCAGCGGCAACAGCAGCGGACCGCTCAAGGTTGCCTATCCGGGGGCAGAAGAGCTTGCTTCGCGGTGGCGCACGCTCAACGGCTGCTCGGCCCAGGCCGTGGTTGGCAGCCCGCTGGATCACGACACCCAGGTCAGCGGGCCAGAGACCCTTCCCACCGCCTGGACCGGCTGCCAAGGGGCCAGCCGGGTGGACCTGTGGACCATGACGGGCAGCGCGCACATTCCGCTGTTCACCGCCGCTTTTCGCGACCGCCTGGTAGAGCATTTGCTGGCGCAGGTTCGCGACAACTAGTACCCCAAACCCCAAGTTCGTTCCGGGTTCCGGAACGGACGTGGTTTGGGGTACGGAAGAAGACCCAGCAGTAGGACCCAAGACCTGTGAACAAGAACCGGGTGCAACCCGGATCGAATTATCGGTCTTGGGTACTA
>CAIXGW010000234.1 GCA_903919145.1 uncultured Myxococcales bacterium
GGCAAGACCAGTTTTGCCAGCCCCAAGGGCGCCGTCCAGGTCTTTGGCACCGGAGACGAGCAGGCCTGCAAGAACTGCCACCCCGACTCGACCCATGCCGTGGCCCACTTTGGCGACAAAGCGGCGACCAAAAAGGCCTGTCTGGACTGCCACGAGCACAAGCCGGACCAGCGCCACTATCTGATGGACCCAGTGAATCAGGGCAAGCTGTGCAGCAAGTGCCACGATCCGGTCAAGGACACTGCGTCCGTCCACAAGCCGTACCAGGAAGGCAATTGCTCCACTTGCCACCAAGTCATGGCCCCGGGCTTCCTGTTCCGCGGCCAGCCCAAGCCGAACCAGGCGTTCTGCCTGAGCTGCCACAGCAATGTGGCCGGCGCCCTGGCGCTGCCCTCCGCGGCGACGGTCACTTCTTTCCGCGACGGCGACAGCGACTTGCACCGCTCTCACGCCAGCGACGCCAAAGACGCCGGCGACCGGCTGTGCTTGACCTGCCATGACGGCCACGCCAGCGGCGCGGCGCGGGCCATGATCCGACTGCGGGCCAAGGAAGCGGGAGGCGAGCCCGGCAAGTTCGAGGCCAAGCCGACCGGCGGTTCATGCTCGGGCAGCTGCCACGACGA
Organism: uncultured Myxococcales bacterium; assembly: GCA_903919145.1. Classification (GTDB taxonomy): domain Bacteria; phylum Myxococcota_A; class UBA9042; order UBA9042; family UBA9042; genus SXRM01. The sequence continues at coordinate 624 of CAIXGW010000234.1, forward strand.
CGACACCATGAGCTACGATCGCAACGGATCCGCTGACAAAGACGACGAGGAGGAGGAGGAGGGCGACAAGCCTGCCTCAGCTCCTGGAGCGGCGCCAGCTGCGGGCAAGGGCCAAGACAGCGGCAAGAACGGCAGCGACGATGCGGACGAGGAGTAGACGATGCGCAACCACAATCCCTCGAATTGGCTAATGAATGTCGTGGTGGGCGCTGCCGTTTCTGTCGCCGCGTGTTCCCCGCCAGAGCCGATTGTCCCCTCTGGTCCCAACTTGGAAGCTGCCAAAGGCGCCGCCAACAGCGTCCACGCGATGCTAGATCTCCACGGCAAGCCGCTGGACAACCTGCTCGCCAAGCTGGAGGGCGGCCTGCCGCTGCCAGACGCCCTGACAGCGACCCTGGCGGCCGCTCGCGCTCAATTACCCGAGCACGCGCCCATCGTGGTCTACGCGGCCAAACAGCGCTTCGTCGCTTCGGACGCCCTGCCAGAAGGGCCACCCATGACCCGCTACTTGATTCCCGCAGTGCGTCGGGCCATGGCGTCGGGCCAGTCTTTGGTCACCGACTTGTGGATCGACCAAGCCAAGCAGCCTTGGGTCACGCTCGTCCGCGTGCGCGGCACTGGCGACAAGCAGCTGGCCGCCGCCACGGTCCTGCGCGTCGATGGCGCCCACCTGCAGGCGCAATTGGAGGCCCTGCCGCGCGGTGGCACCAAAGAAGTTCAGGTACTGGATGGCGCCGGCGTGGCCCTGTGGTCCAGCAACAAAGCGCAACGCTTCAAGTCGGCGGTTCACGGCACCTACTTGGTCGACCAAGTGCGGCTGGGCGCACCTGTTCAGACCCGCTGCCACTCGTGCCACGAGGGGCCAGACAAGAAAGTCCAGCGCGAAGACATCGTGGTCACCGCCGTGCCCGTGACCGGATCCGCGTGGAGCGTGGTTGTACATTAGTACCCAATTTCGCTAGTTTGCGACAGGTTACCCCCGCCGCGTGTTCACAGGCCTTGGGTCCGGCAGCAAAGACATTTCCTGCCTGCTGGCGCTCTTTTCAGTCATGCCAAGACAATTCTCTGGGACCTCAGCGAGATCTTTCGGTCGCGGCGCCGCGGGCGGCTGTTGCTGAATCGAACTGGCTCAGGCAGGCTCCCATCCCTGCCGGCCAAGGTGCCGACAGAGGAAATGAATGGGCTGGCTGCAAAAACTCTTTGGCTCCGAACCTGAAGTCATGCCGGTCCGGCTGGACGACGCCAATTTTCACGCCGAGGTGATGCAGAGCGATCTGCCGGTGATCATCGACTTCTGGAGCACGACCTGCGCGCCGTGCCGGCAGCTGGAGCCGGTCATCCTCAACCTGACCAAGGACTTCAACGGCAAAGTCAAAGTGTGCGAAGCCAATGTCGAGGTGACCGCCAAGGTCTGCGCCCGGCTGGGCATCCGCTCTACCCCAACCGTCCTGTACCTGTACAAAGGCGTTGAAGTCGAGCGCGTCAGCGGCTTTCGCGGCTCCGCCTATCATCGTGAAATCATCGAAAATGAGCTGGTGACCCGCGCCAGCGCTGCCCCTGCCAAGGCCGGCAAGTAGGTCGCCCTCCTTTCAGCCGACCAGCGCCTCGGCGACTTTGAGCTTAACCACCCGCCGCGCCGCCAGCCACGCCGCTGCCATTGCCACCGCGGTCAAAAGGCCGCGCCTCGCAGGTACATGGACGGCGACCAGGCGATCTCCAGCAGGATTTCTTCGGCCAGCAAGCCGGCGCTGTAGCTGATCCTGGCGCTGGAGATGGCCGCCCGCACGGCCCACGCCAGGCTGGCCCCCATGGCGCTGGCTACGCCCGACAGCACGGCCGCTTCCAGCACAAACATCGCCAGCATGTGGCCGCTGCGGTAGCCCAGACTGCGCAGGGTGCCCACTTCGCGGGTGCGCTCGCGGACGGTCTTGGCCATCGTAGTCAGCACAGCGCTGCCGGCGATGGCCAACAGGACAAAGACCACCAAGCTGCGGTACGTCCCCAACAACTCTGTGCCGCGCCTGAAGGTTTCGCCCCACTCGCTGTCTCGCCAGTCCAGCACTTCCAGCTTGACGCCTGCTCGCTCGGCGTCGGCGCGCAGCAGGGCTTGCAGCTCGCCCGCCCGCTCAGGCTCTGCCAACACAATGTTGTACAGCGCGACCTGATCGGTTTCGAGCAAGCTCTGCAAGAAGGGCAGCGGCGCCCACACCATTTGCTGGTCAAACTCGCGGACAGACTCGCTGCTCAGCGCCACGATCTCGGCGTCCAAGGCGTTGACCCGCCCGGTCGCGCCGCTGGCCTGCAGCTGCACCTGGTTGGTCTTGCAGTGCAGGGGCCGCTCCACCGGTCGCGGCAGGGCGGTCTTGGGGTCAAAAATCTTGGTGGTGTCCGGCATCTGGCAGCCCAGCCGCTGGCCCAGCAACAGGCCGACCATAATGCCGTTGGGCTCGCTCTCTTGCAGGGGATGGCCGGCCCAGGCATTCCAGGCCCAGTCTCGCCGCGCCAGGCGCCCTTGGTCAATGTCGTGGCCAATCGCCAAGAACGCCGCGCTGGTCGACCCGGCGGTCACCATGCCGACGGCCATCAGCGAGCGCGCCGAGGCCTTGACGTCGCTCTGGTGGTCGCGCACCCAGCCGTCGATGAAGCGCTGATCTGCCGCATTCAGCCTGTACTTTTCAGGGTGGATCTTGGCGTCAGCGTCGGCGGACCCGGGCTTGCGGACCATCACTTCGCCGATCATGTTGCGCGCCCAGCTGGTGCGCAGCTGCGACGACATCAGCTCTTCCAGGTAGCTTTGAAAGGTCGCCAGGGCCACAAAGCCCACCACCATCGTCGCCACCGCCGCCAGGCTGTGCCGCCAGCCGCGCCGCACGTTGCGCACCGCCAAGCGCACCAGCAATCCCAGGGTCTGCACCATTGCCATTGGGTCGCCTCAGTCGATTGGCCTTGAAATTACGTAGAATCAGCCGGTGAACGTCAATAGTCAGCCAGGATCTCAGGGTCAGTTGGTGGGCGTAGTCAGCAGGTCCACTGTCTTCTTGCGCAGTTGACCGCGGGCCACCCACCACGTCGCCAGCGCTACCCCTGGCGGCAGCAGCATGGCCTGCGGCGCGCAGCTCAAGGCACTAGGGGTAATCAACAGTTGAATCGAACCGGCCACCCCTGGTGGGCTGAAGCGCTGGCCAGAAGCGTTGACCGCCGCCGCGACCCCCAGGCCCATCGCCAGGCCGGTCGCCAGCCCCAGCGGCGATAGCAGCACCGACTCGCGCACCAGCAGGCCGCTCAGGTGGCTTCGCTCAAAGCCCAAAGCTCGCCAGGTGCCCAGCTCGCGGGTGCGCTCTAAAATCGCCAGGGTCATCGCCCCGGCCACCGTCAACACCAGGACCACACTGACCAGCAGGGTGACAAAGCCCACCATGGAACCAATAAATGCGATAGTTCCAACGTAGTATGGAGCCCATTCGTTGTCTTGGAAGGTCCAGGTATCCACCTTGGAGCCCGCCGCGCCTAGCTGCGCCTTGAGGTCGGCGGCGACCGCCTTGGCCTGCCGGTGGTCACGCAGCAGCAGGGCCACATAGGTCACGCGGTCGGTCGCGTACAGCGTCTGCAAGAGCTCCAGTGGCATCAGCAGTGACGCCTCTTCGCCCTGGGGGTCCGGGGCATGAAAAACCGCGGTCATCTGCCCATCTACGGCATTGAGGCTGCCATCATAGGTCAGCCCGACCACCTGGATGTTGGCGTCGGCGGCCAGCTGCGTCACCGCGGCGGGGGTGTCGCAAGCCAGCACCAACGGCGCCGGCGGCAGCTGACGGGTATCTGTATAGACGTTGGGCTTTTGCAGCAGCGTCGCCAGGCCCGCGGCCAGCGCTATGCCGTTCTTCAGCTCGGGGTGGGCGTGCGGCCACTGGCCCCGGGCCGGCACCGCCAATTCTGGAGAGGCGGCCAGCAGTTCTGGGTGGCTCAGCAGCGCCTTGTGCTCGGCCACCTCTACTCCGACCAGCTGGGCCGGCCGGGTGCTGCAGGCATTGCCCGCCATGCCGACTCCGCGCAAGTACCTTGTAGACCTTTCAATTCTGCCATCCGCCTTGGCCCAGGCGGCGATCTTTTGCTGCAGCGCGGGGTCAAGCTGGCCCTTGAGGGGCTCTGACCCGGCGCTGTCCAAGCCGCCCGGCGCAAACACCGCCACGTGCCCCGCTTGCTGCAGAAACGAGCGTTGGTGGCCAAAAACCGCTCGACGCGAACCGCATAGGCGCCAAGCAGGATCAACCCCGCGTAGCCAAAAGCAATGGCTGCAAAGGTCGCCAGATTGCGCCGGCGGTTGCGCCGCAAGTTGCGCCACGCGATGGACCAGGCCCGCTGCATGTGCCCCCTGCCGCCTACGCGAACTCGCCGGTGGCGATGGCGCCGTCGCGGATGTGGACGACGCGCGCCACCCGGCGGATCAGCTTCTCGTCGTGGGTAGAGAACAGAAAGGTCACGTGGCGCTTCTGGTTGAGCTCAATGAGCAGAGCGACCAGCTTGGCCGTGGTCTCTGAGTCAAGGTTGGCCGTGGGCTCGTCGGCCAGCACCAGCGCCGGCTGGGTCACCAACGCGCGGGCAATCGCCACCCGCTGCCGTTGCCCGCCAGACAGCTTGTCTGGCCACTGCGCTGCAAATTCAGAAAGCTCTACATCCTGAAGGGCTTGCTTGACCCGGTCTTGGCGCTGCGCAGCCGTGACCTCGCTGTGCAACAGCAGCGGCAACTCGACATTTTCGGCCACGCTCAGCACGGACACCAAGTTGAAGCTTTGGAAAATGAGGCCGATCTTGCGATTGCGCAGCTGGCTGCGGGCGCGGTCATCCAGGTGCGAAACATCCGGGCCGTTCAAGAAGATCTGGCCGGTGTCGGGCTCATCCAGGCAGCCAATCAGGTTGAACAGGGTAGACTTGCCAGACCCCGAGACGCCGACCACGGCTGTGAATTCGCCAGCGTGAACCTGCAGGTCGATGCCGCGCAGGGCCCGCACCTGGGTGTCGCCCAGCTTGAAGGACTTGTGAACCCCGCGGACTTCTACCAGCGCTGCCTGCGACTCGCCCATGCCCCCCGGTTGTTGGGTCGGCCGCGCCTTGCAGCGGGCGATCACCAAGATTACCTAGCTATCATCAGGGATTCACTTGGTGGCCAGCTCGACATGGCCGTTCTCTGCGCCCTTGCCGGCGACGACCGCCACCACCGTCCAGAGCTGGCCTGCGACCGTCAGTTCGCTGCCGGCCCCTACCGTCAGCTCGCCCTGATCGCGGTTTGCCTGGTCGTAGCGCCCCAGCACGGCCGTCAAGCCCTGCTGCTCGCCCGTCGGCGTCCTGAACTTGCCCGGCAGGATGTTGGCCACAGTGACCTTCCAACCTTGGATGGTCGCAACGGTGGTTTCTTCAATGCGCATGGTCTTGCCCTCCTGGGCCTGGGCCTGGGCTGCAGGCGGTGGCGCAGCGGCGGGGGCCGAAGCTACGGCGGAGACCGAAGCTGCAGCGGGGACCGAAACCGCAGCGGCGTCAGCAACGGCAGCGGCTTGTCTTCCCGCGCAACCCGCCCCAGCCAGCAGTGCGACCAGCCCGGCGGGGCCAAGGCAAGCCCGCGCCAGGCCTTGAATCGGCAGAGTCTTGCTCGCCACCGCTGAGTTCACTTGGCAGCGACGTCGCAGGAATCATAAAACTTCTTGAGATTGTCCACCGAGAAGGCCATCAGGTGTCGCACCCCCCAGGGGTTGCGCAGGTCCACGGTGCGCTGCTTGGCATCGACGCCCAGCAGCGAATACGCGTGGTTGAGCACCACACCGGCGGTCTTGGCCTCGTTCTGCAGGGCTTCGTCGGCGGTGTTCTTGTTCTTGGCCCCAAAGCTGACCGCCTGACCGTTGGCCAGCGCCGCGCTGAGGCGCTGCAACAGCACGTCGGCCCCCATGCCCAGGCTGATGGTGCCCGAGTTGGTGCCGCTCATCATGCCAAACACGTCGCCGTCTTTGGTCTTGCTGCCGCGGATGAGCTCATAGCTGCCGCTGTGCTTGGCAAAGGCCTTCTCAATGAGCATCACCCACAGCTCGGGGCCGGTGCTGCCGCGATCGCCGGGCTTGGCATATGCGACGCCGCCGTCTTTCTGCGGAAACTGGCCATCGACCACGATCGGCGTAGCCACGCGCTTCCACGGCTGGGCCGCGTCCTTGAGGTGAAGCGTCACTGTAAAGGTGCCGTTGCCATTGTCTTTGATCAAGTCCTTGATCCGCCCAGGGTTGGTCTTGGCCTGGGAGGCCAGCTGCGCCACAAAGTAGCAGTCGCCCAAGGCGCCCTGCTCGACGTCGTTGGGGTCGATCTCATGGGCGTCGCCTTCGCCCTTGACCGCCACCGTGCCCGCCACCGCCCCGTAGGCTGCGTTGGGCGCGTATTCATTGGTGGGGTCGGGGTTGTGGGCTGGGTCCTGCAGCTTAGATACAGGCGCCGCAGGCTTGGTGGCCGGCGCGACCGGCTTGGCGACGGGCGCGGCAGGCTGAGCCTGCTGCTGGTTCTGCTGCTGGTTCTGATTGCCGCCCTGCCCCTGCTTCTTCTTTTTCTTGTTGCCGGGCTCCGAGTAGCCGCCCGGCCGCAGCGTGGGGTCGGCCACCGGCGCCGGCTTAAGGGCAGCTTTGGCAGCGGCATACGTACCGGCCACTTTGCCTGCCGCGGGCTTTTGCGCGGCGGGGGACTTGGCCTGTGGGGCAGCGGGCTTGGCCGCGGGCTTGGCGGCGGGCTTGTGGGCGGCGGAAGGCATGACACACCTGGCCCGCGGAAGCGGGGCAACAATCGCTAGATAGCCTACTTGGGGCTTGGCGTGCAACAAGGCCGCCCGTCAACGCCCGCATAGCCCCGGCGGGCTGGGGTCTGCAGCCCTCGCGCACCCAGGTCTGGCCGGGCGCAGGCGCTGAATCAGTCTTGCCCGTCTACCTCAAGGACCTCAATTTTGCGCATCTGTGCGCCAGTCCCCCACACCACCACGTCACCCGCTTGCTTGCCCAACAGGGCTCGGGCGAGTGGTGCCTGCGCCGACAACACCTGCACCGTCTGCCCCGCCACCTGGATAGTCATGCTCGCGGCGAACGGCACAATGAAGAGCCACGGCCCCAGTCGCTCGCCTTGCGCCCGCACCAACGCGCCGGGACCGGCCATCGTCATGCCCTCGGGCGGAGTCCAGAACGCGACCTGGCCAATCAATTGCCGCAGTGCCTCTATCCGCTCCGTCTGGCCAGCGGCTAGGTAGCTGAGCTCAAGAGCGCGAGTGTCGTACTTGTTCTCCGGCTTGGCGTGCTCATCGGTGGCCCCGTCCGTGGCCGACTGCACAGCTTGCGCGAGCACCGCCAGCTGGCTGGTCAATGCGGCGCGGATCTGCTGGATAATTGCCGCTTTCTCGACGATCTCTGCCATCTAGCGCTTGATCCCTTCTTCTGCCATCGCCTGGACGACGCTGGGGCGCTGACGCAGGTTGGCCGAGTAGCGGTCGAGCTCGGGCCACTGCGTCAGGTCGATGCCGGTAAACGCAGTCCAGCGCAAAACGGTAAACAGGTAGGAATCGGCAAGGGTGAATCGGTCAAACAGCATGAATTCTTTGCCTTTTAGCTGCTCGCTGAGCATGTCAAAGCGGGTCCGCAGGGTCGCCCGGGCGTGGTCGTGGGCCTCAGCTGGCAGCGCAGCGTTGAACAGCGGCGTAAATCCTTTGTGGATCTCTGTGCTGATGAAGTTGAGCCACTGCTGCAAGATGTAGCGGTCAGGCGTGCCGTTGGCCGGGGCCAAGCCGGCCTCGGGCCGCAGGTCGGCCAGGTACTGGGTGATCGCCGGGCCTTCGGTCAGCTTCAGCCCGCCGGCCGCCACCAGCACCGGCACATAACCAAGCGGATTAACCAGGCGAAAATCGCCGCCGTCTGCTGTCTTCTTGGTGCGGATGTCGGTCTTGACCAGCTCAGCGTCCAGCCCCAGCTCGGCCAGGACAATGTGAGGGTTCAGGGCGCAGGTGCCGGGCGAGAAGTACAATTTGAGAGGGCTGGTCATCGATTTGGCTCCGCGGAAGGGGGGGGCAGAGGGAGCTGCAGAGGGGGCCAGGCCGGGTAGATCCTGACGGCCAGGGCTACCCCCAAACGACGAAGTAAGCACAGACCCGTGGCAGCGCAAGGCCTGCAGGCAGCGATCAGACGGCGATTGGGGCGCGCCGAGTTTTTGACGACCCGGCGGGGAATCCGCATAATGCGCGTATGGCCTTTTATTCCCAGCGACGGGTGATCGGCGCACCCTTATTGCGGTTCGGAAAAGATTTCGGCAGCCGCTAGCTGACCTGTGCGGCAACCTACGGAGATCCCATGCATACTAGCTTCAAGTCCCCTTGGCAGCGCCCACGCTGGGCCCAGCTGGCCCCGTTGGTCGCCTTGGCCATGGCCAGTGCTTGCGGTGACGGCAGCGTCTCGGACTCTGACCCGGCCAATGCACAGGCCGACGGCTCCGTCGCTGTAGACACTGGGCAGCTGGGCGACAGCCTGGGGGCCGATGCGGCTGGTGTGGATGCCGCTTTGGATGTGGCGACTCTGGACTTGATGGCCGACGGCACGGACTCCGACGGCACGGACTCCGACGGTACTGCCAGCGACGGTAATGCCAGCGACGGTAATGCCAGCGACGGTAATGCCAGCGATGGCACCGACTCCGACGGCACCGCCAGCGACGGCACGGACTCCGACGGCTCCTCGGGTGACGGCAGCGACTCCGACGCCACCGGTGCTTGTAAACCCACTGAGCCGCCAGCCGAAGTTTGCGACGGCGTCGACAACGACTGCAACGGCAAGACCGACGAGTCGACCTGCTCCGACGCCAATCCGTGCACGGTCGACCTCTGCGGCGCGGTGAGCCCGACGACCCCAGACTCCACCTGCACACACCAACCGACCACCGGCGCCTGCAGCGATGGCAACGCCTGCACCAAAGACGACGTCTGCGCGGGCGGAACCTGCAGCGGCACTGCCGTAACCTGCGAAGACAACAACCCTTGCACCGCCGATGCCTGCGACCAGGCGACCGGTTGCACCGCCACCGATGTGGCCGCCTCCTGCGACGATGGCAACCCGTGCACCAGCAAAGATGCGTGCGCCAGCGGCAAATGCGCCGGTGGCGAGGCGACCGTCTGCGATGACAGCAACCCCTGCACCAAAGACGCTTGTGACATCGCCAGCGGCTGCACCGCGACCAACGCGGAGAGCGGCGACTGCGACGACGGCGACAAGTGCACCACCGGCGAGACCTGCGGCGGCGGCAAGTGCGCAAACGGCCAAGCCATCGTCTGCAATGACAGCAACCCCTGCACCAATGACGCCTGCGACATCGCCGTGGGCTGCACCGCCACCGCGGCGGCCAACAACTGCGACGACGGCGACAAGTGCACCGAGGGCGACAAGTGCGAAGCCGGCTCTTGCGTCGGCGGCGCCAAGCTGACCTGCGACGACGGCAACGCCTGCACCACCGATGCCTGTGACATGGCCAGCGGCTGCACCAACGTGGCCAACGAATTGGCCTGCGACGACGGCAGCAATTGCACCGACAAAGACGTCTGCGCCCAGGGCAAGTGCCAGCCGGGCAGCGCCGTGGTGTGCGACGATGGCAACCCCTGCACCTCTGATTCCTGCGACTTGGCCACGGGTTGCACCAGCACCTTTGCCGAAGGCGCCAACTGCTCAGACAGCAACGCCTGCACCGACGGCGATTCCTGCAAGGCCGGCAAGTGCGCCGGCGGCGCGGCCAAAGTCTGCGACGACGGCAAGCCGTGCACCAAGGACCTCTGCGACGTCGCCCTGGGCTGCTCGGTGACCAACACCACCGACCCCTGCGACGATGGCGACGCATGCACCGAGCAGGATACCTGCGCCGACGGCAGCTGCGCCCCCGGCCAGAAGGCGACCTGCCAAGACGGCAACGTCTGCACCGATGACCTGTGCGATGCCAAGCAGGGCTGCATCAACAAGGCCAACACCGCTGACTGCGACGACGGCGACATCTGCACCAAGACCAGCAAGTGCGATGTGGGCCAGTGCACTGGCAGCGACAAGATCGTCTGCGACGACGCCAACCCCTGCACCGGCGACAGCTGCGACCCCAAGGCCGGCTGCGTGTACACCAACCTGACCAGCGCCTGCGAAGATGGCACGGCCTGCACCAAAGACGATGTCTGCGCCAACGGCAAGTGCCAGGCCGGCTCGCCGCTGAAGTGCGACGACAGCAATGCCTGCACCGATGACAAGTGCGACGCCAAGGTCGGCTGCGTAGTCGCCGCCAACACCGCCAGTTGCGATGACGGCAGCAAGTGCACCGACAAAGACGTCTGCGCCAACGGCAAGTGCGAGGGCGGCCCTACCGTGGTCTGCGACGACAAGAACGCATGCACCGATGACGTCTGCGACGAGGCCAAGGGCTGTGTCTTCATCAACAGCGACGACAACTCGTGCAGCGACGGCACAATCTGCACCAAGGACGACCTGTGCAAGGCCGGCAAGTGCGAGGCGGGCGCCAAGCTGGACTGCAACGACAGCAACCCCTGCACCGACGACAGCTGCGATGCGGCCAAGGGCTGCGTCTACAGCTTCAATTTGGCCACCTGCGACGATGGCAACTCCTGCAGCACCGGCGACAAGTGCTCAAGCGGCAAGTGCGTGGCCACCGGCGGCGTGATCTGCGACGACAAAAACGCCTGCACCAAGGACAGCTGCGACGCCCAGACCTCCAAGTGCATCTTTACCCCGGTGGCCAACGCCCCGTGCGACGACGGCAACCCGTGCACCGTGGGCGACGCCTGCGACGGCACCGGCAAGTGCAGCTTGACCAAGCCGCAGGTCTGCAACGACGCCAAGGGCTGCACCACCGACACCTGCGATCCAACCAAGGGCTGCGTCTATACCGCTATAGCCCAGTGCGTGGGTCTGCCCTACACGTCGCCCTTTACCTGCAACGACCCGGATCTGGCACTGTGGACCCTGGACAAGCCGGTGGGCAACCTGGGCTGGAAGGTCGATGCGCTGCCCAATCCGCCGGGCTTCAAGAGCGCTCCGTGCTCGCTGAACTTCAACAACGACAAGGACTTTCTCTGCCCGACCGGCCTGCCCGGCGTGCCCAAGGCCTATGCTACCTCGCCGCGCTTTGACGCGACCCTGATCAAAGCCGGCACCCCGGTGGTGACCAACTTTGCGCTGAACGGCATCTGGGAGAGCGGGGCCAACGCCCAGTTCGACAACTTGCAGCTGGAAGTCTCCGTCGACGACGGCAAGACCTGGGTGCTGGTCAAGGACTTTGACGCCTGGGGTGGCACCGCGCCAGTGCTGACCTGGAACAGCTTGACGGTGGCCCTGCCCAGCTCGGTCAACGGCAAGGTCTTCCGGGTGCGCTTTGTGTTCTTCACCACCGACTGCATTGGCAATGACACGGCTGGCCCCTTCATTGACGACTTCAAGGTCTCGGCCGGCCTGTGCAAAGACAACGCCCAGTGCGATGACGGCAATGCCTGCACCACCGACTCGTGCACCCTGGCCACCGGGTTGTGCGCCTGGACGGCCAACACCGCAGCTTGCGATGACGGCACCGTCTGCAACGGCAAAGACGCCTGCACCGCCGGCTACTGCAAGCCCGGCGCCGCCCCTCTCAACTGCAGCGACGGCAACGTCTGCACCGATGATGCTTGCGATCCCAAGCTTGGCTGCCAGTGGAAGGGCAACACCGCGCCATGCACCGACGGCAATGCCTGCACCGACAAGGACGTCTGCAAGGACGGCAAGTGCACCGTGGGCGCGGCCCTGGTCTGCGACGACAAGAGCACCTGCACCAACGACTCCTGCGACCCGACCAAGGGCTGCGTGTACGCGGTCAAGGCTGGCTCTGGCACGCCGCTGTGCGACGGCAAGGACATTGGCGGCAGCTGCGTCAAGTTCACCAAGGCTGCTGCGGCCATCACCTGGGTCAACGCCCAGGCCGCTTGCAAGACCTGGGGCGGCAACCTGGTCAAGATCAGCGACGGCCCCAAGAATGACGCCGTGCTGGCCTACCAGAAGTCGCTGAACGGCGGCGTGTTTGCTACCTACTGGATCGGGCTGAGCGACGCGGCCGCCGAAGGCACCTGGGTTTGGACTGACGGCACCAAGGCGACGTACCTGAACTGGGACGCCGGCCAGCCCGACAACGCCCAGAACGAAGACTACGCCCACGTGTGGACGACGGCCGGCAAGTGGAACGACCTGCTGCCGGGCAACCCTGGCTTCACGCCGGCCTGGTACGCCTGCGAGCGGCCGATGCCCGTGACCTGCAGCGACGGCAATGCCTGCACCAGCGGCGACATCTGCGGCGCCACCGGTGTGTGCGCGGGCGCGCCGACCGTCAAGTGCGACGACGGCAACGTCTGTACCCTGGACGCCTGCGACCCAGCCGTGGGCTGCGTGGCGGCGAGCTTGAAGGACGGCACCGCGTGCGACGACACCAATCCCTGCACGACCGGCGAGGTCTGCACCACCGCCAAGTGCGGCAGCGGCAAGCCCACCGTGTGCAATGACAACAAGCCGTGCACCAATGACAGCTGCGACACCGTCAAGGGCTGCGTCTATACCGTCAAGCCCGCCTCGGGCACCCCGCCCTGCGACGGCGCCGTCATCGCTGGCAAGTGCGTCAAAGCCGTGACAACCGACATGACCTGGGTCAATGCCCAAAGCTCCTGCAAGGCCTGGGGCGGCAACCTGGTAACCATCACCAAGGACAACATTGTGCAGGTCCAGTCCTACGCCAAGGGCAACTGCGACTCGACGGAGCTGTACGCCATTGGTCTGTCGGACGCGGCTGCCGAAGGCAAGTACACCTGGGCCGACGGCTCTGCCTTTGCTTACACCGCTTGGACGGCCGGAGAGCCCAACAACCTCAACAATGAGGACTATGTGGGCGCCTACTTTGCCGGTGGCAACGCGGGCTTCTGGAATGACACCAGCGGCACCTACGTCTACGGCTGCCACGTCTGCGAGCGCCCGACCGAAGTCGCTTGCGACGACACCAATGCCTGCACCAGCGGCGAGTGGTGCGGCGCAACCGGCGACTGCACCAACGGCAAGACCGTGGTCTGCGACGACAAAAACGCCTGCACGCTGGACACTTGTGACAAGGTCAAGGGCTGCATCTACACGCCAGTGGCCGACAACACCAAGTGCACCGACGGCGATGCCTGCACCGGCAATGACGTCTGCACGGCTGGCACCTGCAAGGCTGGTGCGTCCATCGTCTGCAATGACAACAAAGAGTGCACGCTGGACAGCTGCGACAAGGCCGTCGGTTGCGTCTACAAGGCCAAGCCCGGCTCTGGCGTGCCCACCTGCGACGGCAAGGACATTGGCGGCTCCTGCGTCAAGTTCACCAAGGCGGCTGTCGGCGGCATCACCTGGGTCAACGCCCAGGCCGCGTGCCAGACCTGGGGCGGCAACCTGGTCAAGATTGGCGATCAGACCAAGAGCGACGCGGTGCTGGCCTACCAGAAATCCCTGAACGGAGGCGTGTTTGCCTCGTACTGGATTGGTCTGAACGACGTGACCACCGAAGGCAAGTACCTGTGGGCCGATGGCACAGCGACGACCTACTTCAACTGGGACGCCGGGCAACCCGACAATGCGGGCGGCCTGGAAGACTACGTGCACGTCTGGTCGGCCGCCGGCAAGTGGAATGACCTGCCGCCCACGGGCTACAACCAGCCGTGGTACGCATGCGAGCGCGGGATGCCGGTCACCTGCAACGATGCTTCCGTGTGTACGACTGGTGAGTACTGCGATGCCAACGGGGCGTGCGGCAGCGGCGCC
>CAIXGW010000235.1 GCA_903919145.1 uncultured Myxococcales bacterium
AGTGTTGGCATGAAGCCGCTGATCACCCGACCTGGGCAGGGTTACGCTTGCTGAGTGTCGATGGCGTCGTTTGGCGTACGCCCGATACGCTGGAAAATCGAGAGCGCTATGACTCGTCTGCGTATTTCGGCCCACCGTGACCGGCTGTTTCGGTAGATCGTGACCGGCCATTTCGCTAACGCGTGACCGCTCATTTCGCTATCAGCGTGACCGATTTCCAGCCTGCTCCGAAACAGGCGGTCACGACTTACCGAAATGGCTGGTCACGGCTTAGCGAAATACTTCCACCCCGTTGCGCATGACCTGACGCGACCGTCACCCTCGCCCGTTTTTGGGGAGTAGAGGAATGGCGGCGCAGCGAGTAACCATGCGTAATATCAAAGAATGTCTGCGTCTCAAGTTTGAGGGAGGCCTCTCTCACGAGAAGATCGCCCGGGCCTTGCAGTTGTCCAAGGGCGTCGTCAGCAAGTACGTCACGGCGGCCAGTGAGACAGGTCTGGAGTGGCCGGCGCTGGCCGTGCTGGATGAGGTCGCTCTGGCGGCGGCGCTGTTGCCCGCCGCCAAGGTGCGCCACACGCGCGGTGAGCGGGTGCTGCCGGATCTGATCACTATCCACCGCGAACTGCGGCGCAAGGGCGTCACCCTGCAGCTGCTGTGGGAGGAGTACGTCGCCGCCCATCCCGAGCAGCCGACCTACCGCTATACCCAGTTCGTCGAACACTACCGCCGCTACGCCAGCACGCTCAAACGTTCGATGCGCCAACAGCACCGGGCCGGCGAGAAGCTGTTCATCGACTATGCCGGCCCGACCCTGCCGGTGATCGACCCGGCCACCGGCGAGATCAGCCGGGCGCATATCTTCGTCGCAGCGCTGGGGGCCTCGAACTACACCTATGCCTGCGCCACGCCCGGGGAAACCCAGGTGGACTGGCTGACCGCGCTGGGCCAGGCGTTCAGCTACTTTGGCGGGGTCAGCGAGATGGTCGTGCCGGACAACCCGCGCGCCCTGATCGCCCACCCCGATCGCTACGAGCCGGGCCTGAACCGGGCGGCGCTGGAGTGCGCCCGGCATTACGACACGGTGATGCTGCCGGCGCGGCCGCGTAAGCCGCAGGACAAAGCCAAGGCCGAGGTGGCGGTGCAGGTCGTCGAGCGCTGGATCATGGCGCGGCTGCGCCACCAGCAGTTCTTCAGCCTGCACGCGCTCAACCAGGCGATTGCCGAGTTGCTCGAGGACTTGAACCAGCGTCCGTTCAAGAAGCTCGACGGCTGCCGCCGGGAGTGGTTCGAGCGCCTCGATCAGCCGGTGCTGCGGCCGCTGCCGCTGCATCCCTACGAGGTGGTGACCTTCAAGCGCTGCAAGGTCAACATCGACTACCACATCGAAGTGAACGGCGGCTTCTACAGCGTGCCCTCGGCCCTGGCCCGGCAGAGCGTCGATGTGCGGCTGAGCGCGCATACCGTGGAAGTCCTGCACGGCAACCGGCGGGTCGCCAGCCACCTGCGGCTGCAGCGGCGCGGCGCCTACAGCACCCAGAGCGAACACATGCCGGCCTCGCACAAGGCGCACCGCGAGTGGACGCCGCAGCGTCTGCTCGACTGGGGCGAGCGGATCGGCCCACAGACTCGGCAGATCGTCGAACACCAACTGACCCACAAACCGCACCCCGAGATGGGCTACCGAGCCTGCCTGGGCCTGCTCTCGCTGGCGCGTCAGTACGGTAACGCGCGTTTGGAAGCGGCGGCCAGCCGCGCCGTGCAACTGCGCGCCCTCAACGGCCGCACCGTGCGCAACCTGCTCAAGCAAGGGCTCGACCAACAACCACTGCCCAAGCCCGCAACGCCAGCGGCACCGCCCAGCAGCCACGAGAACGTGCGTGGCGCCGATTACTACACCCAAGAGGAGCTGTTCGATGATGACCCAACACACCCTGAGCCAGCTGCACCAACTGCGGCTGGGCGGCATGGCCCGAGCGCTGGAAGAGCAGTGGACGCTGCCAGCCAGCCACAGCTTGAGCTTTGATGAACGCCTGGGCCTGCTGCTCGACCGCGAACTGGCCTGGCGTGACAACAAGCGCCTGGAGCGACTGCGCAAACAGGCCAAGCTCAAGTACGCCAGCGCCTGCCTGGAAGACCTCGACCGCCGCCGTGGCCGCGCCCTGGACGAGCGCCTGATCGCAACCCTGGCCAGCGGGGACTGGCTCCGCCAAAAGCACAACTTGCTGCTGACCGGCCCAACCGGCGTCGGCAAAACCTGGCTCGCCTGCGCCCTGGGCCACCAGGCCTGCCGTGAGGGCTACAGCGCGCTGTACATGCGCACCCCGCGCCTGCTGGAACAACTGCGCATCGCCCACGGCGACGGCAGCTTCGGGCGCACCCTGCAACAGCTGGCCAAGGTCGACGTGTTGATTTTGGACGACTGGGCCCTGGCCCCGCTGGAGGAAAACGCCCGGCATGACCTGCTGGAAGTGATCGACGACCGTGCCGGCAGCCGCTCCACCATCCTGACCAGCCAGCTTCCCGTCGAACACTGGCACGGCTGGATCAACGATCCCACGCTGGCCGACGCGTTGCTTGATCGCCTGGTGCACAACGCCTACCGAATCGTGATGAAAGGTGAGTCGCTGCGGCGGAAAAACACAGAGGAAGAAGCCGCATCGTGACCGATGCGGTTAGAATTTAAACCCCGCGCAATCGGGTGGAGGCACCGGTCACGTTGTTAGCGAAATGAGCGGTCACGTTCACCGAAATCCGCAATGAGGCGGCGTAGCGGGGTAAGGCGGCCATAATCGTCAAGGCCCAATACTTGCACGGAACGCTACGACGTATATCCGACAGGCATAAGCAGGAAGGTCGCGCGAATTACCCTGGGAGGTCTGTTCAGCCTGCCATGTGCTACCGGCATCGTGAGATGACGGGATGGGCGAGCAGAAGTCAGCCGACGCCGTAGTAGTTGCTCAAAACCGGAGTGACGAAGGGCTGAACCTGCCATGAGTGGATAGTCGGGTGTGATCTCTGTTGGAGCGTAAAGCAGAAACTCCGCGTAGCGGGGGTCGAGACCATCAGGAGGTAGGAGCCGGAAGCTCCGAGGGCCGGTCTGGGCGCTTAGATACCGCAGGCGACACATCAACGGAACCAAGCTCGCTGACGCTGTTGGTCAGTAGGCAGGAACCGCCGTATACGGAACCGTATGTACGGTGGTGTGAGAGGACGGCGGGGGTGACCCCGCCTCCTACTCGATTCCACTTGCCTGATGGTCTGCTATTCAAGTATGTGGCGCGGAGAGGAGTGGAAAGTTGCACTTGGCTTGGGGGTGATAGGAGTTGTAATTGAACTGATTGCTACATCCGAATACATAAGCGATGCGGCTCCCTCCTATTTGCTACACGGAATATTGAGTGGAAGCGTGGTGCGCACAC
>CAIXGW010000236.1 GCA_903919145.1 uncultured Myxococcales bacterium
CGCTTCCCAATCCTTGGCGAGATCCCGCTGCTTGGCCTGCTGTTTCGCAGCACCGACTACCAGTCCAACAAGACCGAGCTGCTGGTGGTCATTACGCCGCGGCTGTCGCGGGCCCTGGTGCGGCCGCCCAGGCTGCCCACCGACTCTTTTGTCGAGCCCAGCCGCGCCGGCATCCTGCTAGGCGGCAAGCTGGAAGGCAGCAGCGAGGACCAGGACAAAGACAAGGCCAAAGAAGCCGACAAGGCCAAAGAACCCGACAAGGCCAAGGGTGCCAAGCCCGCGGCGAAGTGACGCAGCAGCCCCCTGGCCCTCTCAGCGCCGGGGAAATGGCCAGTGGCAAAGCCTCGGGCCACCGATAGGAGGACACGATGAAACGGCAACTCTTCCCGACCTGGCGATGGCTGCGGTCCTGGCGCAGCGCGGCGGTGGTCCTGGCGGTTGGCGTCAGCGCCCAGCTAAGCGGCTGTGCCCTGAGCCCCAACCTGGACGCGCAGTTTGGCGAGGCGGTCAAGAACGCCCAGAAGCGCCAGGCTCTGCACACCGATCCCAAGCTGCTGCAAGAGGATCCCGACGGCCTGCAAGGGCGGGCGGCGGCAGGGGTGCTCGAGCGGTACTTTGAGTCCTACGAGCAGGCGCCCAAGGGTACTGGAGCGGCCATTGGCGCCATTGGTGGCGGTTCAGGTCAGTAGGTAGAACGCGGCAAGACTGCAGCGCCCCACCGAGGGGACGGCGCGGCCCGCAACAGCGACGGAGGCCCCATGTTTGGCAAGCAAGACATCGCCTATCGGCAGCCCTCTCAGCCTCAACGGGTGGCCATTCTGGCCGTAGAGCAGGGGCAGATGGAGGAAGTGCGGCAGGTCCTGGATCTGGCCGACCCGACCCGCCGAACCCTGTCGCTGTTTGACGGCGGGCTGGAGGCGCTGGACGGGATCCTGGACCGCAACCAGTTTGACCTGCTGGTCATCCACAGCGTCGTTCACAAGACCGCTGACCTTGAGCGGCTGGAGCTGATCCTGGGCGAGCACGAAGGCCTGCCGACAATCCTGCTCAGCGCCCACGTGACGCCAGAATTTCTGATCTCTGCCATGCGCAGCGGCGTGCGCGACGTGCTGCGGCTGCCTTTGGCGCCAGAGGCGCTGCGCGATGCGGTCGAGCGGATCGAGCACAAGGTGGTGCACATCGTCACCCCCCACGAAAAGCGCAAGATCCTGGCGTTTATGGCCTGCAAGGGCGGCAGTGGATCCACGTTCTTGGCCACCAACCTTGGCTATGCCCTGGGCAAGCAGGGGGCCAAGACCTGCCTGCTGGACCTGAACCTGCAGTTTGGCGACGCCGCGCTGTTTGTGACCGACAAGGTCCCCACCAGCACCCTAGCGGACGTGGTCAGCGACAACATGTCGCGCCTGGACGCGGCCTTCCTGGCATCGTCGATGTGCGAAGTGCTGCCGACCTACTCGGTGCTGCCGGCTCCCGAAGACCTGGAGCGCGCGGCGCAGATCCGCCCCGACCAGATCGACGTGGTGATCAAGCTGGCGGCCCACCGCTACGAGTTTGTGCTGCTCGACATGGGCCGGGCGCTGGACGCCCTCAGCATCAAGGCGCTGGACAGCGCTGACTACGTCTACCTGGTGATGCAGCAGACCCTGCCGTTCATCCGCGATGCCAAGCGCACCGTCGAAGCCCTGCAAGCCCTGGGCTACTCGACAGACAAGCTGCGGCTGGTGGTCAACCGCTACCAAAAAGGCGGCGAGATCCAGCTGGAAGACATTGAGTTGGCGGTCGGCGCCAAGGTCCACCGCACCCTGCCCAACAGCTACGCGGCGGTGTCGGCGGCGGTCAACCAGGGCATGCCGCTGGCGTCTTTTGCCCACCGCGACCCGGTGGCCAAGGGGTTGGAGGCGATGGCGGCAGAGCTGATTGACCGGCCCGAAGCCAAGAAGCCCGGCTGGTTTTCCAACCTGCTGCACCATCACTGACGGTTCAAAGGCAGCTGCGGCCTGTCTGCAGCGCTCGACCGTCGCACAGGAGGACTGCCATGTCACTTCGCGAACACCTCCAGACTGGCACGCTGGATGTCGATCCCGCCACCAACTCGGCGCGGATGAACCCGGCAACGGACATCAAACGCTACAACGAGCTGCGCGCGCGGATCCACCGAAAACTCCTGGACCGCATCGACCTGCGGGTGCTGGAGACGCTGCCGGCCGACCAGATGAACGTCGAGCTGCAAAACGCCGTCGAGCGCCTGCTGGCCGAAGAGGCGGTGCCGATCAATGAGGCCGAGCGCCGGACCCTGCAGTCGGACATTCAGCACGAAGTCCTGGGCCTGGGCCCTCTAGAGTCGCTGATGGCCGACCCAACGGTGTCTGACATCCTGGTCAACACCTGGCGGCAGGTCTACGTAGAGCGCGCCGGCCAGCTCAAGCTCACCGACGTGCACTTTGAGAATGACGCGCACCTGCTCAAGATCATCGACAAGATCGTCTCTGGCGTTGGCCGCCGCGTCGATGAGTCCAGCCCCATGGTCGATGCCCGCCTGCCCGATGGCTCGCGCGTCAACGCCATCATCCGGCCGCTGGCGGTAGACGGGCCGATCCTGTCGATCCGCCGTTTTGCCGTGATTCCGCTGCAGATGGAAGACCTGGTGCGGATCAAGACCTTGACGCCCGACATGGCTGAGCTCATCTCAGGCCTCGTGCGCGCCAAGATCAACCTGCTGGTGTCGGGCGGTACCGGCACGGGCAAGACCACCCTGCTCAACGCCATGTCGCACTTCATCCCGGCCAGCGAGCGCATCATTACCATTGAAGACGCCGCCGAGCTGCAGCTGCAGCAGCCTCACGTGGTGCGGCTGGAGACCCGCCCCCCCAACATCGAGGGCAAGGGCGAAGTGCCGCAGCGCCAGCTGGTCCGCAACAGCCTGCGCATGCGCCCCGACCGCATCATCCTGGGCGAGCTGCGCGGCGCCGAAGCCATCGACATGCTGTGGGCCATGAACACCGGCCACGAAGGCTCGATGGGCACCATCCACGCCAACACCCCGCGCGACGCCCTGGCCCGGTTGGAGATCATGATCGGCATGGCCGGCCTGAACCTGCCGACCAAGGCGATGCGCCAGCAGATCAGCTCAGCCCTGACCGTGCTCATCCAGGTGGCGCGCCTCAGTGACGGCAAGCGCAAGGTCATCAGCCTGCAGGAGATCACCGGCATGGAGAGCGACATGATCACCACCCAGGAGATCTTTGCCTTTGACCAGGC
>CAIXGW010000237.1 GCA_903919145.1 uncultured Myxococcales bacterium
CCAACTGCGCACCGGCGAACATCCGCTTCGCCCAATTTCGCTCGTCCAACTGCAGCATCTACTTCACCTCCAGAGCTACAAACTCCGGAGGCTGTTAGGAAATTCCCGATGCGATCGAAAGTCAGGTGAAGAGTTGGCATCGTTGGACCTAGGGGACGCGCGCATCGAGCGCAGAGCCCGCACGATGTTGACAGACCTAGCCCGAAGCCCAGACCGCAGCTTCCCGCAAACCTGGAGCAACGACAGCGAGTTGGAAGCGGCCTATCGCTTTTGCAGCAACGACAACGCCAAACCCAGGGCTATTGTCGACGCGCACGCCAGCAAGACTGTCCAGCGCGCGGCGGCCCAGCAGAGCCCTGTGCTGGTCGCGCATGACACTACAGAGCTATGTATTCCATTGTATTTTTCCGACAAGCTCCGCAAAGGTCTCGGAACGAAGTCGTCTCGTCAGCAGGGCTTTGATGCGCATGTCAGCTTTGCGGTCGGGCTGGATGAGCGGGCGACGCCGCTTGGAACCCTGGCGCTATAGGCATTTATCGGCAAGGACGAGGCTACCGATGCCAAGTCCAAGGAATTCTGGGGGGCGACCGGCGGCCTCTACGACAACGAAATGCAGCGTTGGCGCGATGGCATTCTGCGGGCCGGAGAGCTACTTGCTCATCTGGAGCAGCAGGTCATTCACACTGGAGATGGCGAGCTGGGCCGCTATAACATGCTGGCGTGGATGAGCTATTGTGGCTTGGACTTTGTCGTCCGGGCTGCGCTGGACCAACTTGCAGCAGGCCGCAAGCCGCGCCTGTCCTTGACCGATGCCCTGGCGGCGACCCCATGGACCGGCTCAGTCACAGCGATGATCGCGCGCAGAGCAGAAAACCGCAGCAAGAAAGCGCAAAAGACCCACCCGTCGCGCCAAGCCCGAAAGGTCTGCCTGTCGTTCCGCGCCAAGACCCTCGAACTGGTCCGTGCGGACCACAAGGACGCGGGGGCCGCGTACAATCCTCTCGGGTCGGTGCTGCCTGAGCGACTGTCCATGAACATTGTTGAGATTCTTGAGCTAGACCCACCGGTCGGTGAGGCGCCCATCCACTGGGTCCTCGTGACGTCGCTGCCCATCGAGACCCTGGCACAGCAGCTGTTCGTGGTGACGTGTTCTCGCCGTCGCTGGATCATCGAAGAGCTTTTTCGTGCGCTTAAGCAGGGTTGCAAGTACGAGCGCCGCCAACTGGAGAGCGCCAAGGCCCTGCTGGTTGCGCTGGCGCTGTTTCTACCCGTGGCCTGGTACCTCCTGCGGATACAAACCACCGTGGCCGAGGCGCCCAATCTCCAGTGGCGCAAGCTGTTTTCGCCGGCCGTGGTGACCGCGGTGCGGCGGCTAGCACCCCAGCTTGCTCTGCGAGCAACAGCCACCGTCGAGCAGGTTTACCTGGGCATCGCCAGCATCGGCGGCCACCTCAAACGAAACGGTGCCCCCGGCTGGCAGACCTTCATTCGCGGCTTTGCAGACGTGGTGGCAGCCCTCAAAGGCATGGGAGTGACGACGGTTTTTCAGGTTGCGATCAATCCGTAGGGCCCGCGGTGTGCCAGGTCGTGCCCACAGTGACCACCCAGCCGTTGGGCAAGAACTTGATGTCGCTGACGTCCTGGTCGGCATACTCGTCCAAGCGCGCCACAAAATCGGCAGTGCCGTCAATAGCCAGGCGGCCGACCACCACCTCTTTGCCCATGCCGGAGATCCCCGTGGTCTGGGTGCCGGTAAAGGCCAAACGCTCGCCGACGGGCAGCACCGCCCGCGCCAGCGCCCGGCCGACGTCGTCGCGCGCGGTGGTCTGTCCAGGGCCCTCAAACACGTACTGACCCACCACCTTGCCGTCGGCGGGCTGCACCACCAGCACCTGGAACTGCAGCAGCTTGGCGTTGTCGCCCTTGGTGCCGATGGCCGCCACGTTGCCGGTGCCCAGCAGCTGCGGATGGCTGAGCCAGTCTTCGGCGTCGCCGGCCGAGTAGCTGCCGTAGTCGACCGAGGTCTGCCACTTGAGGGTGCCGGCCGCGTCGTAGCGCGCCAACAGCGAGTCCCACTTCTTGCCCATCTGGCAGCCCCAGGAACCACAATTGGCTGGAGCAGCGCGGCCGGTGGCGAGAAAGCTGCCGTCGGCTAGGGCGACCACGCCGTCCCAGCCCTCATAGGAATTGCCGCTGATCTGCAAGGTCTTGTCAAAGTAGCGCGGGGTGGTCGCCGCCACGCACGCGCCGCTCTTGCAGGTGTCGCCTTTGGTGCAGCCCACGCTGTCGGTACAGGGCTTGGTGTTGAAAACGTAGGTGCAGCCTGACTTTTTTGGGTCGCAGCTGTCGTCGGTGCAGGGGTTGCCGTCGTCGCAGGGGCTGGCGTCGGCTTTGGCAGCGTAGGCGCAAGCGCCCTTTGTCGTGCAACTGCCTATCATGCATGGGTTCTGCGTAGGGCAATCGTCGGCGGTGGCGCACTGCGGGAGCGGGGTGACGGTGTCGGCGCCGGCCTCGGCCGCGTCCATGGGGCTGAGCGCGTCGTCGGCAGCGTCTACATCGGCAGGGCTGGCCGCATCCGTCGGCCCATCGTTGTCGCCACTGGCATCAGAATCGGCTGTGGCATCCTTGTCGCCGCTCCCATCCGAACCGCCACTGGCATCCGAATCGGCAGGATCCCCAGTGTCTTGGCCTGTATCACCGTCACCGTCAGCGCCGACAGCCGCATCGGCCGTGGCGACGGCGGGTTCTTCGCTGTCGCAGCTCGGCAGGGTGGCCAGCACCAGCAGCAGGGCAAGGGGCAGCAACAGGCCCCTGGACATAGGCATCTCCGCAAGAACGCTTAGGGATGGCTATCTTACTGGAGCACTGGCACTTCGGCAACTGCCAGCCGGCCCCTCCCAGGGCCAAATCGCACCGAAGTCGTGAAGCGTTCGCCGCCTGGTGCGATGGCCATACAGACCGCGGAAAACGCTTCACTCCGCCGCCTTCTGGGCGTCCTATGTCATTGCGTCTACTGTCTTTTCTGGTTGTCGTCCTGTTGGGTTCGTCGCTGCAGGCTGCCCCAGCGCTTGCCCGGCCGGCCGGCTGGCGGCCGCAGCTGCACCTTTCACTGGCGCTGGCGTTGCCGGGGCCGGTGGCCTACGCTCCGCCGCCAGCGCCGCCGCCGTCCGCGGTCCATCTGCACGCTGCGGCGCCCCCTGTGGTCTATGCCGCACCGCCCGCCGCCTACCCTGCACCGCCGCCGCCCCCTCCGGCGCAGCAGTGGGTGTGGGTGAAGGGCGGCTTTGTCGTGCAGTCCTGCGGTACACGCGCCTGGGCGCCGGCCCAGTATGCCTACGGGCCCGGCCAGCGGCACCGCCACGGCCCAGACTACGGCCACCAGCGCTACCGCCATCACCAGAAGCACTACAGCGACGGGCCCTCCTACACCCACGCCGCTGATCCGCAGCACGACCGGCGGTGGCGGCACTGAGCCGCGCAGCGTCGGCCCACTGGGCGCTGGGCCGCCAGGGCAGGCCGCGCACCGGGTAGCGTTGATGGCCCAGCTACGCCACACTACTACGGCCCGCTGGAGGATTGCCCATGCCGCCGACCTTGCGCTCGCTCTTGATGGCCTTGCTCTGCGCACAGATCGGCTGCGACAGCGGCGGCGCCACGGCCGGAACCTACGTGGATGTGGCTGGGCCGAGCGAGGTCGCCGACACTGCCGTCGCTACCGACGATGGAGCCTCTGAGCAATCCTCAGACGCCACCCAGCCCACCGACGCCGCCCAATCCACCGACACGGCCCAGCCCACCGACGCCGCTAGCCCTGCCGACACCGCCCAGCCCACCGACACGGCCCAGCCCACCGACACCGCGCCAGCTAGCGACACCGCCTCAGCAGATGCAGCGGCCTGCCCGGCACAAGTCGTCTGCGTAGACACGTTTCCCTTTGTACACCAAGGCAATACCAAAGCCCTGGGTGTCAGCCAGCTCAACGCCTACAGCTGCAAGCCTGGCGCCGACGAGAGCGGTCCCGAGCAGCTCTACCGGGTGGTCGTGCCCGCCGCCGGCTTCCTGTCCGTCGCGGTGACCGATGACGCCGCCACCGACGTGGACGTGCACCTCCTCAGCGGCCCCACAGCCAGCCAGTGCCTGGACCGCGGCGACCACCACGCCCGCTTCGACGTGCAGCCCGGCACCTACTGGATCGCCGTAGACACTTTTGTCAGCAGCGGCAAGGCACTCGCCGGGCCCTATCAGCTGGAAATCGGCCTGTACCTGCCGTCGCAGGGGCCGTGCGCGATGCTGTCTGGCGAGATGGCGCGGGTCAATGACGGCGGAAAGGCCCTCAAGATGCCGGCCACCGGGCCGATCGTGATGGAGGCGCACCTGGTCACGGACGCCGAGCCGCCGCCCTATCCGCAGACCTATACCGAAGAACTGGCGGCGCACTATCAGCTTTCTCAGGCCAAGACCGGGCTCGTCATGCATCGCAGCCAGGTGTGGGCGCCCAAGGAAGGCGGCGGGACGTTCTATGGCGCCGGCATCTTCTCGCCCACGACCTTTCCGGTGCTCGAAGAAGGCTGGTACGTCAACATGTACTGGACCAAGGCGGCGCGGCCCAAGGCCGGCACGCGGATGATCCTGCGGCTGCCCGGCACCGACCGCGCGGTGGTGGTGTCGGCCGGGCATGAGACGGGGCCGGGTAACCTGGCGCACATCGGCGGCACGCCAGAGGAGAGTCACTTCTATTTGAAGACTGGCCATCTGTCGGTGATGGAGCTTGGGATTGCCCAGGACCAGACCCTGCCGTTTGGGCCGCGGCGGTGTCAGTAGGGCTTGGTACCCCAAACCCCAAGTGCGTTCCGGCTTCCGGAACGGACGTGGTTTGGGGTACGGAAAATAGACCCAGCAGCGGTAGCCAAGGCCCGTGGACAAGAACCGGCCGGATTCTCGTGCGCCTATTTCCGCCACGGCGGCTTGCCGTACTCCTCGCTGTACTTCAGGTCCTCGCAGGTGTAGACGCAGCTCGGCGGCTTTCCTGGGATGTTTTCAAGGCAGACCGGGGCCTTCTTCACGCCTTGCTCGGGGTTTTGCCAGCCCCAGCAGACGCCGATGTTCATGGCGGCACAGGTCTGGTGTGGGCGCCTCGCCTGCGGCGACCGGGCTGGGGCTTTTTGCTCGCGGCCGGATGCGCCCCTTAGGGCGCCCCTGCGCTGGCAAAAAGGGGCGTCGGACGCCCCCCTAGCGGGCCCTCATCCCTGGCGCGTTGGGTGCAGACAGGTACCAAGGCATTGTCTACACCGCAGGATAGCTACGGAATTCGCCCACCCCCACGCCAGCCAGCCCCCGGGCAAGCGACCGTTACCCGCAGGGCCGAGCCCCGGGCGTCGCGCGGCTTGAACCACCCCGGCTCACCCATAG
>CAIXGW010000238.1 GCA_903919145.1 uncultured Myxococcales bacterium
TCCGACAGGGTCCTAGGGCGATCGTCTTGCGAGCGCCCAGGCGGGCGAAATATTGGAATTCACTTCTAATATTTCTTGCCCGACTGAAAAAAACGCAAAATGGCACGGAGCCTGGCGGGGATTATCCCGACAGGCTCCTAGCGCGGCGCTCGCCATCGGGCAACCTGAAAGTGGCGCGGCGGCAGCGAGACGACAGGTCGGCTACAGTCCGCCCTGGATCCCGCTCAGGATGGCCAGCGGCCAGGCTCGCGGCGGAAACAGTAGAACAATTGCCCAGCTGATCGCATTCGGTCGGCGCGCCGACTCGCCAAAGGCCAAGCTTGCTGCCGACGTAGCAGGCTTGCGCGTTGCGCAGGAGACCCTACAACGCCATCCCCTCCGCCCGCATCGCCGCGACCTCCTCGCGCAAGAACGCCCAGACCGCCGCAATCCGCGGGACTTGGCGCAAGGCGCTGTGGCAAGCCAGCCAAAGCGTCGCAGGGGGCAACGTGGCCACGGCCTGCTGGTCAGCCGCCATCAGCGGCACGAGCGCGAGGCCGTATTGCGCCCCTTCGACTACTGGACACAGGACCACGCCCAAGCCGCGCGTCGCCGCCGCCATCAGGGCTGACTGGGCGTTGCAGCGCAGGGCGATCTGCCGGTCGTCGATGTGGCTGCTCAGCCAGCGGGTGTGGGGCAGATGGGCCAGGTCGTGGTCCCACGTCAGCCACTGCAGGTCGCGCAACCGCTGAGGCTCGCTGGCAAAAAACTGAGCGCGCGAGCCCATGACCGCCAGGCGCGTCTCCAGCAGCTGCTGCACCACCAGCGCTCCGGCCTCTGGGCGACGCACGCGCACCACCAGGTCCGCTTCACCGCGCTCCAGGTCGACATAGCGGGTCGAAGCCTCAATCTCTACCTGCAGCTGAGGGTGGCGGTCGCGCAGCCGGCCAAGCAGCGGCACCACCAGCGCGTCCGCGACCCCGGGCGGCATGGACAGGCGGACGACGCCGCGGACCTCGCTCTCTACCCCCTTGGCGCTGCGAAGAACTTGTTGGATCGCCGCTTCGGCCGCCTCTACGGCGGGCATCAGCGCCACGCAGGCCGGCGTCAGCGCCAGCCCCGCCTTGCCGCGGCGAAAAAGCACTACGCCCAGGCTATCTTCCAGATGGGTCACCCTGCGGCTAGCCGTCGCCGGATGGCAGCCCAGCTGGGCCGCAGCCGCCGTCAGACTGCCCAAGCGCTGACAGGCAAGCAGCAGCCGCAGGTCGTCCCACTGCAACGCGCCCAGGTCTGCAGGCACGGTCATCGTTGCGTTCATGCAATACCCTTGTGCAGCGGCGTCTGTATACACCCAGCGACGCAAGGATAGACTGTCTACCTGTAGCCCACAACGGGCAGATTGACGGCGACTTTCATGGACACGGCACAGCAAATTCACGTGATTTTTGGCGCAGGTCAGGTGGGTAGCCTGCTGGCCAAGGCCTTGCTTGGGCGCGGCCTGCGGGTGCGGCTGGTGCGCCGGTCCAAGCAGCAGTCGGACCACCCTTTGCTGGAGGTCTGCAGCGCCGATGCCTATGACGCCGCTCAGGCCAAGGCCGCCGCAGCGGGCGCCACGGTGGTGTACCAGTGCACCAACGCCCCTTACCATCAGTGGCCAACGCTCTTGGCCAAGCTGGTGCTGAACGTGGCCGACGCCGCCCAGGCCGCCGGAGCGCGCCTGGTGGTGCTGGACAACCTGTACATGCTGGGCTCCCTGCCGCCGGGGCCGTTTCGCGAGGACCAGCCTGAGCAGCCGTGCAGCAAGAAAGGCCTAATTCGCAAACAGATCTCTGACGAGCTGCGGGCCCGCCAGCGCCGCGGCGAGCTGGCCGTGGTCTTTGGCCGCGCCAGCGATTTCTGGGGCCCAGGGGTCGAGCAGGGGGCCATCCAGCACCCGCGGCTGCTGGGACAATTGGCCACCGGCGCCACCGTGGAGCTGATGGCCGATCCTGACCAGCTCCACAGCTATGCCTACGCCCCCGATGTAGCCGAGGGCTTGGCGATCCTGGGCACCCGCGCCCAAGCGGATGGCCAGATTTGGCACCTGCCGATGCTGCCGGCGCGCAGCAGCCGTGCTCACCTGCAGGCCGTGGCCGACCAGCTGGGCCAGCCGCTCAAGCTGCGGATCCTGCCGCGCTGGCTGTTGACCGTGGCCGGCTGGTTCTCGCCGATGATGGGTGAGCTAGGTGAAATGATGTACCAATTTGATCGCCCGATGATCGCGGATAGCAGCCGCTTCTGCAGTGAGTTTAGCGTTCAGCCCACGCCGTTTGAGGAGCAAGCTCGCCAGACCGCGGCGTGGATCCGGGCGCGGCCAACCCGCCAACCCTCAGCGAATTCTGCGGCTACAGCCTGAGGCTCTGGCCCGGCTGGTGGTTAGATCCACCCTTTGGCACTGGTTGGGTAGAGCGCCTTTGCCCCACACGCCAAGCTCCGCCCCCTGTTCGTCCAGCCCGGAGCGCCCGATGCAGCGCTTGACCGACGCGCGCTTCGCGGAGGTGGGTGCCGTGTTGAACCAGATCCTGCGGCTGCCCTGAGCGCGACCAGGATCGGCAGCACGCCGACCAGGCAGTGCAGCGGGGCCCGCGCTTCCAGGCCGAGGGCAAGGAGGTGACAGCCCGCAGACGCCCAACCGCCGTCCGAGCCTTCTCAACCTACGAAGCATGCAGTGGTGCAAACCTGTCCATGCCGAGCAGAGACGCTTGAACTAACGTGACAATTGCCGGTTGACTGGGGTATTTGGCTGGCGTTGGCTCGCCGCTGCCGGCTAGGAGAGCCTCGGCCAGGGGCTGCACGGCGCGGGCGGGGTGGTCCATTGGGCGACTGCGCGGTTGGCGCGGTCCATGCATAGCGTGGTGGGGTTGCCGATGAGAGCGGGGCAGAATTTTGCGGCGCGGTGCCTGCTTAGCACTTGGCTGCTGGTCCAAGCGACGGTGGTGGTGCTGCCGGCCCAGGTCGCGTGGGCGGTCGACAAGAGCAAGGCCGCTGCCTCGCTGGGCGAGCAGGCACGGATCGCCTTTGAAGCCGGGCAGCTAGAGCAGGCGATCCGCTTGCATCACGAGGCCTATCGCGCCGACCCCAAGCAGCTGGCGTGGCTGTACAACGCCGCGCGGGTCGAGCACACCTGTGGCAAGTGGGACGAAGCGGAGAAGCACTACCGCGAGGTGCTTGCGGCGGCCCAGCCCGATGAGCCGGTCGCCGTGCAGGCCCGCTAGCGGCTCGCCCAGCTCAAGACTGCGCAGGCCGAGCGCGTCGTGGCCCAGCAGGTGGCCAGCGCCCAGGATGCGATGCGCGACAAGCAGTACATGGTCGCGGCGGAACTCTTTGCGGCGTTGGCCAAGGGGCCGCCAGAGCGCCCGCAGTATCTGTTCCGTCAGGCAAAAGCTGTGTACTTGGGTGGGGATGTGGTGGCGGCCGACGGGCTCTTTGAGCTCTACCTCCAGCGCGCGCCCGCCGATGCGACGGACCGCGCCGAGGCGCAGGGCCTGCGCAAGCAGATCGCCGCCACCCGCGGCACAGCCAAGCCGGCGCCGGCGGCAACGGCGCTTCCCGTCGTCGCCGCTCCAGCCCCGGCCAAGAGCAAAGCCACCGCGTGGGCGCTGGTCGCCGGCGGTGCCGCCGTTGCTGTGGCGGGTGGGTTGTGGTGGCAGAGCGCCCTGTCGGACAGCCAGGGCCTGCAGAAGCGCTTGGATGACGCCAAGATCCCAGGCACATCGACCTATGCGCTGAGCGCAGCCAATGTCGAGGCTGAGAACGACACCAACATCCGCAACGGCCTTCTGGGCGCTGCGGGCACCGCGGTGGGCTTGGCAGCAGCGGGAGTGGGGCTGTGGTGGGCACTGCGCCCAGAGCGGGCGGAGCCAAGCGTGGCGATTGCCTTTGCGCCGCGCAGTGCCTTGCTGCAGTGGAGGTTCTGATGCGCCGAGCCATGCTGTGGTCGCTGCTTTCGTTGGTGTGGGCGTGCACCGGGCTTGACCTGCCCGGTCGCGCGGCATTTGTAGGCGAGCCAGACCCGGATGCCAAAGAAAGTGGCGTCGCTGCAAGCGATTCTGTGGGTGACCAAGGGCCGGGCGGCGATGGCGCCACCGCTGGCGACACCGCAGGTGCCAGTAACGGTACCGACAGCTCCGACGTCTCAGACAGCGCGGACGCCCTGGACGGCGTAGACGCCCTGGACGGCGTGGACGCCCTGGACGGCGCGGACGCTCTGGACGGCGCGGACGTCTTGGACAGCGCGGATAGCCCTGACATTGCCGGAGAAATCGCCGATGACAGCGACACTTCGGCTGGTACCGACAGCTCCGGGGACGCGACCGATGCGGTCGACTCGACGGTGGATGCTACCGTCGATGCTTCCACTGACGCCCTGGCCGATACGGCGCCGGACGCGGTGGCCGACACTGCGCCGGAAGATGCCCCAGAAGTTCAGGCGGATGCGGCTGCCGAAGTGTCCGCCGACACCGCCTCCGACACCGCCTCCGACGCAGCAGTCGACGCAGCACCTGACCTGCAAAGCGACGCAGCCACAGACGCAGCTGCCGACGCGGCCAGCGATGCCAACAGCGACACCGCCGGGGACATCGCTGCCGATGGCGCGGCCGACAGCGCAGCAGACAGCGAGGCAGACGGCAACGCCCACCCAGTCGCGGAAACCGCCGATGCCGCCGCTGACGCCGCCGCCGCCGCCGCAGGCGACGCTGACACGGGCGACACACCAGTCGATACCGGTGCCGACGCGCTGGCAGATGCTTCGGCCGATGCTGGCGCCGAAACCAGCCCTGACATCGCCGCTGACTCCAGCCCCGACCCTGGCCCAGAGACCGGCGGCTGCAAGAATTCCGGCAAGTGTCCAAGCCTGGGCAACTCCTGCCTATTGCCTACCTGCACTGGAGGGACCTGCGGATTCCAGCCGCTGGCCGAAGGCGCAACGTGCACCGACGGTACCGCATGCACAAGCGGCGAGATCTGCTCGGCCGGAGCCTGCGCTGGCGGCAAGGCCGTGAGCTGCGACGATGGCCTGTCTTGCACCGTCGACAGCTGCGACTCTGGCAAGGGCTGTGTCTTTGCGGCGACGACGGCGCCTTGCAACGACGGCAATGCCTGCACCACCGGCGAAGCTTGTGCCGACGTGCCCGGCAAGGGCGCGCTGTGCCAGGGCGGCAAGCCTGTCGACGTCGCCGTTTTCTGCGACGACAAGCAGGCGTGTACCAGCGATACCTGCAACCCAGCCAAGGGTTGTGAGCACAGCGCCCTCCCTGGGCCGTGCATTGAAAACCCAGCAGCGGCTACGGAATCGGGGCGCGCCGCCTGCGGCGACCGGGCTCGGATTTTTTGGCCCTCCGCACCGCCCCTGCGGGGCAGCCGCGGAAATGGCTAAAAAACAGCGTCAGCCGCTCAATAGCTCGTTCTACTTGGGCAAAGCCGCGCCCGGGCTCGGCCAAGGCTTGGCCACCCGCTCCGGCACCACCACGCCCTTGGCCGCCAGGGCCTTGCGGCAGCGCGGGCACAGGTCGTCCTCGCGGTCACAGGTCGCGACTTTGCCCATCGCGTCCTCCATCAGGCAGCCGCGGCTTGGGCAGTGGGCCAGGTCAAAAGTGTGGCCGACCTCGTGGACCGCCACCTTGGCCAGGCGCTGGCGCGCGACGCTGAGGCTGACCCCGCGGGTGGTGCGAAACGTCGAGATGACGCAGCTTTTTCCATCCAGGGTGCCAAGGCCCAGCACGCCCCAGTCGCGGATAGTGCCGTTGGTGGTCGAGATGTCGGCGGCGGTCAGGCCCAGCACCTTGGCGCCGTCGGCGGGCATGCGGTCGCTTAGGAAATCCAAGAGTTTTTCGGCGCGCCAGCGCTGCCTGGGCGGGTACCACGCGGGCTTGGGCAGCGGCACCGCCGCCAACACTTTGACCTCGACCGGATAGAACGCCCGCAGACCCGCGACCACCCCCGCCAAGGCCTGGGCGTCCGGGGCCGGTTGCAGGGGCTGTACGTAGATGACCGGGCGGGCCCAGGTTGGGGCGGCGGCCAGCAAGACCAGCAGCAGGGCAAACCGGGCAAGATCGCGCAGGTGCAAGCGCACAACCAGCGAGAAGATCGGCATCCTGAGCTCCTTGGCGCGCAATTGCTGCGGCGGCTCGATCTTGGGCAAAGCCATCGCCAAAGAAAATGGGCTTCAGACAGGTGCAAGGTTCCTGCCCCCTCTTGCGCCCTTGCGGCACTATCGCGGGGCAGGGGTGGGCCGTCCGCGCCGGCCGCCGCGCCACGCAAGCCCACGGCCCCCGCGCCCGGATGGAAAACCCGCGAAACAATGCTATGTAGTCGCCCACGGGCTGCCGCCCTTCAGAGCTTCACCACAGCCAACTCCACTGCAACCACTCTAGCGCAACCCGCAATCGAGCCAAGGCGATGCCAAGAAACGCCCCGCCACTGCAATTTCTGGCGCTACTCGCCACGCTGCTGCTGCCCTGCTGCGCTGCCACGCCAGCACCCGTGACCACGGCCGTCGCCGCCGACAGCGGCTGTGACCTTTGTCCTTCGCCCAACAAAGACATCGACGTCTCCGCCGATGGCACCGCGGCTGTGGATAGCACCAGTGCCAACGGGGCGACGCCGACCGGGCTGGACGCGAGCCCGGCTGCCGACGCCGGTTCCGCTGACGTGGCCGACAGCGATGGAACTGGCAGCGATGGGGCCGCAGAAGGGGGCAGCGATGCCGCGGCAAGCGCCGACAGCGCCGGTTCTCAAGACGCCTGGTCGCCCGCGCCGATCCCGACCTTGGATCCAGAGCCGCCGCCTGCCTGCAGCAAAACCACAACCAACAACGACTATTTTCAGTTTCTCGACAACCTCTGCGGCGAGAAGGCCCTGCCGACCGACAGCGACCGCGACCTCCAGTGCCCCATAGAAGACGGCGCGGCAACGGTCCTGACCAAAGGTGGCCAGCTTGTGACCTACGCCCCCAGCTCGCAGGCGGTGGTGTGGGCCGAATTGGGCCTGGCCTCCCAGCTGCCCGCGGGCTTGCAGGTGGCCGTGATCGCGATCCGCCGGGTGGGCGGGGTGCCCCACTACCGCTATCTCTCCAACGGCACGGCCGAACAGCCGGTGCAGCCCTGGTCGACCAGCAAGATCCTGGCGGCCGCCAATGCCGCGGCGACTCTGCGGATTCAGTCGAATTACGCCGTGGGACTGACCGCCGCGGCTGGATCGCTATCGCTTGGCGATTTGGTCACAAGCCTGGTCAACTATGACGACTCCCCCTATTCATCCAACAGCTTGGGCGCGTACTTTCACAACATTGGCGGCCGAGCCAAGGCCAACGCTTTGATCCACGCCGACTGGCTGCAGCGCCCGGCCACAGAGAGCTTTGGCGGCAACTACGGCGCAGCGGCGCCGGCGGCCCTGGGCTACAAATTTGCCGAGCCGGACGGCACTTTTGCCCAAGTCCAGCCCGATCAGAGCAGCGGTCCGGCCAACAACCTCTCCATGTTTACCCTGGCCGAGGCCGTCAAGCGCCTGGTGCTGCACCGCGAAGAGCCCAGCCAGCGCCTGCCCGGCATCCAGTGGAAGGACCTGCGGGTGCTCTTCTACGGCGCAGAAGGCTCCAAGAAATACGGGGCTTGGGGCGGCATGAGCGCCGACACCGCCATCTACCTGCAGGCGGGTCACGACATCGCCTATCTGCAGGCCCGCTCGCAGGGGCGCTGGCGGATCTTTTCCAAGCTGGGCCTTGGCACCAAAGGCCAATTTGTCCACGTGGGCTACGCCTGTCTGCCGGTGTTGGACCCGCAGGGCAAGCCGGTGCCCGGCTGGGGCCGCGAGTTTGTCATCGCCACCCATCTGCCGACCGGCGGCGCCAGCTGGAAGGCCCGCGACCGCTTGCTGGCCAAGGCGTATCGGACGCTGGTGACGCGGCTGGTCGACGGAACGCTGTAGCCGTGCGCGCGCCGTCCGTGTGGCAGATCGCCCGGAACTGCTTAACAACCTTGCGGTTGCCGTCGGTGAACGGCGGTCGTGGTGGCGAACCCCAGCCCAGAGCCAACCTGCGCGCGAAGGTGCGTCGAAAAAGGGGGGGAAGGGGAGCGCCCGGCCATTCGTCCGCAGTCTGCGTGAGGCCTACCGTGCCCGCCGCCAATACCCTGCTATCCCTGCGCTTTGCCCAGCCGCCACAGCGACGTCACCTCTGCCGCCCGTGCCGCATGCAGCGGGTCCAGCGCATCTGCCACCCTGGGGTGACTCGGTCGCGCATCAATCCTGCCCAGGACCTTCAAGCCGCCGGCCTGGATCCACCCCAGCAGTGCCTCTCTGGTCCGCAAGCCCAGATGTTCTGCCAGGTCAGACAGCACCAGCCAACCCTCGCCGCCGTCGCGCAGGTGCGCCGCCAGCCCCGCCAGAAAGCCGCGCAGCATCTTGCTGTCTGGGTCGTAGATGGCAGCCTCCAGCGGCGAGCTGGGTTTTCCCGGCAGCCACGGCGGGTTGCACACCGCCAGCTGCGCCTGACCCTCTGGAAAAAGGTCGGCCTGTACCACGGCGACCTGCTGCTGCCAGCCCAGCCGGGTTAAATTCTCCTGCGCACAGGCCAGCGCCTGGGGCTGCAGGTCGGTGGCCACTACCTGCGCCACGCCGCGCTGGGCCAGCAATGCCGCCAGCACCCCCGTCCCGGTGCCAATGTCCCACGCCAGCTCAAGGCCTGGCAGGGGCGCCTGGGCCACCAGGTCCACGTACTCGCCGCGGATTGGCGCAAACACCCCGTAGTGCGGGTGGATCCGCTGGCCAAGCGCAGGTACCTCTACCCCCTTCTCGCGCCACTGCTGAGCCCCAATGAGGCCCAGCAGCTCGCGCAGCGAGGCGACATACGGCTCGTCGCGGTCGCCGTACACCGGCTGACAGGCGTAGCGCACGTCAGGGGCTCGCCGCAAAGGCAAGCGATGGTCCGCCTCAAAGGGCAGCAGCAGCCGACCTAGCGTGCGGGCGCGCTGGGCCTGCGACTGGCGGTGCTGGTGAAAGGTATCGGTAATAGACAGCTTGCGCCCCGCCTTGGGCGGCTGAAAGCTGCGGTCCAGCCGGCGGGCCATTGCCTGCAACAGCTGGCGAGCATTGTGGTAGTCGCCACGCCACAGCAGCGCCGTGCCCTCGCAGGCCAGGCGGTAGGCGGCATCGGCAGTCCAGGTGTCATCGACCACGACCACCTTGGTCGGCGGCGGCAGGTTGGCTTCGGACTGCCAGCGGGCGCTGTGCGGCACATCGTCTTCGATCCAGTGGATTTGCGGGTCAGTCATCGGCTGCTCCTGGGCGCTGGCGCGGCGGTGCGTCCAGCATAGGCGGGTCGGTCAGCTCTTCTTGGCCGACAGCGAGATGCGCTTGCGCGCGGCATCGACCTCCAGCACCCGCACCTGCAGCCGCTGGCCCACGGCGACCACCTGGTGCGGATCGCGGACAAACTGGTCAGCCAGCTGCGACACATGGACCAGGCCGTCTTGGTGCACGCCGATGTCAACAAACGCCCCAAAAGCGGCCACGTTGGTGACCACGCCCGTCAGCAGCATCCCCGGCTTGAGATCGGCCATGGTCCTGACATCCTCGCGGAACTGCACAGCTTCAAAGGTAGCGCGCGGGTCGCGGCCGGGGCGACCCAGCTCGGCCAGGATGTCGCGCAGGGTCGGCTCGCCCACCTCGTCATTGGCGTACTTCTGCAGCTGCAGCCGCGCCGTCAGCTCTGGCTTGCCCACCAGCTGGGCCACCGAAACGCCCAGGTCCGTCGCCATCTGCTCGACCAGGGGGTAGCGCTCAGGGTGGACGGCCGAGCTGTCTAGCGGCTGGCTGCCACCGCGGATGCGCAGAAAGCCCGCGGCTTGCTCGTAGGCCTTGGGCCCCAGGCCACTGACTTTGAGCAGGGCCTTGCGACTGGCAAAGGCGCCGTTGGCCGCCCGGTGGCTGACGATTTTCTTGGCCAGCGCGGGGCCAATGCCGGCCACATGGGTCAGCAGCGAACCGCTGGCGGTGTTGAGGTCCACGCCCACCAAGTTGACGCAGCTCTCAACCACTTCATCGAGCTTTTGAGCCAGCAGCTTCTGGTCGACGTCGTGCTGGTACTGGCCCACGCCAATGGCCTTGGGCTCGACCTGCACCAGCTCAGCCAGCGGATCCTGCAGGCGCCGGGCAATCGAAATCGCCCCGCGCACCGTCAGATCCAGGTCGGGAAACTCCTGGCGGGCCACGTCTGAAGCGCTGTACACGCTGGCCCCGGCTTCGCTGACCATCACCACTGCCACATGGTCCAGTCCCGCGTCGCGCAGCGCCTGCTTGGCAAAGGCCTCTGTCTCTCTGCCGGCAGTGCCATTGCCAACGGCCAGGGCGGCGGGGGCAAAGTGCTTGACCAAGCCTACCAATTCCGCTGCCGCCTTGGCTGCCAGCGCTCCGCCGGTGTGGGGGTAGACGGTGGCATGGCCGCGCAGAGCACCGGTGGCATCCACGGCCGCGCACTTGCAGCCGGTCCGCAGCCCCGGGTCGATGCCCAGCACCGGCTTGCCGCCATAGGGGGCCTGCATCAGCAGCTGCCCCAGGTTGCGGGCAAAGACCTCTACGGCAACGCGGTCGGCCCACTGCTTCATCTCGCCGCGCAGCTCGGTCTGCAGGCTGGGCCACAGCAGGCGCTCCAGCCCATCTTCGGCCGCACGCCGCAGCAGATCGGCCCACGGCGAGCGCGGTTGCAGACCAGCCTGAGGCAGCATCAGCGCCAGAGCCCGCGCCGCGTCGATGTCATAGCTGACCTTGAGGGCCCCCTCGTCTTCGCCGCGGCACAGGGCCAGGTAGCGGTGGGCGGGGATGCGCTGGGCCAGCTCGGCATAATCGCGAAATTCTCTGAAGCGATCGGTAGGGTCTTGATGCTTGGGCACGGTCTTGGTGGTCACCTGCGCTTCCCTAAGGGCCAGGGTGCGGACACTGGCGCGGATCGGCGCGCGCTCGGCCAGGGTCTCTGCCACGATGTCACACGCCCCGGCCAGCGCCGCCGCCCCATCGGCGACTTCCTTGGCGGGATCGACAAAACCCAGGGCCTGGCGCTGCGGATCGCCGGTCAAGCCCTGGGCCAGGATCGCCAGCGCCAGCGGCTCCAGCCCCCTTTCTCTGGCCATCATCGCCCGGGTGCGGCGCTTGGGGCGGTAGGGCAGGTACAGGTCTTCTACCTCTGCCTTGGTGGTCGCCGCCAGCAGCTTCTTGCGCAATTCCTCAGAGGCTTTGCCCAGCTCTTGCAGGCTCGCCCACACCGCTTGGCGGCGCTTGTTCAGGTCCTGCAGGGCGGCGCTGCGGTCTTGCAGATCGCGGATCTGCACTTCATCCAGGCCACCGGTGCGCTCTTTGCGGTAGCGCGCCAGAAACGGCACGGTCGCCCCCTCTGCCAGCAGAGCCAGGGTGGCTGTGACCTGCTGAGGCAGCAAGCTGAGCTCGCGGACCAGCAGGCTGGCGATGTCGAGGTCAGGCAGCGCCTGGGGGCTGGCGGCGGGGGCTTGGGTAGGGGCGGCGGCCATCGGGTCCTCCAAAGGGCGGGCAGGATCGCGTGGCCAGCGCATTCGTGCAAGCGCTGCCGCCGCGGACAGCTGCGGTTTGCCCTGGTTGGCCGACCAGCTGTAGCCACGGCCGCAGCCAAGTGCCAGGATCGTACATCCTACCGCTGGGTAGTCCGCCCGCCCCCACCCCAACTCGTGAGGCCCCATGCACCTGGTCGATTGGCTCGCCAAGAATGTTACCGACGATCCCCGCGCGCTGGCGTGGTTTGACAACGAAGAAGCTGAGCCAAGAATTCGCAAAGCCTATAAGCAGTTGCTTGACGGTTACCAGCACGATCCTGCCGCCATCCTCAAGACCACCCGCAGCGATGACGGGCGCCACGCTGGCATCGTGCAGGTCAAGGACATTGCGTTCTGGTCCATCTGCGCCCACCATTTCTTGCCGTTTTTTGGCCATGTTTCGATCAGCTATGCTCCAGGCAGCAAGATCCTGGGCCTGGGCAAGCTGCCGCGGCTGGTGCAGATCCTCAGCAAGCGCTTTCAGATTCAAGAGGATCTGGTCAAAGAGATCGCCGAGCACATGGCCGGCGCCGGCGACGCGCGCGGCGTGGTCGTCACGGCGGTAGGGCGCCACCTGTGCATGTGCAGCCGCGGGCCGTCCGACCCCTCGGCAGAGACGACCACCAGCTACTCCCTGGGGATTTTCGCTGGGGCCACCGGCCACGACGGCTTGCGGCTGTCATGAGAGAGCCGCGTTTGTCCAAGGTGCGGCGCTCCCTCACGGCCGTGGCGGCAGCACTGGCGCTGGGGCCGTTGGGGTGTGGCAAGCCGCCAGAGGCCGACCCACCGGCTGGGCTGCTGCCGGCGGTGACGCCATTGGCCTTGGACTCTTTGAGCTTTTTGGTCGATGGCCAGCAGTCGGCCGTGCTGCAGCGCAGCGCATTGCTGCAGCGCTTTGCAAAGGAGACGGTGCGGGTCTGGGATCCCTTTGAGCAGGCTGAGGTGGCCTTTGAAGCGCTGCCTCTGCTGCCGGTGCTAGACGCCGGCCTGGGCCAGGGCTGGCGGCAGCGCAAGGACCTGCTGTTTGTCGCCAAAGACGGCTACACCGCGCCGCTGCCCGTGGCCCGGCTGCTGGCGCGGAAAGCCTGGCTGGCCGTGGCCAAGGCGGGGGGCCAGCCGCTGGTGCTGCGCCCCAAAGCCGGCGGAACTATAGAGGCTGGGCCCTACTACGTGCTCTGGGATAGCCTGGGCGATGCCGAGCTGCGGGCCGAGGGCGACCACGGCTGGCCGTTTCAGACGGTGAGAATCGAATTGGCTGACCTCGCCCAGCGCTGGCCGCGCCTGCAGCTGCCGCCTACGGCCACCGCGGCCGAGCAGCGCGGCGCCGCTGTGTTTACCGGCTGGTGCCTTCCTTGCCATGCCATAGGCGGGCAGGGCGGCGGCGTGGGGCCAGAGCTCGCCGATCCCATTGGCGTAGTCCACGTGTGGCAGCGGCCCTGGCTGGCCGCCTGGATCGACGACCCTGCCAAGGTTCGCCGCGGCGCCAAGATGCCCGCGCCGCCCCTTCCCGCTGGCGACCGCCACCAGCACATCGCCGACGTCATTGCCTACCTGCAGGCCGTGACGCCCACGCCCACCACCGCTCCCTGAGGTCGCCATGTGGCAAGCCATCTACAACAGCCCCTGGCACCACCCGCTGGCTAGCTGGCTGGCCACGGCCGCCCTGGCGCTGTGGCTGTGGCGGTCGGGCTCTGGCCTGACTCGCTCTGTGCGCTTGTTTCTGGCCTGGTTCTGCTTGGAAATCGCCCTGGACGCCTGGTGGACCGGCGGCTGGTCGCCCGTGCCTTCCGACCATCCCCTGTCTCAGCCAGTCTCGATCCTGTGGGTCATCTTGGGCGACTACCGCTTCTTTGCCCTGGGCGAGCTGCAGCGGGTCGGCAGCCGGCGCGGCTGGTGGACGGGGCTGGCCTGGACGCTGGTGGTGCCGGTGACCCATGGCTTGTGCATCCGTTTGTTTCCCCAAGCCTTTACCGATCTTCGCTGGGTATTCTTGGCCTACGAGCTGGCCCAGACGGCGATGGTGGCGCTGTGGTGGCTATTGCGCGGTCGTCAGCTGCAGGGGCCCAGCCGCGGCTGGCTGCAGGCGGTGACGGCCTTTGAGCTCACCCAGTACCTCGGCTGGGCCGGCGCCGATGTGCTGATTCTGGGCGGCGTGGAGCAGGGCCATGGGCTGCGCATCCTGCCCAACCTGATGTACTACGCTGGATTCCTGGCCTATGTGGCGTGGCGGGCGCCGCGGCAAGGGGCCCCGGAACTGGGCGCGGGCGCCGTCACTGGCGGCCGGCGCGGTCAGTGACACGGCTCAGCCACAGCTGTGCCAAAGCCCAGTCGGGCTGGTCTCGGGCGCAGGCGCCCAGGCTGGGCCGTCCGTGACAGCGGACGGCGCTAGGACAGCCCGCCAATTCAATGGACGGCGCGAATTTCGCTCAGCGCGGATGCACTGAAAGTACAAGTAAAGCTATCCAGGTGCCGACCGCCAACCAACGCAAACACGCTCTCTCAGGGTCCGACCACAAACCGCTGGCGCACCATCGTCACGCCGCCGGTCGCTGTCGGAAACTGGATCCTGCGCAGCTGACCCGTCCAGCACGCCAGCAGCTGAGGGTGGTCCAGCGTCGCCTCGCGGGGCGCCGCGCTGATCACTTTGCCCTCGGCGTCAATGACGTATTGCAGCTCAGCCATCCCTGCCATGCCCGCTGTGCCAGGCCCTCTGCTGCTGGCTTCCAGGCAGTACTTGAAGCTATTGCTGTGGCGCAAAGTGACCCGCCGCACGACCTCCGGAGACAAGGGACCCATGACAATGGCCGGGGGCGCCTGCAGGCTTGGCGGCTCGGCCGGCTCTGGTGAGGCCAGCACCAGCCCGACGTCGCCGTAAAATACATAGGCCAGATAGGTTGGATCGCCGGTCTGGACAAACCGCTCGCGGACTTGGCGCAGGGCTTCGGCCACCGACACCGCCCCTTGGGCCAGCACGGCCGCGTAGAACGACTTGGCCGCATCGGAAGCCCCGCTGTCTCCCAGCGGCCACAGCCCGCCGATGTAGCCGCTGGCCCCGGATTCCAGCACGGCTGGCCCCCAACCATTGATGGTTCCAGCGCTTCTCTCTGCCCGCCCGACTTCGCAGGCGTTGAAGAATACCAAGGGATGGGCGCCGCCCCAGCCGCTGGCCAGTCGCTGCCAGTCGCTGAGAGGTAGGTCTGCATCCTCCAAGCGGATCTTGAACTCCGGCTTGCCGGCGCTGGCCTGGGCAGTGGCCTGACCGTGGCCGGCAAAGTGCACTACGCTGACACCCTTGGCTTTCTCGCCCGAGAGCAGCGTCTTCATGGCGTCCAGCGTGCCCGGCACCGCGCGGTAGTGGCCGCTGGCGTGCTGGCGAATCGCCCCCAGCTCGGCCTGTTGCGCCGGCAGGGTCAGCTGGCCCGGGTAAGACGGCGCCACAACGTATAGCCCTTGCAGCTCCAGCCGTGGCAGCGGCCTCATCAGCACGCGCTCTTTGCCGGTGATGTGAGAGGGCACGTGCCAGCGCGCCACCCGGTACTGCACGCCCAGAAACTGCGGATCCTGGCCGGCCGGCGTCGGCACCAGCAGCTCCCACGGCAGGCGCGGGTTGTTGGTGTAGACCTGGATGGCCCGCAGCTTGCCGCCCAGCTTGGCTTGCAGGGTCAGCAGCGCCTCGCGAAAAAGCTGTGGAGCTGCCTGCTGATACAGGTCGCGACCAAACTCCGCCAGCAGCTTGACGGTGCGGGCCTTGTCGTCCATGCCGTCCAACGCGCCGTCGACGCCTGCAGCCTCTGGCCCGGCAGCTTGCGCCCCCACGGCCTCTGCCCCGCGGCTGACGCGCCGGGCGAACTCGGCGTAGCGGGCATCCAGGCGCTGGGCCAGGTCGACGGGCGCGCGGTACGTCCCCGCCGTGGGCTGCAAATGCGGAGACTGCACCAGGATCTGCGCAATGTCTGGGTGTTCTGGGTCGCCGCCTTCCAGCAGCCAGACCGTCAGGTCGGCCACCGGCTCGCCTGGCAGCATCGACGCCGCGGGACTGACGGCCCTGTGAGTGGCCGCGGCAGGGGGGCGTGCCGACTCAGGCGTGGCGGCCATCGGGGGCGCAGCGGGCGCCGCCTGCGCGGGGGCGCCAGAAGAGCGAGCAGCCGCGGGCGCGGCAGGCCTTGGCGCTGGCGCAGCAGGCTCCGGTGGTCCAGCCGTGCCAGCTTGGGCGGCGACCGGTGCCCCTTGCACGGCAATGGCCTTGACCACCCGCGCCAGGAACTTGCCGCGGTGCCAGAACGTGGCAAAAACCTCAGGCGCGGCGCCGCTGGACCCGGCCTTGGCCCGCAGCTGGAACAGCGCCGGGGTCGAGTCGCCGGCTTCGGGTAGCTCGATCTTTTGCAGGTTGCCGCCCACGACTTCAAAGCCCGGCGCCATCACCGCCACATCCAGCGTCCACGGCGGGCCAGGCGGATCCAGCAACAGCTGCAGCTTGCCTTCCGCTGTAGTCTTGCCTGCCTGCACCCGCACATCGGCCGATAGCTTGACCTCGGTCAGAGAGACCTCCAGGGCAAACAGCTCGGCCACAGCCACTTGGTCCGGGGCCAGCATCGTGGCAAAGCGCTCGACCGCCTTGGGCGCCTCCTTTTTGACCCGCGGGCGGCCCAGCGTTCCAGCGCCTGAGCCATAGCCTGAGCCGCTGCCTGATCCAGCGCCTTTGCCAATCGTGCCGATGTTGCCAAGGCCAATGGTGCCCTCGCCACTGCCACCGCCGCCCTTGCCGGTGCCCTTTAGGCCCAGCCCGCCCACGCCGCCGCCAAAGCCCTCTCCCCTGCCGTCGCCCTTCTTGGGGTCGGGCTTGGGCCCGGCGCCGGTTTTCTTGGCGCCGCCGCCGTCAGGTGGAGGTGGGGGCGGCGGTGGTGATGAAGGAGGCGGAGGTGATGAAGGAGGCGGAGGTGGTGGAGGAGGCGGAGGTGGTGGCGCAGGCGCAGGTGCCACCACAGGGCTGGCATCGGCAGAGGCCGACACAGCATCGGCGCCGGGCCCAGGCAGGCTGCCCGCGTCGACCAGGTCGCGGGGGGCCAGCCGTTCGGGCGCAGAACAGGCTTGCCCCGCCGCCAGCAGCAGCCCCAGCAACAGCAGCGGCAACCAGCCGCGCAGCCGGCGCAGGGCGTGGACCCAGCGCTCCA
>CAIXGW010000239.1 GCA_903919145.1 uncultured Myxococcales bacterium
CGCCAGGCTCCGTGCCATTTTGCGTTTTTTCAGTCGGGCAAGAAATATTGGAAGTGAATTCCAATATTTCGCCCGCCTGGGCGCTCGCAAGACGATCGCCCTAGGACCCTGTCGGATGCTGCGGCTGATTCAATAGTTTTAGGGAGTTATCCGTAGGCGACGGCATTACTCCGACAGGCTCCTAGTACAGGCCGATGAGGCGAAGGTAGAACCCGCCCTCATCGCTGGTGGTTTCAATCGACCCAGACGGCGACTGGCTGATGTGGCTGAAGTTGTAGCCAAGGCCGACGCGAATGGCCTTGGCGAACAGGTAGGCCACTTCGGCCAGGGCACCGTGCTTGGTGTCGCTGATAAGCGGTGT
Source organism: uncultured Myxococcales bacterium (assembly GCA_903919145.1). Lineage (GTDB taxonomy): Bacteria > Myxococcota_A > UBA9042 > UBA9042 > UBA9042 > SXRM01. The sequence goes on from CAIXGW010000239.1 coordinate 362, forward strand.
TGTCAGCCAGCGGTATTCTGCTGCCAGATCCAGTGCATCAGAGGTGTGCCACGCCAAGCGGGTCACCCACAGCCAGCGGTCAGAGGTCGCATCGACATCCGACCCGGTCATGCGCTCCGTGGCCGACTGCCAAGCCCACTTCTGCGAGAGCTGCAGCCGCAGGGGCAATTCTGCGCTCGGCTCCAGGGCCAGGATCAGCTTGTCAGAGCGCAGCTGCGCGCCACTTGCCTCGTTGGCCGGGCGCTGCTCCAGCAGTCGCGTGGCTTTGCCAAGCACATTCAGCCAGTTGCTGGTGATGGGTCGGTAGGCCACCGCCACGGTCGACTCCAGGGCCTCGGCCTCGATGGCGTCGGCGGTTTGGTTGTGGGTGCGGGTGTAGTTGGCCCGGCCAAACAGCGTCAGCTCGCGGCTCAGCGCCAGCTGGCCGTTGTTCAAAGACAGGACCTGCAGCTTGCGCACGCCGCCGGCGCTGGGATCGCCAGCATCCAAGCGAACTTCTTGGCGGCTGGTCAGCTTCCACCAGTCGCTCTTGAGCCACTCTCCGCCCAAAGACAGCGCGTCGCGGCTCATAGCCCCGCTTGGCCCGCTGAACACCTGCTGGCGCTCGTACCCAGCATCCAGGCGCAGGCCTTGGCTGACTTCAAAGCGCTTGCCCAGGCCCATCACGGCGCGGTTCATGGCGCCAGTGCCCAGGGCATCAACCTGGTATTCGGCAAAGCCGCGGCTGAGCTGGTCCTGGCCCCAGCGCTGCTCGGCGCCCAACACGGTGGCGCTGACCAAGCGCCCGGTCTGCAGTGTGTCTTCCAGGCGCTGCTGGGCATACAGAGCCGTGTCCTTGTCTAGCATGGTGCGCAAGCCGGCGGCGGTGCTGTTTTGGCCGCCCCAACCCAGGCGCTGGTTCAAGGTCAAAGCCAGCGCCTTGTCGAGCTTGAAGTCCGCGCCAAAGCTGCTGATTAGGTGGTCCCCCCAGCCGCGCAGCTGCGCAGCATCGCCCATGGCAATGACCTGCTGGTCGCCGCGCAGGGTCAGCCGGTCGGTGACCCGCCACGCCGCGCCGCCGCCAAGGGCCACGCTGTGGGCTCCCTCTTGGGCCGCTGCGGTGCTGCCATAGGTCTCTGACCAGCCCCAGGAGGCGCCGGTGTTTGCCGTCCACCGCGGCGACAGCTTGTGGGTGTCTTGCAGCAACAGGGTGTGGCGGTTCCAAGCCGAGAAAGAGCCCGACATCGCCTGCGCGCCGCTGCCCCACTGGCTCTGCAGGCCGGGGCCGCCCAGCAGGTCGGGCTTGCCTTCGGCGATCATGCCGTCGTAGCGCAGGCTCAACACATTTTGCTTGCTCAGCGCAAAGTTGCTGTCCAGACCAAAGCGCTGCTGGCCCTGCTGGGCAATGGTGCCCCCCGACTGGAAGCCTGGCTGCACCCACTGCCACCACGCCTTGACCCGGCCGCTATCGGTCGGGGTGGCGCCCTTGGGCAGCTCGGTCGCCTTGCCGGCAAAGTCGCTCAGGCTGACTTCGATCTGGGCCTTGACGGCCTGTCCATCGACGGCTTCGCCGTTGCCGCCCACCTGGGTTGGATACTTGGGCGTGCCAAAGGTCAGGCCGCCGTCGTCGGAGGCCGACAGCAGGGTATCTCGCGACTGGCTGTAAGCGTACTCAACGGTGGCCTGGCTGCGCTGGGCGATCTGCAGCTTTGCGTGGGCGCCCACGGTGCGGTAGGTCGGGTCGGCGTCGCTGCGCCCTTCTTGGACAAACGCCGCGCCGACGCTGACCTTGCCGCCCGCCAGGTTCTGCTGCACCTGGCCGCCAAAAGCCGCGCTGTCGGCGGCTGCCATGCCGCGAGCTTCGTAGACGACCTCCAAGTACACCGGCTGGCCATTCCACGCCAGGTGGCCGCCGGGCAGGCCGACGCCGCCGATGCCCAGACCGCCGTCGATGGCGCTGCTGACCGGTGACTTGAACAACAGCCGGCCTTCGCGGTAGTCAATGGTGTAGTCGCTGTTGCGCTGCTGCGGCAGGCGCGTCAACTCCAAGCCAGAATTGCGGTCGCGCACCACCAGCTCTACGCGCTCTGAGCCCTCCAGCACATCGCGCCCGGCCAAGTAGAACAGCGAGCCACCGGTGCCGCGCAGCACGTCAGTCCGGCGCATCACCGCCCGGTCCTGCTGCGCGCCAAATGCGCTGGCCTTGGTTTCGGCGCCGGGGGAGTTGGCGAGCTTGGCCTCGACGCGGGCACCGTAGAGCGCCCGGTCATAGCGCAACAGCTCCAAGCCCTGAATGCCTGAGCGGAAGTTGCCAAACTGCGCCTTGCCTTCGTCGGCCTCTACAACGACATACAGCTTGCCGCGGGCCTGCACGTCTTGGACCTGCTGGCTGCCGTCGCCGTACACCGGGTAGAAGCGCGTTGGATCCAGCAGGTTGGTGGCAAAATCGGCCAGCTGCGGGTCCTTGGCGGTGTCGAGGTGGGCAGTCATGCGCAGGTTGTTCAACCCTAGGTATTTGCCTGAGATCCGCCCCTTGAGGTAGACCGCGCCGCGGCCCATGGCCTGCAGCGAGCCGGCCTGCCACACACCTGTGGTCCAGTCGCGGGCGCCGTCGCGCTCGAATTCGTCCAGGTGGGCGGCCACATGGCTGAGCGACGTGTCGGCGATCGCCAGCAAGAACAGGGCCCTGTCTTGCACCTGCAGGTTGCGCTGCAAGGTGGCCTTGTTGCCAGCCGCATCGGTGCACAGCACGGTCAGGGTGTTGCTGCCAGGCATCAGCGGCACCTGAGCAAAGAAGCGGCCATCGCCGGCTACCGCTACGGGTTGGCCCTGGACGTGGATGATGTTGCCGGGCCGGGTACGGCCGCGGACTGCGATCTCGGGGCTGCCAAGGGCTTTGCCAGCCGGCGGCAGCCACACCTGCAGGTCGGCCGCTGCGGGCAGGGCCACATCGGTCGCACCCTCGGCGAGCACCACCGGGCGCATCCCGGCGGTCGCTGGCGCTGGGCGCGGCTTGCCGCTCTCGGCCGCGCGCACATCGCCGGCCAGTCCGTCCAAGAGATCGCTGCCAAAGCCGCCGACGTCGCGGCCCATCTCCGCTGGCGCCACCTGCTCTGCCGGCGCACCAGGGTTGACCGGCGTCAGCGGTCGCTGCCACATCGCCGCGGGTCCGCCGGCTTTCTGCCAGATGACTCGGCTAGCCTGACCCGGCACCCCCTCCAGGGTCGGCGGCAGGGCGGGGCCAGAGACCTTGCGGTCGTCGATCCACAGGCCGGCGGCGACGTTCAGGCGCTCGGCGCTGCCTTCTGCCGAGCTCGTCGCCTCGGCGCGCCAGCGCAGCTCAATGCGGTGGGGGCCCAGGGCCTCGCGGCCGGCTTTGCTGTCTGCCACGGCGGCGCCTACGCCGGTGACCAAGTAGCGGTCGCGCGGCGCGCCAAGACCCTGCAATAGGCCATCGATGGCCAGTGCTGCCAGGTCGCTGCGGCTTTGTCCGTCGCCGGGGCCGTCGTCGTGGACACTGACGATCGCCAGGCGGCTGCGCTCTGCCTTGATGGGCTCCACCAGCTTGACCAGCCACTCCTGGGTGCTGTCCGTCGGCTGGCCCTTGGCGTCAAAAAGGGTGGCCCGGGCGTACTTGTCGGGCGCTCCAGCGGGAAGCAGGGGGGCGCCAGAGCTGGCCAGGGTCAGGGCTACCGGAGCGGTGCGATAGCCGGCAAGGCCATCGCCGTCGCTGTGCAGGACTTCTAGCGCCACGCCATAGCGGCCAGCCACCAAGCCGGCAGCTTGGGGTGCCCACAGAAAGCTGGACGGCACTGGCACGCCCAGGCTGCGCCGAGACAGCACTTCGCCTTGGGCGTTGAGCAGCACCAGCGCCACTTCGCGCGCATCGCCCAGGCCGCTGGTGTTGATCATCGCCTGGCCCAAAACCTTGCCGCCAGCCAGCGGAATGGCCGCCGCCGGCACGCTCAGCTGAGCGCTGCCAGCGCGCGCGATCCATTCGCGCCCGCCGACTTGCAGACCTCTGGCCGATACCGCCAGCGCCACGGCCACAGCTGGCTGGGGGGCCGCTGCCGGGGCGGCCGGTTTTTCGCTGGCTGCGGCCTTGGCGGGCCGTGCCGCCGCTGGGGCCGGCGCTTTGACCGGCGCCTCCGCCTTCGCTGGGGCCTCTGCCTTGACCGGAACCTCTACCTTGACCGGGGCCTCAGCTTTCACCGGGGCCTCTACCTTGACCGGGGCCTCTACCTTGACCGGGGCCTCTACCTTGACCGGGGTCTCAGCTTTGACCGGGGCCTCAACTTTGGCTGGCGGCTCAACCTTGACCGCCACTTCCGCCTTGGGCGGCGCGCTGGCTTTGACCGGAGCTTCGCCCTGGGCTGGTGCGGCAACAGCAGCGGTGGCCGGGGCCGGGGCCTTGGCCGCGGCAGCGGGCTCTTTGACCAAGATCGGCTTGGGAATCAGCCCTTTGCTGGCGAGCTTGGGCAGCGTCATGAACTCGTCGCGGCTGCTGCTGTCCAGCCGCCTCAGAGATACCAGCAACTGGCCGTCTTGGGGCCGCAGGATTCGCAGCAGCGCCTGCTGGTTGGTCAGGGCAAAAGCGTGACCGTTCAGAGCCAGGGCGGCCGGCCGATCGGGCAGCTTCCACTTGGCTATCTGACCGCTGGCGCCTTTGCGCACCTCAAAGCCCATCGGCGCCGAGATCGCGCGGCTGCCATAGGCGTTCTCTGCTCGGACGCGCAGCGAGTAGTGCTTGCCGGGCTCCAACTTGCTCAGGACCTTGGCATTGCCGGGCAGCACAAAGCTGATCTTGCGCGGCAGGTCGCCGCTACCCAGCGACTCATAGACCACTTCGCCGCGGCGCGGGCCCTCTGAAACGGCTAGGATCTCCAAAGCGTAGCGCGAAAATCCACCCGTGCCGTCCGTCCACACGGCCAGCTCGCCAGAGGCGTCCAGCTCGACCGCGGTGGTCTGGGCCGCCAAGCTGGTCGGCTTGTCTTCGCCTACCGCCAGCCGCGCCAGCACCCGGCGCGCGGACACCAGGCTGCCGTCGATGGCGATGTCACCGGTGCGCGCGTCGACCTCTACCAGGACCACGCCCGGCCCCTGGCTGATCGGCGAGACGTCTTGGCTGGCACTGACTTCGACCTGCCCTGGCCCGACCGCTTCCAAAGAGCAGCGCACCGGAAACACCAGTGACTGGGTCAAGCCGCGGGTCAGCAGCAGCGCACGCTTGCCGCCGCCGATCATCACAGAGCCCGGGGGCACCGTGTCGCCGTCGATCTTGAACAGGTGGGTGCCGCCCGGCAAGTTGACAAAGTGGGCGCGGCCATTGGCATCGCTGGCGGCAAACTCGCCAGTGTCGACGTAGATGCGGGCGCCCGGCAGGCCGTCTTCGCCCGGCTGCTGGCTGCCATCTTGGTTGCTGTCGCAGAAGACCTTGACCAGCACGCCCGCACGGTCAAACAGGGGATCGGCCTGCACCAGCAGCGCGGCGCTGGCCCTCTCAGACAGAGCGCCGCCGCCGGTGTCGTAAAGCTGGGCAAAGGTACTGAGCTCTGCGCCAATGGCCGCCGACGCGCCCACCGCCGCCAGGGCCGTAAACGTCAGCTCGCCGCCCGGGGGCAGCTCCAGGCCGATCGGCTGGCCGCTGGTGGCGGAAAGACGGCGGATCGACAGCAGGTTGCCCTGCAGCGGCCCGACCGGCACCTCGGACGTCTGGCCGCTGGCTCTCTTGAGCGTCAGCCTGCCGCTGCCGGGCACCAGGCCCAAGCCGGGCGGCAGCACCTGGCGCAGCTCGGCCCCGCCGGCGCCGGTCAGCACGTCTGGGGCGATCGCCGCGGTCGAGCCGTTGACCACCCGCACGGTCACGCCAACCATCTCGCCAATCTGGGCTTGAGCCCTGGACAATTTGACTGCGACTTGGATCATGGCGGCGATCTTGTCGACCGGCAGGTGATTGTGGCGCGGCGGCGGCGGCGCGACCTGACCCTGCAGGGTAAACCGCGTCAGATACTTGGGCAGTCCGCTGGAAAGCTTTGGGATTTCCTGGGCCACGACCATGCCGTCGCCGTCCAGCAGTGCAAGGCCTGGCTCTGGGGCCTTGACGGCCGAGGGGAATGCGCGCCCCACGGCTGCCGCCGCCACGTCAATGCGATAGGCGCGGCCCGGCTTGGGCGCAAACAGGTAGGCACCCGTGGCATCGGTCTTCTGGCCCTGCTGACCGGCAAGCAGCAGCTCCGCCGGCACGGTCTGGCCGGGCGCGATGGGATCGGCCTCGTCATACAGCAGGAACACCCGCACCCCAGCCACCAGGGCACCGGTGCGCGGATCGTAGGTGCGGCCGGTGGGCTTGATCGGCAGGTCGAGCTGGCCGCCTTGGGCCCCCGGCGACTGCCACAGGCCTTCGTAGAACACTACGCCGTTGGCGTTGAGCACGCGGATCCGCTGCTCGCCTTCTGGCACCTGGACCAGCTGGAACAGGCCCTTGTCGGTCGTCAGCGCGCCAATCACCGGGGACTCGCCTTGGGGCGGCAGCAGCTGCACCTGGAAGCCGGCAAAAACCGCATCGCTGGTGGGCTGGAATACGCCGTCTTGGGCGCCGACATCTTCAAAAACCGTGCCGCGCACGACGCCTTCGCCGGCCACGGCCCCAACGGTGGCGCACGCAGCCTTAGAGGGCCACTGCACCGCGGCGCTGTCGGCCGTGGCCTTCAGGCTGGCGGTTGCCACATTGCACAGAGCCTTGCCAGGGGCAGCCTTGTCGCCCACCCGCGCGCGCAGCACGACCGTCTCGGTCTCGCCAGGCTGAACGGCAAGGGCGCGCACGGTCAGCAGCGTCGGCTGATCGGCTGCGGTGCCGCCCCAGGACACCACGCCGCCCTGCGGTACCAGCACGTCGCCAGCACCGGCGCCGCTGTCGGCCACCGGCTGCAGGCCCACCGGCAGCGGGTCGGTCAGGGTCAGGTCCGTCAAAGGCTTGACCCCCAGGTTCTTGATCTGAATGGTATAGCGCAGCACATCGCCCAATTGGACCTGGCCGCCGTTTTCGTCTTGGGCGTTCTTGAAGACCTGCGCCAGCACAGCTTTGTCGCCAATGCCCACGGCGGTCGGCTGGTTGCCGTTGGAGTCGTCGCCATCCGAGTCGCTCAGCTCTGGCGCCAAGCCCTTGCCCTGCACGCTAGCCTGGTTGCTGGCCACGTTGGCAGCGCTGTCGCCCTGGGCGCTGGTAATGCGCGTGCGGAATTCCAGGGTGGCCTGGCTGCCGGCCGCCAGATCGCCCAGCTTGGCCGATACCGTCCGGCTCTTGGATTCAAAGGAGGCGCCATCCAGATCGGCGGCGTCGCTGGCGGCGACGTTGCCTACTTTCAAGGATCCGCTGACAAATTGCAGGTTGCTGGCCAGCGGGTCGCTGATCGCCACGGCTTGGGCCAGGCCGGCGCCGCTGTTGACGACCTGGACGGTCCAGCGCAGCTCTTCGCCCACGTCGGCCAGGCCGTTGCCATTGCCATCCAGAACTTGCACGGTCTTGGCGGTGGTCTTGAGAGACGCCGCATTGCCAATGGCGATCGACACCGGTCCGACCAGGGTCGGCGGCGAGCCCTCGGCGATGGCGGTAGCCAGGTTGGTGAGCAGAGAGCCGTCGGCGGCGTCGGCCCGCACCCGGGTCTGGAAGGTCACCGTAGCCGCGTTGTCGGTACCCGGCAGCAGCACCCCGCTCTGCTGCCCGGGCGAATTCACCAGCAGACCGCTGACCAGCGGCAGACTGCTCGCCGGACCGTCGGCTACCGGCTGGCCGTTGAGCTTGGTCGAGCCCGGCACGTAGTCCGAACCCGCGGGCACGCCGTCCAACACCTTGGCGCCGTTGAGTTGCTGAGCCGTGGTGGCCACCAGCGTCAGGCGCCAGGTCACCGTCTCTCCGACCAGCAGTGCGCCGCCGTTGTCATCCTGTACGGCCTTGAGCGACGCCTGCAGCCCCGACTGGACCCGCACCAGCACGTCCGTTGGGTCGTTGACCGCCGCGGTCGCCGGATCGTCGGACACCACTGCCTGGGCCAGCCCCTGCGCCAAGCCCTTGGCCTGGTTAGAAACCACTGCGCCATCGTTCGCCGTGGCCTTGACCCGTGCATCGACCTGCAGCTCTACAACCTGGCCCGGCAGGATCGACGCCAGGGCTGGCAGCCCGGCGCTGGTCCACGTCACCGTGTCGCCATTGGTCTGACCGCCGCTGCCGACGGCCACCAATTCCAGCTGCGGATCAAGCACGTCGCTTAGCACTACGTCTTTGGCTGCGGTCTTGCCCTGTACGCGCACGGTGAGCCGGTAGCGCAGCACATCTAGCGGCTGCACCTTGGCCGGCTTGGTCTGGCTGCCAGAGCCCACCAGCACCACCGAATTGTCGATGCGCAGAACAGGAATCGCTTGGATTGGCACGGACTTCTCAGCGGCATCGTAGACGATGGCGGTTTCGCCCTCGCGGCCGCTGGCTTTGAACAGCGCCTGGATGCCGTCCGTCGCCGTCGCCTTGACCTTGAGGCCGGCGACCAGCACCACCGGCTTGCCGGGCACCACCGCCTGCAAGGCCTCGTTGTCCTCTGGGGCCCAGCGCAGCGTCTGGGTCTTGGGGTCCCAAGTCGAGCCTTTCTGCGCCGTGACCTCAAAGACGCTGGCATCAATGGCGGCCAGCACCAGCACACCGCTCGCCGTGTCGACCTGGCTCTGCACCAGCACCTGCAGCGTGGCCGCGTCGCCCGGTTGCAGGGGCAGCTTGGCCGGCGCTTCGGGCAGCAGCCCCAGATCGACCTGCAGCGTTGGGTAGTTGACGGGCACCTGCAGGGGGTTTGACAGGGCCGGCTCGCCAACATCTGCCTTGGCGGTCGCCTGGTTGACCAGCACCGACCCCGACGGAATCCCCGCCGCGATCTTGCCCAGCAGCGTCACCGTCACACTCTGGCCGGGCTGCAAAGAAGCGATGGTCCAGGTTGCCGTCTGGCCCTGCACCTGCCCGCCCGCTTCAGCGACCAGCTGGCCGACCGAGACCGGCACCACGTCGCTGATTTGCAGGTTCTGCGCCGCCGCGTTGCCTACGTTGGCCGCGGTCAAGGAGAAACGGATCTGGTCCCCCGGGAACAAGTGCTTGCCGGTGACGTCTTGGTAGGCTTTGGTCAGCTTGAGGATGGGCCGCTGGGTCACGATCAGCGTGGGCCCGCTGACCGTCGCGGCGTCGATCCCGCTGCCCTGAAACTGCGCAGAGAAGGCCAGCAAGTCGCCGTCTTGGGCATTGGCTGCCACCGTCAGCTTGGCCGTCAGCAGGATCTGCCCGCCCGCTGCCAGGCTGGGGACTTGCCACACCACGTTGCTGCCTTGCTGAACGCCGCCGGGCGTCACAATCTGCAGCTGCCCAGTCTTGGCGGGAATCGGCAGGGTTACCAGCAGGTTTTGCGCAGCGGCCTTGCCGGTGTTCTTGACCAGCACCTCGGCGCGCAGCAAGTGGCCGCTGGCCGTCTGGCCGACCTTGGCTACCCAGCCGGTCTCGTCTTCTACCGTGACCACCGACGCGTCAAAACGCGCCTTGGCCGTCACGCTGATCTTGGCCACCGGTGGCTCAGCCACGCCGGGCAGCTGCGCCGCCACGGTCACCAGCTGGCCGTCCTGCAGCCCCGCCGCCAGCGTGCCCTGCAAGGTCACTACCACATCGCCCGCCGGCGTCAGACTCAGCAGTGGTACGGTCCACTTGACCTGGGTGCTGCCGGCCGCGGCTGTGGCAGTTCCGCCGTCAAACGGCTTGAGATCCATCCATTCTGGCGTTTGCAGCGCTGCCAGCACGGGCACCAGCTGAGCCAGGGCATCGCCGGTGTTGCGCAGGGTCAGCTTGAGCAGCAGCGCATCGCCGGGCTCAAACGGGCCGCCGTTCAGGTCCTGGACGGTCCAAGAGCTGGTCGAAAGATCGGCGGTGGCCTTGACCTTGATGGCGGTGGGCTCGCGCAGGGGCGTGGCCAGGTCGGCATCGGTCAGCACCGGCACCTGAAAGCCACTGGCGGCGATCTGGCCCTGCAGCGTGGCGATCGCCCCGTCAGGCAACGGCTTTTTCAGGGTAGCCTTGATGCTCAGGGTCGCGCCTTGGCCCGGCGCCAGGGTGCCTAGCTTCCAGGTGGCCATGCCCGGCGTCAGCACGCCCTGGGCGTCCAACTGAAGGTTCTCTAGCTTGCCGTCCAGCGGCAGGACTACCGTGACGTCCTTGCCGGTGCCGTCGCCGTCATTTTGCAGCTTGAGCGTGTATTCCAGGGCATCGCCGGGACGCGCGTCGCCGCCGTTGACGTCGACCACAGTCAGCGAGGCCTTGCTGAAGTCAACGGTCGACTGCACCACCACTTGCGTCGGGTCCAGCTCGGCTGGGGTGGTCGGGTCGTCGGACTTGATCGGGCTCGGCGCGCCGGAATACAGCACCTGGGCTTGGTTGCTCAGGCCTGCGCCGTTGTCGGCACCGGCTGGCACCACCGCCTCAAAGCGGCCAATCCACTCGTCACTTGCGCCTACGCCCAAATTCGGCACCACCGGCCAAGAGATGGTCTTGGTTTGGGGGTCCAGGATGCCGCCGTCCAGCGCCACCACATCGACCAGACCGGCCGGCACGGCGTCGCTGACCACCACGTCGGTGGCCACGGCGTTGCCCAGGTTCTTGGCGCGGATCACATAGCGCAGAACCTGCTTGGGCTTGACGGTGCCGCCGTTGATCTGCTTGCCGCTGGCCACGTCAAAAACGTCTTTGATCAGGCTGAGCTTGGCCGCGCTGTCCACATCGGCGCAGGTGGCCTTGCCGCCGGGCACGGGCGTCTGGCCGGGCGGGTTGGTCGAGCTCGGGGTCTGGTTCTCTTGCGAGACGATCGAGGCTTGGTTGCAAATCTGGGTGCCCTTGATCAAGGGTTTCTTGAGCTTGGCATTGACAGTCAGGACTTTCTGGGCGCCCGCCGCCAGGGTCGGCAGCGTCCACACGGCCTTGCCGGCAAAGTCGATCTGGGCGCCGTCAGACAGGGTCACCTGCTCGACCTCTTTGGGCAGGGCATCGCTCACCACCACATTGCTGGCGGCCTGGTTGCCCGAATTGACGATGGTCAGCGTCCACGCCACATCGCCGCCCGCCTGCAGCACCTGGGCCGACACGGCCTTGGTCGACGCGCCAAAATCCGGCAGGTTGACCACGGCGAAGCTGACAGTGTTGGTGGCCGCCGTCTTGGGCGTCTCGGCAAAGGTCAGCTGGCCCTGGTTGGTGACCTGGGTGCCGCTGGGCGTGGCCTTGTCGACCACGGCGGTCAGCAGCAATTCTACAGGCTTTCCGGGGTCTACCGCGGCAACCGACCAGGTGACCGTGCGGCTGGCGGCGTCATAGCTGCCGCCCTGGACCACCACCTGCCCCAGCGGCAGGGCCAGCACGTCGCTGACCACCAAAGCCGTGGCCGGCGAATTGCCCGAGTTGTTCAGGGTGATCTTGAACTGGATGGCGTCGCCGCCTTGGACCTGCCCGCCGTTGAGGTCGACGTAGATCTTCTGCGATGTCAGCAGGTTTGGGGCCGAGGTGACCGCAAAGGTGGTAGGATCGCCCTTGCCCGGCAGCGCCGGATCGTCAGACAAGGCCGGCTGCCCCAGCCCTTCGCCGCTCAGCTGCGCCTGCGCCACCACCTGCTTGCCCTGGGCGATGCTGTTGGCGAGCTTGCCCGAAAGGGTCAACGCCAAGGGCGGCTGGCCTTTTTGCAGGATCGGCAGGGTCCAGGTCACAGTCTGGCCCGTCACTACGCCGCCGCCAGAGGCCACAAGGCCCGTCAGCACGGCGTCCAGGGTTACGGTCAGCTTGGCGTTTTGGATGGCGCCAGTGCCGGTGTTTTGGATGTTCAGGGCGTAGGTCGCTGTGTCGCCTGGTGAAAATGCACTGCCCCCAGAGCCGGTGACGGTCATGGCGTACAGGCTCAGGTTGGGCTGAGCTTGGACCTTGACCGCGCTCGACACCACCGTGGGCTGGGGCAGCTCGCTGCCAGACAGGGTAGCGGTGTTGGCGATGGTGGTACCGCTTGGCACCAGCGCACCCACTTTGGCCTGAAAGGTCAGAATGGTCTGGCCGCCGGCCGCGATCGGCGAGAGAGCCCAAGAGATCTGCTTGGAACCCGCGTCAAAAACGCCGCCGCCGGTAATGGCGCTGACGTCCGTGAGGTTGGAGTCAATGGGATCGGCGACCTGCAGCGGCCCAGAGGCCACCTTGCCAGAGTTGACAAAGGTCAGCGTGTACTGGACGGCATCGCCCGGCTCCAGGTCGCCGCCGTTGAGATCCTGGACGATCTTGCTCGACGTCGCAAAGGACGGTCCGCCCTGGACCACCTGGCTGGGCGACTGGATGATGACCGGGGCCCCGCCGTCGCCCGGAGAGAGGGTGGCGATGTTGGCAAAGCTGGCCCCCGGCGCCACGTCGGCCTTGATCTGGGCGGTAAAGGTAAGGATTTTGGTTTGGTTGGCGCCCACGACCAGGTTAGCGGCCTGGACCGTTGTTCCCGCCAGCACCAGCTCGGGAGACTGACTGCTGACAAACACCAGCTGCGAGGGCAGGGGGTCGGTCACCGTGACCGTGCCGGCCACCAGGCCACTGTTGACCACGGTCAAGGCAAATTGCACCTGATCGCCGGCCAACAGCGGTGTGTCAGGCGACAGATCGACCGCGCTCTTGCTCGAGGTGACAAAACTGGTCAACGCCGCCAGGGTCAGTCGCGTCGCGTCGCTGGGCCCGGGCTGGGCCGGGTCATCGCTGGCCACCGGCTTGCCGTCCACGGTCAGCTGGGCCTGGCTCAGCACCTGATGGCCGTTGATGGGATCAACGCCCTTGGCTGCCAGCGCATCGGCAGCCAGTACCACGACTTCCCAGGTGCACGAAGCCGACTTGCCAGCCGTGACCTGCAGGTTGCTGGCGGCAATCAAGCCGGTGCCGTTGGGGCCGCCCACCGCATCGACCTTGAGCGAGCTGGTGGGCAGGATCACGTCCGGCGTGCAGTTCAGGTTGCTGAGCTGGCTGACTTCTTTGGGCGCGTTCCAAGTCCAGCCCAGCAGCACGCTGACGGCCGACACATTCTGCAGCGATAGCGTGTAGCTGACTTTCTCTCCAGGCTTGGCGTTGGCCGGGCTGACCGTCAGGGTCGGCGTGGCCAGCTTGGCGGCGGCTACCTTGACGGTCACGCTGTTGCCAATGAACTGGTCCTTGTAGACCACCGTGGAGCCCTTGGTGCCTACATAGGTGTAGTCCACCGTTGGATAGGTGGTGACTTCAGCGACGCCGGGAATGGCGGCGATCTTGAGCTTGAATGTGACCTTGCGGGCACTGTTGCCGCCAGCCGGGTTGGTCAGGCTGCCCAGGTTGAGACCCGTCTGCAGCGCCGATTGGCCGTTGGTGTCGGGCACGGGCTGGCCATCGACCACGGTCGAGCCGGCCACGTACTCGGTGCCTGCCGGCGGCCAGGCGGCCAGCTTGAGCAGGCTGTTGTCCGCGTCGAGCTGGCCATTGTTGAGCAGGTCGACGGTGAACGTCAGGGTCTCGCCGGGCGCGGCCTCGATGGCGTTGACCGTGGTCTTGCTGATGATGTTTTTTAGATTGGGCGCCTTGCGATTGATCTGCAATAGCGTGTAGTTGTAGAAGAACAGCTCGCCGGCGCCAGCCTGCTGGACCTGGGGGTCAGAGTTGTCGGTTAGCAGCCCGTTGCCAGACGACACCAGGAAGGTCGCCGTGGTGTCGCCAGTCTTGACCAGGTTCGACACGTCAAACGTATCCAGATCCACGCCTGGTTCGGGCGTCGAATTCATGATGTTGTCGGCTTCGTTGTTGCCGGCGCCGCTGACCAGCTTGGTGCCGTTGAACTGGACAAAGTCAAAACAGGTCGCGCACGGCGGGCTGTCGGCCGTGCCCGGCGGGTCCTGAGCGGGGTTGCCCAGGTGGGCATCGCCTTCCATGGCATAGAAGCTCAGCTGAGCTTCGGGCGGATCGGCGACCAAAAAGTCTTTGACTGTGAAAAGGATCTGTCCGGTCGAGGTGGTCTTTTCGTCCAGCATCACAAAGCCGTCGTACAGGAACACGTCTCGCTGGGTGGCGTCGCTGAACTTGGTGTCGTAGATCATTACCAGCGACCACGAGGCGTGGCGGCCCTGGCAGTAGACGTCTTCATTTTGGCAGCACACGGACTCTTCAGTGCCGTTGTACTTCTGCGGGCAGAAATTGGCCGGGTCGCCCGCGCTCTTGACCTTGATCGCGGCAACCTTGGCCTGCACCGACCCCAGCGAGTAGGTGCCGTTCCAAGCCTGGGGGCCAGGGTGGGCGGCCACCAGGGCCGTCACGTCTTTGCGGCACAAGAAGTGCGGACCCGTGCCATTGGCGTCGGTCCGGACGTCGCAGTTATCGGCGGTGACTGCGGAGCTGAAGCCGTCGGTCGCGGTGAATTGCGCGGTGTCGTCTGGGCCGCTGGCCAGGGCCGAGCCGCCCCAGTACAGGTAGGCGGCGACCACTACGGCGTCTTCGGGAAGCTTTTGGGCTATCTTGACGCTGTCAGAGCTCTGGGGCAGCAGCTTGTCATTGAAGCGGTAGTCGGTGAAGTTGGTCACCAAAGAGGCGCCCAGCTGCACGGCTTTGCCATAGACTTTCCAGCTCTTGGGTGTAGTGGGGTAGGTGCCCACCACCACGGCCTGGGCCGGCGAGGTCAGGGCCAAGAAGCCGACCACGGCCAGCAGGGCCGCCGCCAGCCAAGCGGCCGCCTGCCGCCCAAGACCTTTAGGGCAAAGACGCCTTGCGGCGCATCCCGTTGAGGTCCAAAGGCTGTCGCGGTTGTTGTTGCTGCAGCTCTTGGATGAGCTGTCTTTGCCCTGCGGGTGCTGCACAGATGCCCCCAAACGGTGCCCGCTCCCCGGGCTGCGATAAGGGCAGGAGTATGCCGTTATTTTTGGTGCGACGCGATAGTCGTCTGGCGGGTTAGAGTTCAAAGCCAATTCTGCGTGGTTGCGCAGGTGTCAGCTTAGAAAGGCGCCCAGACGGACATCGCGCCTTGCCCCACCAGGCCTTCCTGGCCCGTGCCCACGCCGCCAGACAGCAGCACGTGGCCGGTATTGAGCGCGGTGACGGTGCCAAACACGCGGTTGCCGTCGGGCATGTCGTTCTCTGTAGCGGTGATCTGCAGGTTGGCCACCGGGGCGCCGGTGCTCTTGTCGACCGTGACATAGATGAGCTCGGCGCTACTTAGGTGGATGGTCTCGCTGGTGCTGCCGCCGGCGATGAGCACCTGGCCCTCATTGGGCCCGCCCTGGGCGGCGGCGACCATGGGGGCCCCGCGCGGAAACTGCATCGGAAAGCCGGCCTCGTTGATGTAGCTTCCTGAATTGACGTCAAATACATGGACCAAACCAATGGGCTTAGTGTGCTGCGCGTCAGAGAAGCCGCCGACGATATAGACGTGGCGGTAGTCCAGCGTTGGCGAATTGCGCGGCACGGCGACATAGGCCGCGGCAGCCATCGTCCGCGGCGACGGGATGCCTTGGACCAGCGGCTTCCAGAAGAAACCCTGGCCATCGCAGCCGCCAAGCGCGGTCACGCTGGGATCGCACTCGGCATCGGCGCGCGAGATGATGCCGCCGCCCAGGGTGGTAAACTGCACTACTTCAAAGTCAGAGCGCACGCCGCCTTCGCTCTCGCCGCCGATCAGCATCACGTAGCCGCCGGCCACGCCGGGCAGCCGCACCGCCGTCTGGTTCCAGCGCGGGTACATCAGCTTGCCCTGGGCTTTGTTGCCCTCGGTCGGGTGCCATAGCTCCCAGGTGTTGCTGGCGCAGTTGAGCTGCTGGCTGCACTTGCCCTTGTAGCAACCATCGCCTGAGCCGCAGGCTTTGTCGTTGTCGCACTGGGCGCCGGTGGTCGATTCGGCGTAGCAGGGCAGCTCGCCCTTGCCGCCCAGGATCAAGAAGTAGTTGCTGTTGGCAAACAGCTGCACCACCGTGGCGCCGGCGCGCGCAAAGGTCAGCGGAGCGCCTTCTTTGACCTTGCCGGCGGCGTCGATGTATTCGACCGAGTTGGTCAATTTGGCACCGCCGTCGCTGCTGACATAGCCGCCGACCACTGCCACCACCCCATTGCCCACGGCCGACGAGTGGAAGGCCCGGCCTTTGGCCAAGCGGTACTCTGGTCCCACGTCGCTGATCATCTGGACTTTGCGATCGTTGGGGCTGTAGAGCGCCACGCCGTCAGAGAAGGATGAGTAGGAGGCGGGATCGTAGGCGTTCTTCTTGCCAGCGCCTGGGGCCGCTCCGCCAATGATAAGCACTTCTCCAGTGTTCTGTGGCAGCGCCACCGAGGTGGAGCCGGCCAAGCCTGTCGTTGCCGCGACCGTGCCGTCGTCTGCGTAGATGGGCGAGAAGCGGTTCAGCCGGGTGACATACGGGGTCAAGGTCTTGGCGGTGCTGCCTTTTTGGTGGTCAAACGGGATGGTCTTGCCGCGGGCCAACACCGGCGCGGCAGGCTTGCCAGTGGCGGGATCGACCGACCACAGCTCGACCCGCAGCTGCAGCCCCAAGCCAAACGGCACTCCGGTGCAGCCGGCGGTACCGCACTCCAGCGTGATGGGGGCGCCGCCGGGGATGTACGGCTTGACCACGCGGTACTCGCCGTCCGGCTTGCCAGGGACCTCGGCAGTAATCGCCACAAATTTGTCGCCAGCGGTGCTGAACGGGTCGTCCTCTGCGCTGGTTGGCCGGCGCACCACCAGATTGGCGCCTACAGAAGGGGCGGGAGCCTCAGTGCTACAGGCGCTCAGACCGGCGATCAGCAGCGCCAGCGCCGCGCGCAGGGTCTGGGGAGGGGTCGTGGCTCGTCGTGACGTCATCGCAACATACCTCTGAGTAGACGCGGTTCTGGGGGGCGGGTCAGCTGGAAAGGGGCACTGCCCAGTCCGGCGCCAGAGAGCGAAACAGGGCAGGGCCGGCGGCAAGGTCAGGGAAGGACGACCTTGGCGCCAAAGCCCGTAGCCTCTGCTGCAGGGCGGGTGGCCGCATAGGCTCCGGCGCCTGCTCCGCCAAGGACCACTACGCCCATGGCCGTCCAGAACCACCAGGTCTTGTAGACCGGCTTGGACTCTTTCTCTTTTTCCAGAAGGTTGGCGTAGGGATCCTCAATGCCATCGATCTTGGGCTCGGCCTTTCTTGGCTCGACCTTGGGCTCGGCTTTTCTTGGCTCGACCTTGGGCTCGACCTTGGGCTCGACCCTGGGCTCGACCTTGGGCTCGACCTTGGGCTCTTCTTCTCGCGGAGTGGGGACAATCTCCGGCGCTTCAGGCTCTTCCTGGGCCGGGGCGGTCGTGTAGATCTCAGGCACTTTCATGATGTCGACACTGCACTTCTGCGCCTCGCGGACCTTGCCTTCGGCCTCTAGCGTCTGCATCTGCAGGTTGCCAAGGTTGGCGGCATAGTCGATGCGCGGCAGCGCACAGGTGCGGCGCTCGGCGGCGTTGAACATGTACAGGTACAACTCCAAGGTGTTGGCGTTGCGCTTGTTGACCAGGCCAAACAGCAGGTAGTTGGCCCGGACCTGCTTGGCAAATAACCCGGCGGAGTTGCGAAACAACTTGTCATTGAAGCTGCCCTTGTTGGCAAACTCGCGCATGTCGTCGGGGCTGACGCCGACCGCGATCTCGTGCTCTGGATCGACCTCAACCTGCAGCACCGCGCGCACCGCCACCGGCTTGCCTTTGGCGACCAGAACCTGGCCCCAAGGGGCGGCGTTGCCCTTCTTGACCTGGATATAGTGGGTTCCCTGGAGCAATTCTTTGGCCACTGCCGGCGGCGCGCCGATGTTGACGCCATCGACAAACACCACGGAATCGGCCTGCATGCACTCTACCGTCAAGGCGGTGCGCGGCTTGGCCTCCATGCCTTCGCGGGTCTGTTCTACCAGGGCCTTGAGGTCGCGGTTGTTCTTGCGCCCGTCGACCACAAAGCTTGGCTGGAGCGCAATCGCCTTGGTGATCCAGTCGGTCGCGAGCTTGCTGTCGCCTTGGCTCAGCGCCACCTGGGCAAGAGAGGCATAGCAATCCAACAGCTTGGTGAAGTCGACCAGCTCGACGTAGTTCTGCTCGTAGCGGTCGGCGGCGGCGCGCAGCAGCTTGGCGGCGTCGTCCAGGGCTTCGCCCTCGGCAAGGATGTCGCGGGCGGCCAGGACCAGCTTGTCGGCCTTGTCTAGCGCCTTCAGGGCCGGACTGGCAGCTTGGGCCCGTGCCGGCGAGGGGGCGGCCGGACCCGCGGCCGAGGCCTTGCCGGTGGCCATGGCCTTTTCCGGCAGCACCCGGAAGGAGCCGCCGGCATCAATCATCTGCCGCAAGTACTCTTCGATGCGCGCCACGGCGACATTGCCAACATCGCCTCGTTTTACAAAGGGAACCAGACCCAGGGCCGCCTTGTCTTCTTCGCCGGCCCAGGCAACGGCGCCCAGGGGCGAGGCCATCGGCACGGTGCCGGCCAACCACACCATCGGCACCAGCAGGGCGGCCGCCAGGGGCCGCAGCCGCCGCCGAGCTACTGCCAGCAGCGGTTCGGCCGCGGCGGAGCCACGCGCAGGCTGTCTAGGGAGGGGAGGGTTGATCGCGATCATCGCCGTAACCTCTTGACATTCGTAGGGCCGCGGCCCGATTCGGCTGGCTGTACCCAGCTTGGGTCGCCAACTCCAATCCCCTAGTGTGCCTCAAATGCGCCGGAGATCCAAACAACTCGTTGTACCGTGCTTGCGCGCCTTGGATTTGGGCTGTTGCCAAAGGTCTTGCGGGCGCCTCAGGGCTGGCTCGGTGCCTGCGCGGGGGCCGCTGCGGCCGTGCGCGCCACCACCGCGACGCCAATGGGCACTTGCACCGCGGTCGCCACCCGCACCTGCAGATCGCCTGCCGCGACGTCGAGCATGGCGGAGGAGCCGCCGTCGAGGTTGAGGGCGTCGACCAGTTGGGGCCCGCCGTCCCGCTGGCCGCCGGCCAGCGTGTCTGCCCAGTTGGCCAGCGACACCACCCCATCGGACACCGCCAGCACCACCCGCCCCTGGCGGTCGCGCCCCAGGGCCACCCGCCGTGCCAGCTCATCCTTGCGGAAATGCTGGGCTTGCCCGTCGACCAGCAGGCGCGGGCCGCACTCCACCGCGAACTCCAGGTCCGGCGGCGCCTGCCAAGCGCGGGCGTGCTCGACAAAAGGCCGCCCCGCCGCTACGGCAAAGACCCCATGGTCGACGCGGCGCAGGTGAGAAAGCTCGCGGCCGTGGCTCACCAGCAGGCCCAAGGGCTTGAACTGCGGATCAAAGTAGCCGGCATTGATGGCAACCACTGCCCGCGCCTGGTGGCGAAAGGCCGCCGCGTCAGCCAGGGGCCGCCCCAGATCGGCGGCGCGCACCACCACCAGCTCAAATTGCTCCAGCTCCAAGCGAAGCAGGTGCACGGCCGCTGCGGTGTGCCCTGGGCTGGTGACCGATAGCGTGGTGGCGTACTCCAGACCTGGCAGGGCCTGCCGCCACTGCAGCGACTTGCGCGGCTCGCTGCGCTGGCAGCCGACAGCCATGGCCACGGCTAGCCCGACTGCGGCCAGAGCGCTGGCAGATCCCAGCAGCCGCAACCAGGGACGGCGGGCCAGCGTCTGCACTGCTACAGGAGCTTGGTGATGCCGTCGCGCAGCTTCTGCAGCTGTTCTTCGGGCTTGAAGCCGGTGTCGTAGTAGCGGATGACGCCCTCGCGATCGATGATGAAGGTCGCCGGCATCGAGTAGACGTTGAATTTGCCCATCAATTCGGACTCCTGGTCGGCAATGATGCCCCAAGGCGCCTCAAAGCCCTTGGCAAACTCCAGGGACCGATCCGCTTCGCGATCCACGCCAATGCTGATAACCTGGAAGCCCTTGGCCTTGTGCTCTTTTTGCAGCGTCACCAGCTCGGGAAACTCCTTTTTGCACGGGCCGCACCACGAAGCAAAGAAGTTGATGAGGGTGACCTTGCCTTTGAACTGAGCGGTGTCGATGGTCTGGCCGTTGCTGTCTTTGGCCGTAAAGGCCGGCACCGGCTTGCCCACCAAGTCTCCGTCGCCGCCCTTGAGATCGCTGGCGGCCACCTTACCCTGGGCCACATCGGCGTCGGCACAGCAGCGGAAGCCCGTGGTCAGGTTGCGGTTGCCGGTGCCAAAGCTGGCCGAGCGCTGGTTGCAGGCGGCCCGTTCGCCAGAGTTGTTGTGGCCACCCATCAGGCCTGCGGTCTCCTTGGTCACGCCGGACCACTCGCCCATGTTGCCGGCTAGGTCAAAGACGCCCGAAGCAGTCCGGCAGCCGGCCTTGGCGCCGGTCTTGCCCGCCTTGCCCTTGTACTTGTCTTCCTGATCGATGCAGGTCCCGGCTTCGTAGAAGGTGCCGTAGGGGTACATGTTGCCTTCGACGTCGTCATCAGCGAACTGGGCGTTGTTGTTGTTGTCGACCGGAACGGCGTTGGAGCAGGCTGCCACCCATTCCTCTTCGCTGCACAGGCGCTTGCCGGACTTCTTGCACGCCTCGTCCGCCTCGATCCAGCTGGCCATCGCGGGCTCGACGTCTGGCAGCGAAACCGCCTTGCCGTCGCGGGTCAGCGCCGCCTCGTAGGGGTCGATAAAGAACTGCCCCTTGCTGCCCTTGGCGGCAATCATGTGGCTGCCGTCTGGCTTGGGTGCCTGGGCCACTGGCTGAGCTGCCGCGGCCGAGGTCGGGTTCTCTAGCGCTTTTTGAATGTAGTAGTCGAGGATCGCCGTCGAGGCCGAGCCCGTTACCATGCGGCCGTTGATGTAAGTGCGCGGCGCTCCGTAGATGCCAGCGCCATAGGCAGCCTCAATGTCCTTGTTGAACTTGGCCTGGTGGGCGGTGCCGGTCAGGCAGGCGTCGTATTTGGCCAGATCGAGGCCCAGCTCTTCGGCGGCCTTGCGGTTGGCTTCTGGGTCAAGCTTGGGCTGGTTGGCGTACAGCTTGTCGTGCATGTCCCAGAACTTGCCCTGCACGCCGGCGCAGTAGGCTGTTTTGTGGGCGTTGCAGGCGTTGGGGTGCTTGTCATAGCCGGCCATGTACTTGTTGCAGGCCGGGTTCATCGGAAAGTGCTTCATGACAAAACGCACTTTGTCTTTGTACTTGGTCTTGAGCGGCTCCATGGTCAGGGCCAGGTAGCGGCAGTAGGGGCACTCAAAGTCAGAGTACTTGACGACCGTGACCTTGGCGTCTTTGGGACCGTAGGCGTCGCGAAGATCCTCTTCGTCCAGGCAGGGTTCGTAGATGGTGTAGCCGTCCTCGGTCTTCTTGCCCATGGGCTTGCCGCACTCGCCAGTGGGGCGCGCGGCTGCCGCGACCGGCTGGGCTTCTGCAGCGGCTGCTCCGGCCCCTTGAGCCGCCACGCCTGCAGGAGCTGAGGCGCCTTCCACCTTGCCAAATTGCTCTTCGATCTTCTTCTTGTAGGCTTCAACCAGCTCGGTCTTGGTCGAGTCGTAGCCAATAAAGGCCAGCCCGCCGCCGATCATCAGCACCAGCAGCGAGGTCACGACCGGCTGGGCACCGGTGGTCAGCAGGCGCCAGCTGTTGCCAATAGCGTTGGCCACCGTCTTGGGGCCGGCGGCGATCGCCAAGCCGGTCACGGCAAAGTTGACCGCATACAGAGAGATGCAATACAGACAGTAGGCCTCTACCACCGCAGAGCTGTAGACCGCCAAGAACATCGAGTAGGCGCTGGCCAAGAGACCAATGCCGGCCACAATATCCATGCCGCGCGCCGCCAGCAGCTTCATGTCTGCAGCTGCGTTCTTGGCGCGAAACGCCATCGCCACCAGGTACAGTTGCACCAGGTAGGTCGGCACGCCGTACAGGCTGATCGGCAGGCCAAAGATCTCCGACGCGCCAGAGACGTTGACCTTGTCGCAGTTGATCGCGCCGCCCAAGTTGCAGCTCGACACATAGGTCGGGTCATTGGTGATGTGCAGCTTGTGGCGCACCAGGTACATCGACACGCCCAGCCCGGCCAGCAGCAACAGCCCCAGGGCCACCAGCAGCGGTGGCTTGGGCTCAAACGGCTCTGACGCGGCCGGCCCCGCCACGGGCGGTGCAGAGGGCGAAGAGGAAGGAGACTGTGCGTGCTTGGCCATGGTCCATCGCTCCGTAGGCATTGGCTGACAAGAGGCTTCGGGTCAAACCGTTGGGGCTCCGAGCCCCGATCGATCGATCTGAGGTCGGGGCATCGCTGCTACTCCGCCTTGGTGAGCTTGACGACCCACCCAGCAGTGCAAGGGAAACCAACGAGTTGGCCACGTTGGCACCCTTGGGTCGGCGGCACCGCGTGGTCCATGCCACGCACCACCGCGCGGGCGGGAATATAAGACGCTTTGCCGTCAACGCAAGGCCCGCCCTGGTCGAAACCGCGCCGCCGGCGTCGCTATTCCCGAGCATGCCCGAGTCCTGAGCCAGACCCGGCAGCCGTATCCAAGACCTGTGAACAAGAACCGGGTGTAACCCAGATCGAATGAACGGTCCTGGGTCCTAGGCCTTGTGTCGGCGATCGCTGTCGCCTACGCTTGGGGGCATGAAGCTACTGACTGCTCCGTTCCTTCTTCCTTTCTCTCTGCCCTTGGCCCAGGTTGACATGGACCCCATGTCCGCAGCGATTCAGTCGCGCGGTATGGTGTTGATGGTCCTTGTGGTTCTGGTGCTGCTGTCTGTGGCCAGTTGGGTGGTCATAGGCAGTCGGGCCTGGGCTTTGCGCAACCTGCGCCGAGAGGTAGCCATTTTCCGCACCCAGTTCAGCGAGCTGGTCAAGACCCAGGATCTGGCGATGGTGGCCGAGCAATTGGCCAAGCGCTACCTAAGCTTGCCCCATACGCGCTTGCTGGCCTCGGTGCTCAAGGAGCTGAGCCAGCTAGAAGCCAGTGGCACCCTGCGCGAAGAAGACCTCTCTAGCATAGAGCGGGCGCTCAAGCGCACGGCTGAGCCGCTGGTCGACGACCTGGAGTCCGGGCTACAGCTGCTGGCCACCACCGCTACGGCCGCGCCGTTCATCGGTCTGTTCGGCACGGTCTGGGGCATCATGGGGGCGTTTGGCGGGTTGGCCGACAGCGGCACCATCTTGCAGACGGTCGCCCCGCACATCGCCCAGGCCTTGATCGCGACGGCGGTGGGCCTGCTGGCGGCGATCCCGGCCTCGGTGGCCTACAACGCCCTGGGGCGGGTGGTCCGGCGGATGGTCACCGACCTCGACGGGTTTGGCGAAGACCTGCTCATCCTGGTGCGGCGGCGCCACTTGCGCTCCAAAGACTGATCACCACCAGGAGGCTGCCGTGGGCATGGGGATATCGGGGGGCGGTGGTCGCGGACGCATTGCCAAGGGCACGCTGTCAGAGATCAATGTGACGCCGCTGGTCGACGTGATGTTGGTGCTGCTGGTGATCTTCATGGTCGCCAGCGCGGTAGAGACGGCGCGGATCTCGCGCGAAGCAGAGACGCTGCGCCAGACGGTCACCGAAGAGGCCGCCGCCCGCGAGGCGACCGGAGAGAACCAGGTGCCGGTGGACCTGCCCAAGGTCAAGGCCGACAAGGTCAATCTCGCCGCCAAGCAGGGCAAGCCCGTCATCAGCTTTGACGCCGAGCGGCGCATCCACCTAGACAAAGATCTGCTCATCGACTGCCGCGGCAAGGCCGCCGACCCCTGCCTAGACGGCTTTGAGGCGGCTCTGTCTAAGCACGCCAAGGGCCAGGGCCTGCGAGACGCCAACCTGCGGGCCGACCGGCGCTTGGACTACGGCCTGGTGCTGGCGCTCATGGGGCGGATGCGCCGAGCCGGCATTGAACATTTTGGCCTGATTACCGAAGAGCCGGGGGGCTAGGCCAGTGTCGATCGGCGCCCACGTTGGCATCACCCGCAGCGATTTGCTGATCGGCGCTTTTGTGGCCGCTGCGGTGCACGTAGGTCTTGGCGTTGGCATGTGGCTGACACCTGCGGACTCCGCCGCGGCTGCCGCCCAGGCCGATCCGCTGGCCGACGGCTGCGCCGCCGTGGTCAGCCCGGCTTGCGTGGGGCTGGGCGTGGCTCCCACGCCCACAGAGACCCCAGAAGAGCCGCGGCGAACCGTAGAGGACCGCCGCTGCCCTGAGCCGGTCCGGCGGCTGCTGCGCCGCGATCCTGAGTCGCCACCGGCGGTAGCCGTGGATCTGTTGCAGGCCGAGCTGGTTGCCGCGCTGGGCGTGGAATCCGGCACCCGCAGTGAGCCCAAGGCCGTGCAGCGCGCAGAGGCGCCCAAGCCCAAGCTGGCAGAGGCCATTGGAGACAACAGCAAGCTCGGCGATATGCTTAAAGAGTCGGGCGACTCCGACGCCAAGAAAAAGAAGCTGGGCGATATCTTGGGGCGGCCCGACGGCAAGGTCGGCGGAGAGGGCAAGGTCAACATGCCCGGATCGGCCTACGTGCGCGAGGTCAAAGTCGCGGTGACGCAGAGTTTTTCCCTGCCAGCCTCGTTGCCGCCGTGGGAAGCGGCAGGGCTCGTCGCCAAGATCCGCGTGACCCGCATGACCGCTGGCGGCGGCGTGTTGGAGTGGCGTTTTGACAAGAACAGCGGCAATGACGACTTTGACGCTGCCGTCCGCTCGCTGATGAACGGCTACAAGTCTGGGCTGCGCACCTTGCCCGAGCCGCCGCCGCACATCCTAGAAGAGATCAACTCGCGCGGCTTTGTCATCGAGCTGCGCGGCGGCAAGGGCTGACGACTCAGCGGCCTTGGCAAATTGCCCCCAGAACCTGGCCCCCAAAGAGGCAGCCGTCGGGCGCCTGCCCACCCTGCGCCGTCGGTACCCACAGTCCGTGCCTTTGTCGCAGCGCGGCCGAGCCCTAGGCGCCGCTAGCGCAGCATCGCTCCGTGCATCAGGGGATTGGCCTGTGGGCGAAACGGCGGCAGCCACCGCGGCGACTCGCTGGCGTCGGCGCCATCTTGCACTTCCATCAGCACGCCGTGCAGGTGGCGGGTCAGCCGCAGTCGCCGCGGCGCCGTGCCTCCCACCAGGTCCATCAGACCCGACCGATCGGCATCGACGTACGTCCAATTCTCCAGGGCAAAAGAGCCGCGCAGTGGCCGTTTGGCGCTGATCGCCCGCCGGGCTTCGGCCACGGCCTTCTCAAACGCCAGGTCGGAGAGGAGCCACAGGTTGAGACCGCCATCGGCGCCGCGCACCACGTGGCGTTGGGCGATGGGGGCAATCAGCGCCTGGGCGGCCGCTTCCAGCTCGGTCCTGGGGGCCAGGTCGGCCTGATCGACGGCAGCGGGAGAGGCGGCGGCGCGCTCGGCCTCTCCTGCCAGCGCCGAATTCGCCACCAGTGCCGACGCACAGGCCGCGGCCCATGCCGCCCAGCGCTGCGTTTGGCGTCGCCGATTGGTCAATTCTGCTGTCTGCTGCTGGTCGCCCATCCGTACCCCCGTGTGCTTTTGAGTGTAGCAGGGCGCTCTTGAGCGCGCCAGCCGGGGGTGTGTCTTGGAAATTGCCAGAACTGCTGTGGTTTTTCGCCTTGACGGGTCCTTGTCGCGCGACTATCATGCGGCGCTCGGCAGAGGACGTCCCTGTGCCGTACCCGCTTTTGGCCCCATGCTCCCACGGCAGCTCTGGCTTGTCTGTCGGTAGGTTGACCATGACCCTTCGTCTTCTCGCGCACCGCGCCGCCTCTTCCGCAGCCCTTGCCTGTCTCGTCGTCGCCGCCGCTGCGCCGCTGACTGGCTGTGAAAAGGGCGAGAAGTCGTGCCGTTACTACAGCATGGTGATGGTGGCCAAGGGCGCCAATCTCAAGAAAAAATCGCAGCAGCTTGAGATCATCAAGAACCTGCCAAGCAAAGAGCAGCTCAAGTGCGACGACCCGGCCGTCTTTGAGCGCTTGGCCGCGACCATGGAAACCAAGGAGTTGCGCCCGCAGGTGGTGGCGACCGTGGAAAACATTGGCCGAGCTAGCAAGAGCCTGCGCGCCAAGTCTGAGAAGCTGCTGGTCAAGGCCCTGGCCACCGAAGACACGGCCGGCCAAGCCGCCCAGACCATCCGCACTTGGCGCATTGAGACCGCTGAGTCGGGGCGCGACCCGTGGTTTCCCACCAAGGAGACCACCAAGGCTTTGGCCGACTGGACCAAGAAGTACAAGAAAGAGACCCGCGCCGCGCTGGTTGAGGCCCTGTTTGTGTCGCTGGCCGACGCCGAAGCCCGCCGCGAGTACGAGGATCTGCTGATCGAGCTGGCCGCTACCGACCCGGGCGAGCAGGGGCTGGAAACCAACCTCAAGGCCCTGTCTTACCTGACCGAACTGTACCGCGCAGACGCTGGCAAGCCAAAGACGATCAAAGACAGCGCCTTTGAAGCCTTTGTTCGCTCGCTCTACACCCGCGATGCCGTCCGCGCAGAGACCTTCATGGCCGGTCGTCTGGCCCTTGCCAATGTCGATACGGGCAAGCTGGCCAAGAAGATGATCGCCATCTACACCCAAAAAGACCCGGAATTCGAGAAGTGGGGCAAAGAGTACGGCCTGGCCGAGTGGGAGTGGAAGGAAGGGCCCAAGGCCATTCAGATCCTGGCCGACCTTCACGAGCCCTCGACCGCCGGCGACTTGGTGGCTGCGGTCAGCAAGGCCATCGACGCCGAGACCGCGCCCGCCGACTACGCGATCAAGAACAAGCAGCTGCCGTGGCAGTCCTACATCATGAGCCGGGTACAGATGACCATGTGGGCCCTGGCCAGCATGGGCGAAGGCCTCAACCCCGTGGCCGACAAGATCGGCGAAGTCGCCGCCGCCCGCGGGCTCACCGTCGAGCAGCGCACTCTGCCTTTCATTGCGCTGGCGATCGCCGGTCCGACCAACGGCTGGGCTTCGATGCTCAAGGCCTATGAGACCATCGTGGACAATGAGAAGCCCGACTTCCTGACCCCGCTGTCCTACATGGTCGAGCCAGAGAACATGGACGAGTGGAACGCCAAGGTCGCCGGCAACAAGGCCGAAGGCGTGCAGAAGGGGCTGGCCGATGCCGTGCTCAAGGGCCGCCTCAATGTGACCATCGAGTGCAAGAAGGGCTGGGATGCCGCGGCGGATGATGCCGGCAAGACCAACGCTTTGCTCGCATGCTACAAGGGCTTTTTGACCACCGGTGATGACGTGGCCAAGGAGAAGGCGGCGATCGGCTTGTACCACCTGGGCGTGCGCAAGAACGCCGAGGTGCTGCCGCTGCTGGCCGAAGCGCTCAACAAGGCGCCGGCGACCTCGACCACCCTGCGCCAGATCATCGTGTCGGCCTTCAAGGGCCTGGCCAAGCCGCAGCACAGCCAGCTGGTCTACAACCTCAAAGAGGCGCAGGTGGCCGTTCCCAACGCCCAGAGCTGGATCTGGGACCTGGAAGTCCTGACTTCGCAGCTGCTGCAGAAGGCGGGCGCGCTGCCCGTTGGCAACATTCCGGCAGTGGGTTCGCAGGTTGCGCCAGAGAAGGCCGCTGAGGCCGCCGCTCCCGCCGTCCCCGCCGCCCCCGCCGCAGACAAGCCTGCCGCTGCGGCCCCGGCCGCCAAGTAGCGCTGGCGGCGAGCGCCGTCCTTGCCGTTCGCCCGCCCGCCCGACCGTCAAAAAAATCTGCACCCCTTGCACCAGCTGCCGCGGTTTTTTGCGCCGGCCGACGATAACTCTTCAGGTCCCAGCTCGGGGCCGGCGGGCTTGCAGCCCAGGAGAGTTGCCGTGCAGTACTTTCTCAGAATTTGGATGCTATCCCTCGCGCTGGCTGCAGTGAGCCTGTCTGGCTGCGGCGTGGAGCCGCCGCTGCGCTGGGGCGTCGGCGCTGGCCAACCAGGGCCCGCCGACGCCGATCCAGCCCAGCTTGCGCCGACGCCAGGTCAGCCGGGCTGCCTGCCGGTGCTGGGCGGCGAGCTGGTCATCAACGAGGTCCTGGCGCGCCCCGCCGGCCTGGACATCGACGGCGACGGGCTCTCTAACCAGCGCGACGAGGCACTGGAGCTGCGCTTGATCGCCGACGGCCCTCGCCATCTGGACGGGGTGGCGCTGCGGGTAGCGGGGCAGCAGCGCGGCTACCTGGGTGGCGCCGCCTGCCATCCCCCCGGCACTCTGCTGGTGGTCCTGGGCTCTACGGCCGGCGGCTGGCCGCCCCAGCCGGGGACCGCTCAACTGCACCTGAGTGCCCAATTGGCGTTGCGAGACGAGGGGGCGGTCTTGGCGCTGCTGGGCCGCGGCGGCGGTCTGCTGGACCAGGTGACCTATCCAGCCGCCCCAGCAGGGCGCTCGCTGGTCCGCACCCCCGAAGGCAACCGCTGGGCGCCGCTGCTGCCGCACCCCAACACCGCGACGGGGGCCGGCCACTCTCTGGGGCTGTGCAGCGACGGGTCCGCCGCCCTTGGTTGTTGGGGCGGGCCAAGCCCCACATAATTCTGGGCAAAGGTGCGGGGCTTGCGCTCGCCTGCCACCTGCGGTACATGCGATGGCGGAGGTAGGCCAATGGCAGCACCGCAGAATTCAGCCCCGTCGCCCGAGACCCTTGAAGGGGCCAGGCCCGCCGAGTCGTCCAAGTCCAGCGATCAGCTCGGGCAGGCTGAGCGGCGCTTGCGCGAGACTGCCGAGGCGATTATCCGATTGGTCTGCGAGGACATGGCCCAGTATCCCGAGCGCGAGTTGCGCCGGCGCTTTGTAGACAGCGACGCAGCCGACCAGCTGGGCGAGGCCGAGCTGGCAGAGCTGCGCCAGGCCGCGCGTCAGCTGGGCAAGCAGATAGCCCAGCGACTGGAGCGAGAGCTGGCTTGGCCGGGCCCGTGGACCCTCTCGGTGGCCGAGACCGCGGCCGAGGCGGGCGAAGCGCGCCGCAGCCTGCGCGATCTGCCGCTGGTGTGGGGGCCCATCGCCAGCGTCGATGCGCTGCTGGAGCAGATCGCCTTGCAGTACCGCTTAGGGGCCGACGATCGCCAGCCGGCCGGCTACTCGCCTCCGGCGCGGTTCATCGGCCGGGCCCACCTGCCTGCCTTGACGGACCAGCTGTTCAAGCAGCTGCGCGAAGTAGAGCACCTGCGCGGTCAGGTCGATGCCGAGTCCGCCGAGTCGCGGCGCCGCCGCCGCGCCGAGCGCTGGGCCAATCCGCAGGACTGAGATGGCCATGCCCACCCCTCGTGACCCGGCACCCTCCCAACGCGCAGAATTCCTGGCGTTTTGGTGGGCGGTGCCGGCCAAGCGCGCTCAGCTGCTTGCGCTGTGGCTGGCTTTGCTGTGCGCTCTGGTCTGCGCCCAGTGGTTTCGCCTGGAAAAAGACCTGGCAGCCGCCGATCGCCGGGTAGCGGCCTCGGCGGAGGTGGCCTACCTGGCGCCCGTGGCGGCCATGCGCATGGCCAGCCTTGGCAACCAGGGGCTGCTGGCGGACCTGCTGTTTCTACGGGCCGCGCACTACTTTGTGGACCATCTGATCACCGATAGCCGCTTGCCCTGGCTGGACCTGTACTTGCACGGCATGTGGGGCTTGGACGCCCACATCCGCCAGAGCTACCGCTGGGGCAGCCAGGTCGTCAAGTTTGGCCAGCGCATTGATGACGATGTCGCCCGCCGCGCCAACCGCTTTGCCCGCTTGGGCCTTGAGTATTTTCCGTCGGACGCTTGGCTCTACCACGAAATCGCTTTCAACTTGCGCTATGACGTGGCGGCCAAGGACGCCGCAGGCCAAGCCCGACTGCGCGAGCTGGCCCTGCAGTATCTGGAGTTGGCCTACTCCTTTCCGGGCTTTGCTTTTGATCCAGCCTATTTGGTGCAGCAATACAGCCGCGCCGGCATGGGAGACGACAGCGTTCGCGCCGCCCTGGCCACCTATTCGCAGGCCACCGAGGCCCAGCGCCAGACCCTGCTGACTATGCTGCTTGATCGCAACAAGGCCGCCCTGGCAGGTCAGCTCGCCTGGCTTGAGCTGGTGCGTCTGCGCGACTGGCCTTATGCCGGGTCCAGCTTGCCGCTGTGGCTGGGGCCGCGCACCCTGGC
This sequence comes from uncultured Myxococcales bacterium, assembly GCA_903919145.1. GTDB lineage: Bacteria > Myxococcota_A > UBA9042 > UBA9042 > UBA9042 > SXRM01. The sequence goes on from CAIXGW010000239.1 coordinate 30,378, forward strand.
CGCGCCGCCTCTGTTGGCCCACCGGCCAGAAGGCTACTTGCGGCCGCGCCCGACCGACCCGGGGCTGGCCGAACAGTTTGCCCGCATTCCGCTCGAGCCGCTGGTCGAAGACGGCTGGCGGCCAGACGAAAGGTCTGGTCAGGGCCTGCCCTAGAGCACCGAAGATAGACCAGCCCCATGCCCGGCAAGGCAGCCGGCGCGAAGGCTTTGGCGCGCGCGGCGACCCACCCAACACAGAGTTGGCCGAACTAGGCCAAGGTCTCTGATCGGTGCGATAGCCCGCAAAACCACAACCTTGACGCCGGGTGACCCCAGGTCTGGTTCACAGGTCTTGGCGACTCTTGCGGCCTGCCGATGGTAGGAGGGTCGGGGAGACAGGATTTGAACCTGCGACATTCTGCTCCCAAAGCAGATGCGCTACCAGACTGCGCTACTCCCCGATTCTCAGCCGCTGCAGCACCCTAGGGTGGATAGCAGCGGCCGGCGCGTAGATTGGCGCTTTCGCGCGCCGCCGTCAAGAGCGCTTGGTCAAATCCCGCCACTGCCCAACCGTGTGACCGGGCGTGTGCCATGCCCCTACAGCCAACCCCAGGTCCACGGTGGCCTGCCAATGGACCGGGGTCGGCTGGACTGGCGTCCCTGGGTCTTAGGGCTTGTAGCCGCCACCGGTGCCAGGCTGGCCGTACAGGCCGTTGCTGACTTCCAGCTTGTAGCGGCCGCAGGTGGTGGCCGGCGCGTTGCGGTACACCTTGATGTAGAACCACGCCGAGTTGTCCGCGCACTTCGTGAACTGGAAGCCGCTTGGGATGCACACGCCTTCGGCATTGAACGCGCTGCAGTAGGGGCCGTTCCAGCTCGGGCTGTAGTTCCAGCCGTAGTTGCTCTGGTCGAAGCTGTTGCCGGTCTGGCACGGGCACTCGCCCCACTCAGACCAGGCGTCGGAGTACGGGCCAGAGCCGTCGGTGGCCTTGAAGTTGGTAAACCAGTTGAAGTCCGTGCTGTTGCAGCAGACGGCGTTGGTGCCGCCGGCCGGGCAGGTGTCGCGCCAGACGTCAAAGGCCACGCCGCCAGGGTTCTTGGTCATCAGCACGCGCAAGTTGAACTGGTCGCAGGCGGCGTAGCCAGAGTCGGCCAGGTCGCGGGCGTACAGCGAGTACCAGTCCACATCGGTGCCTACCACAATGCCTTCGGCGCTGGCGGTCTTGCCGGTGTCGTACAAAGCGGTGTCCAGCACCACGGCTTGGCTGCACGAGTCGTTGGGCTCACTGCCGTCCAGGCCGCTGCACTCGCAGCCGTCTGACATCGAGCCGTTCAGATCGTAGTAGCCAGTTGCACAGCCGATGATCTGGCAGGCGCCAGCCACGCACTTGAAGGTGGCGTTGCTGTCCGTTGGGCAGGCGTCCGAAGAGTTCTCGTCGGTAATGGCGTTGCAGTTGTCGTCGAGGTTGTTGCAGGACTCCAGGGCGCCGGGCTTGACCGTCGCGCTGGTGTCGTTGCAGTCGCCACCGCCTTTGCTGCAGGTCGGCGCTGAGCCCACGGTAATGAGCTTGGCGTCGCAGTAGTCGTCATTGTCGTCGTCGCAGTCTTCGTCAACGGTGTTGTTGCAGTTGTTGTCGCTGCCGTCGCACAGCTCGGGCTTGCCGGGGGTGCAGGTGGCACAGTTGTCATTGCAGTCGCCGCTGGTGGTGGCCGTAAAGAAGCTGGTCGTGCGGGCGCACACATAGGCTGCGGTCGCCGACGGGGTCGTGTCCACCCACTTGGCATCGCTGGCCATGTAGACGTAGTCCTCGTCATTGGTGCCGCCGCCAGACGTGCCGTCTTTGTAGTAGACCTCGACTTCGTTCAGCGTCCAGCTGCTGTAGCTGGTGGCCAGGTAGGACTGGCAAGACCCGCTGCCACAGCTGCCGACTGGGCAGGCGTAGTTGTAGCCAAAGTACGTGTAGCCGTTCTTCATACCGGAGTCGACGTACAAGTCGTGGCCACCGCCCCACGTCGGGCCATAGCCGTTGTTGTTGTAGGTGCCGTAGTTGGTGCCACCGCAGGGGCCACCCCAGTTGGACTTGTAGTTGTTCTTGAAGGTGTACAGCCAGGTATTGCCGGGATTGTAGTAGCCGCCGCCAGCCCAGGTGCCGTGGTTGTAGCCGCCAAACACGTTGCCGTTGTTTTCGCGCAAGACCACCAAAGTCTGGCTCTTGGAGTCGCACTTGGCGTGGAAGGTGCTGGAGTTAAAGCCATCCTGGGTTCCGCGGTAGCACAGCGTCCACTTCTGGTTGGCGGAGCCCGACCACGCGTTGATCTGCTGCTGCTGGGCGGTGCTCAGCACCGTAGAGCCGGCAAAATACTGACCTGTAGGCTCGCCAACGGCCCAGTTGCTGTAGGTCATCGCTGCGCCGTCAGCCCACACGTACGAGCTCTCTACCGCCGCGTCCGACAAGCCGATCCACACGTTGCCGCTGACGCCGGCCGCATTGGCGGTGTTGCGCACGTAGGTGTTGATGCCCTCGGAGGGGATGGTGGCCAAATTGCCGCCCCAGGCTTTGCAGTCGGCCTGTGCATTGACCCAGGTGGTCGGCGTGGTGACCACCTTGAACTGCTTGGCCGATTCGCACAGGCACTGCGTCGAGCTGCCGCCTACGCCGTCTTGGTCGCCGTCGTAGTAGTAGTTTGTGCAGCCCACCGAGCCCACTTCGTCGATCTTGGCGTCGCAGTTGTTGTCCTGGCCGTCGCAGATCTCCTTGCTGCCGGGGTTGACGTCGGCACTGGTGTCATTGCAGTCGTTGCCGCCGTTGGGGCAGCCATTGGCCACCACAGAGTAGCAGTAGACACTGGCGTCATTGGCAGAGACGCAGTACTCCTTGCCGTTGTACGCCATGTTGTAGATGTAGGGCGCGGTCTTGAAGGTGTCGATGTAGTCGCCGGTGGTCTTGTTGTAGCGGTAGACGTTGGTGTCGTAGCGGCCGACAAACAGGTCATTGCCAACCACCGCCAGACCGCCGTGCAGCGTGGTGTTGTTGCCGCCGTTCAGGTTGAGGATCTTGACCTGCTGGCCGGTCATCTTGTCGATCACCCACACCTGCATGCCGCTGGCCTGCATGCCGTAGACGTACTTGCTGTCTGCAGCCACGCCGCCGGCCGTGGAGCCAATGTTGAACGACCACACCAAGTTGCCCGTCATGCCGCTCCACTTGCGGATGACGTTGTAGCCCCAGTTGGCGGTGTAGTAGAAGTCGTCGGTGTCGCCCCACAGCTGCATGATCTCGCCCAAGCCGCTGTTGAAGGAGCCGACCGGCTGGAAGTTCTTGTTGTAGCGGTAGATGGTCGTGCCGGCCCAGTTGGGGTACCAGTATTCCTGGTACTTGGGGCTGTAGCCGCCGCCGTGGGAGTAGGTCTGCATGTTGATGACATTGCCCACGTATTTTCCGGGTGTCTCCGATGGCGTGCCGACCACGACCTTGGTGCTGTCGCAGTAGCCGTCGCCGTCATCGTCGCAGCCGTCGTCGGCAGTGGCGTCGCAATTGTTGTCTTTGCCGTCGCAGATTTCCGCGGCGCCTGGGTTGACCATCTTGTCGTTGTCGACGCAGTCGTCGCCCAGGTTGCAGTCGTCCTTCATCAGCGAGTAGCAGTAGACCTGGTTGCTGTTGGCGCTGATGCAGTATTCCTTGCCGTTGAACGCCATGTTGTAGATGTTGGTGGCGACGGTGAACTGGTCGACCAACACGCCGTTGTTGATGTTGTAGCGGTAGACCACGCCGGTGTAGATGCCCATGTACAGGTAGCCGTTGACTGCAGCCAGGCCGCCGTACAGGGTCGGGTTGCTGCCGCCGCTCAGGTTCATGGTCTTGACCAGGGCGCCGGTGTTCTTGTTGAGCACGTAGACGGTCATCGTGTCGTACCGCATGGCGTAGACAAACGATGCATCCGCTGTCACGGCGCCCATGGTGCTCGGCCCGTACCAAGTCCACAGGGTGGTGGAGCCCATGTCCGACTTCTTGGTCACGGTAGCGTAGCCCCAGTTGGCGGTGTAGTAGGTGCCGTCGGTGTCGCCCCACAGCTGCATCATCTGGTTCTGCCCGCTGTTGAAGGTGCCC
>CAIXGW010000240.1 GCA_903919145.1 uncultured Myxococcales bacterium
TCAAGTTGTCGGCGATTGGCAGATTTTCCCGCGGGGCGCCGCGAAAAAAGGTGCGGGGCAGGTCGAAAGTACTGGGTCGGTGGGGAGGCCGCGAGAAAAAACTGTCGGTGATCAAGGATCAGACATTCCCTAGGGTACTGTCGGACGCGTACTGCTGGAGCCGGGTCCCCCAGAACCATGGCGGGCGGCCCGACCGCAGCTCGGCCGATGGTGCGTCTGCCGGCAGTATCCCTTGGTCCCCGTCCACCCGCGTGCTATGTTGCGCCCGGAGCGGCGGCAGGTTAGGTGGCCGCTGTCAAGGCAACTGCCTGTTTGGCAGAGGAAAGTCCGGGCTCCACAGGGCAGGGTGCCGGCTAACGGCCGGCGGGGGCGACCCCAGGGAACAGTGCCACAGAAAGCAGACCACGCCCCTGATCTGGGCAACCGGATCCGCGGCGCAACGGTGAAAGCGTGCGGTAAGAGCGCACGGATTGCGGCGGCAACGCCGCTCTCGGCAAACCCCACCCGGAGCAAGGTCAAATCGCAGGCGCAGCCGTCGCAAGACGGTCGGAGGGTAGCCCGCCCGAGCTTGCAGGTAGGCCGCTACAGGGCGCTGGCAACAGTGCTCGCAGAAGAATGGTCATCCCCCGCACGGCGGCGACGCTGCGCGGGCACAGAACCCGGCTTATGACCAGCCGCCGCTCCACCTCTTTGCGCTGGCTGCACCAGGCCGCTCGCGATCTCTGAACCATGCAAAATTTCAGCCGTCCCTCTGCCCTGACAGGAACGCTGGTTGTTCCGGGCGACAAGTCGATCTCGCACCGCGCGCTGTTGCTGCCCGCCCTGGCCGACGGCGTGACCCGGGTGCGCGGCATCAGCGACGGACACGACGTGGCTGCTACTCGCAAAGCTCTGCAGCTGCTGGGGATCTCTATTGAAGATCGCGGTGGTGCCGTAGAGATCCACGGTCAGCCGCTGCAGCGGTGGCAGGCGGCGCAGACGGGCAAAGACGGCCTTGTTCAGCTCGACTGCGGCAATTCTGGAACCACCATGCGGCTCTTGCTGGGGGTGCTGGCGGCGGCGCCGCTGGTGCGGGCGGAGCTGCTGGGCGACCCTTCGCTGCAGCGCCGGCCCATGCTGAGGGTGGTTGAGCCGCTGCGGCGGATGGGCGCGCTGATCGAGACCAGCTCAACGGGCAGCGCGCCGCTGCAGGTGCGCGGGCGGTCCCTGGTTGGATCCGATCACGTGCTGCAAGTGGCCAGCGCGCAGCTGAAAAGCGCGTTGCTCCTCGCCGGTGTTCATGCCACAGGAGCGACACACGTGACCGAGCCGGTCCTGAGCCGCGACCACACCGAGCGGATGCTGGCGGCCATGGGCGCCCGTATGGAGAGTCGCGACCTGACCGTTGCAGTGTGGCCGGGGCCGCTGCATTCATTGGGGGACCTGCAGATTCCGGGTGATCCATCGAGCGCCGCCTTTGGTGCCGTGGCGGCGGCGTTGCATCCCAGCGCTGAGATCCGCCTGCCGGGGGTGTGCCTCAACCCCACGCGCGTTGGTTGGCTGCGGGTCCTGCAGCGCATGGGCGGCGACGTGCAGGTGCTGCAGGAGCAGCAGGTCGGCGGCGAGCTGGTCGGCGAGTTGTTGGGGCGCAGCAGCAGGCTGCGTGCCACGGTTGTCCGCGCCGAGGAAGTGCCCGCCTGCATCGACGAACTGCCGATCTTGGCGCTGGCCGCCTCTGCGGCGGAGGGCACCAGCCGCTTTGACGGCATCGAAGAGCTGCGCGTCAAAGAATCCGACCGTCTGGCGGCGATTGAGAAGCTGATGGCCGCATTGGGGATTGCCACCCGTTCGGGCCATGACTGGTTGGAGATCGACGGCGTGGGCGCTCCAGACCACTGGCGCGCGCTAGCCCAGGCATGGCAGCCCGGGCTGGATCACCGCATGGCCATGAGCGCGGCTGTGACCGGCCTGACCGGGCCGCACCCCGTTGGCGTGGCGGGGTTCGCTACGGTTGCGTCGTCCTGGCCAGGATTTGTCAGTCAATTTAAGGATTTGTCGCAGTAGGAGCGACCAGGAGCCGGTCTGCCTAGGCGTTGGGCGCCGGCCAGCTTGGCTCGCCCGGGTCAGCGGCGCCGGCGGTTGCCGCGGCCCTGGCTGTTGCCGTTGCCGTTGCCGCCCCCAGAGGAGTGGCCCTGACCGTGGCGAGGACCGCTGCGGCCGCGGCTGGGCCCGGCGTTGAGCACTGGCAGGCCGTCTTCATTGCGGCGTAGTTGCGACAGGGCAAAGCGCAGGGCCACGCTCTCTTGCAGGTCGTTGCGCTCTTCAGTCTGGGCAAACAACAAGCTGAGCTGCAGCCGCTCTTGGCGCATGTCCTCAAACTGCGGCTGCGCCATGATATTTGGATCCGGCCCCTTGTTGCGGTTGCCGTTGACGTTGCGGTCCAGATCGACGTCGCTCTTGTCGCGCCAGCGCATTTGCTTTTTGGTGTCAAGGCCATACATCAAGGCCACCGGATCCAGGGAGGGCTGGTCCTCCTCAGAGGCCGGCACCCACAGCAGCGTGCGCAGGACTTCATCGCGGTTCAGGCGGTTGCCGCGGTTGTCGCCGGGGCGCTCGACCACGTCATAGCGCGACGGCTTCTTGACCACCTTGGCGCCGCGGGCGGCGGCTGGTTCGCGGGTAGCCAGGTTGTCTCTGGGGGCTTCGCGGCCTTGCTGGCCTTCGCCGGCCGGATGGGCCTCTCTGGCGACTTTGCTGCGCTCTTCGCGCGGCTGCCGCTGCGAGCCCTGGCGGCCCTCAGGCTGGCGAGCCACCGGCTCCGCTCCGTCTGCCTCGGCCCGCTCGCTGCGGGGCTCTGCGGGGCTGCTGGCGCTGCGCTCGACCACCGGCACAGGGCCAATGGCGGCGGGCCACATCCGGCCCGAGCGCAGGCCCTCTACCAGCGACTCCTGGCTGGTGGGCGGGCAGGCAAACACGGTGGCAGCGGCGCCAAAGCCGGGTTGACCAGGGCTGGCTCCAGAGGCGCCCACGCCAGCGAGTCGGCCACCGGGGCCCACCGGCAGGCGGTCTTCGTCACCGCGGCCGCCCTGGTCGTGGCCGACCAGCACTTGAGCGGTCACCCCCGTCGGTGTCGGCTGCAGCGAGTTGCCAACGGCGACGACGGCGCCGCCGCGCTGACTGAAGGCCTGCACCACGTCCTCTGCGACGTAGAGCTCTGAGTCGGCCACCCGCGGCAGAGCCCGCCAGCCTGCGCTCTGGAACCAAGCGTCGAGCTGACGCGGGTAGCACAGCAGGTCACCAGCATCTGTAGGCAATTCAACGCCGTGAAAGACCTGCACGCCAGTGGCGGCGATGACTTCGGCGGCGTCGGGGAGCTCAACCAGGCCATCGGCCAAGGCCACCACCACGCCATCCAGGCCGTGATCGCGGGCCTGGACCAGCAGCAGCTCCACATCGGGGTCTCCGTCCTCGGTCCACAAAGGACGGACGTGCATATCGATCAAGACGGCAACCACAGGGGCTCCTGTCCAATATTTGGGTGCGTGTTTGTTGGCGACCAGTTGTGCAACTGCTGACCCGCTGTGGCCTGACGGCTGGCTGGGGGGCGTTTCAGGCAACCCCGCGGCGGTCTTGACAGTTCCGGCAGCTACGCTCGAACAAATCGAGGCGAAGCGGGGCGGTGCTGTGCAGGAAGACGCGGGAACCAAACAGGATGGGCAGGGGGCTGCTGTCTTGGAGCGTCCAACGCCCCCTTCTTCGCACCTGAACTGCACACCGCAACGGCTCAAGGCGAGAAGTCGATCGCCCGGAGCGCGTATAGAATACCTGTCGCCGCCGTTCCACACAACCCCCACCTTGGGCCTGTTCCAGCATTGGCCAGGCGGTGCGGTAGACCGCGGCGATCTCGGGGTGGTTCGGTAGAAATGCTTGTAATATCTTATATTTATGATCGAGTCTGGCCCAACGGTCTGCGCTGTGAGCCCGGGCGGGTTTGACAAGGCCGGCGCATTCCGCAAACGATCAGCAGCTGATGCGCCGGAACAGACTGGCCCAGCGAGCGTGGCGTGGAGATTCTGCATACCCTTTCCCCAGCTCCACTGACCGCCTGTGAGGGCGAGGGGCAGGTCAAGGGTGCTGTAACATTTGGTAATTTTGATGGGGTTCACCTGGGGCACCGGGCCCTGCTGTTGCAGGTGGTGCAAAGCGCCCGGCAGCTGGGCGGCCCGGCGACCGTGGTCACGTTTGATCCCCATCCGCTGACGTTGCTGCGGCCGGATCGCGCGCCGCGGGCGGTGGACTCGCTGCAGGGGCGCTTGGAACGGCTGGAGCAGGCCGGAGTGGACCGCGTGTGGGTGCTCCGATTCGATGCGGAGTTCGCCGCGCGCTCGCCCGAGTGGTTTGCCCAAGAAGTGCTGCTGGGCGCGGCTGGCGCGGCGGCGATCACCATTGGCCCAGACACCCGCTTTGGCCACCGCGGTCGCGGCGATCTGCAGCTGCTGCAAACCCTTGCGGCTCAGCGCGGCGCCGTCGTTCAGGTGCGTCCAGCGGCCCTCTGGGCGGGCGAGCCGGTGTCTTCCAGTCGGGTGCGTCACGAGGTGGCGGCGGGGCGGGTCCAAGAAGCCGCGGAGCTGCTGGCGCGGCCATGGAGCCTGCACGGTCTGGTGGTGCACGGCGACCAGCGCGGCAGGACAATTGGCTTTCCCACGGCCAACCTGGAGGCCCCGGCCCAGGTGCAGCCGGCGGCTGGGGTGTACGCTTGCCGAGCGCTGTTGGCAGACGGTCGCACAGTGGGCGCCGTGACCAACTGCGGCGTGCGCCCAACCTTTGACCATGCAGCGTGGCGGGTTGAGGCGCATTTGTTTGATTTTGAAGGTGATCTCTACGGTCAGTGGCTGCGGCTGGAGTTCTTGCAGCGGCTGCGCCCAGAGCAGCGCTTTGCCTCGGCGGCAGAACTGGTTGCCCAGATCAGCGCCGACAGCGATCAGGCGCGTCAGGTGCTGGCGACCTGGAAGAGCCCCCTGGGATGGCAGGCTTGACTGGCCGGCGTCTGCAACTGGGGCTGGTGGGGCGCGGCATCGGTCACTCGCTGTCGCCGCGGCTGCAGCAGGCCTTGTTGCGCGCCAGCGGCCGCAGCGGCGATTACCAAATGTTTGACGGCGATGACTGGCAAGCCCCCTTGCAGGCGCTGCGCCGCGGCGAGCTGGACGGCCTGAACGTGACGACACCCTTCAAGCGGCTGGTCGCCGAGCAGTGCCAGCTGCTGGAACCGGGGCCGATCAACAGCGTGCGCTGCCGCGCTGGCGTGCTGCAGGGCTGGTCGAGCGATGGCCCGGGTTTTGTCGATGCGCTGGCGGCGCTGCGTCCCCTGCCGCCCGGGGCGCAAGTTCTGCTGTTGGGGACGGGGGGCGCCGCCGAGTCGCTGGTGCCGTCGCTGGCCGGGCGCGGTCTGACAGTCTGGCTGTGGGGCCGCAATCCGCAGACAGCCGCCAGCTGGCCACAGCGGCTGCCAGTGCAGCTGTGGGCGCCTACTCCGCAGAATCCTAAGCCTTTACAGGTAGACCTGGTGGTTCACGCCACCCGCTGGGGCCACGCCGAGCTGGGGCCAGCGCCAGCGGATGAATGGCAGCCGTGGCTGGCTCTGCCGTGGCGGCAGTGGGCGCAGCAGGGCACCGCGCTGGTCGATATCGTGTACAGCGCCCACCAGCCGACGTGGATGGAGCAGCTTGCGGCCTTGCAGAATGTCCACGCGGTGGAAGGGTTTGGCCGCTCGATGCTGGCCGCCCAGGCTGCCCGCGGCTTTGCCTACTGGACGGGCGATCTGCTGGATTGGCGCCAGATTGCCGGCGAGATCGCCGCTCCGGTCGCGGCGCTGGCCAGGTAGGCGCCGGCACCGCCTTGGCGGCCTTGCCGCAGCTCAATTCCTGACCGGTTTACCAGCTGTACATCAAAGTGGCATAAGGCAGCGGGTAGGCGGCATAGAAGCCCACGTCATCCCACAGGACCGTCATCATCAGGTCGGCAGCCAGTGAGAAGCCGCTGCGCTGGATTGCCCCAAACTCAAAGCCAAAACCTGCAGCCGCGGAGCCCATGTAGGTGATCTTTGGCTTGGCATTGGCAATGTCTTTGCAGGCTTGGGTCCGGCAGTTCGCTTGCGGCACTTCAATGGTCGATGCGCCTTGATCGCGCTCGGCCCGCACCGACAGGCCGCCGGTGAGGCGCAGCGCAGTGGTGGCGGGCAACATGCTGCTGCGGCCGGTGCCTGACCACACCAGGGCATAGTTGACCGCCTGGACACCCAGGAACATGGCCAGATAGTCGCCGCGGTCCGCATAGAGAGGCAGCGCGTCGACCTGGATGGCAATGTTGCCGAAGTAGTGGCGGTAGGCAACGCCCATCAGGCCGCCCTTGGGGTCCAGCGCTACGCCCAGGCCGTGTTCATTCTTCTGGACCTCGCCTTCGTGGCCGACCAGCACCTTGGCCTGGGCCAGAGCTGGCTGGGCTTGCACCGCGCCGCCAAAGGTCAGCACTGCGGCAAGCAGAAACGCTAGCAGGAGGGATGTGGGAATCTTCAGCGGCATGGCTGTCCTCCTACCAACTGTAGACCAGCGCTGCTTGCGGCAGCGGCAGAATGTAGTCCAGGCCCTGGTCGTCGATGGCGGCGGTCAGTACCAAGTCTGTAGACAGCGAGAAGCCCGAGCGGACAATCGCCCCAAACTCAAACCCCAGCCCAGCGCCGATGTTGACCGAAGAGTCGCGGCGTTTTTCCTCGCGGATGGTCCAGACATTGTTGGCGGACATGGACTCCGAGGACTCGGTCCAACGCCGCAAGTAGTAGTGGGCGCCGCCGACCAGACGCAGAGCCGTGGAAGAGGGCAGCAAGCCGCGGGCGCCGGGCGAATACCACACCAGCAGGTATTGCACGGCCGAAGCGCCGACAAAGGCGACGGCGTCGTCGCCGCGCTCGGTGATGATGGCCAAAAAGCTAGCCTGGACACTGGTATTGCCGAAGTAGCGGCGGTAGGTCAGGCCCGACCCAGTGGCAAACGAGCCGGCTACGCCGATGCCGTGGACATTGGTCTGCTGCGGCGTGCCTCCAACGGCTGGCTCGGCGCTGCCTGCAGCGGCCGGCGCTGCCAGTGCGGGTCGCGCCGAGGCTGCGGCCGGTGAGGCTGGTGCGGCTGCAGGGCCTGCTGGGGGCTGGGGGATGGGCGCGGGAGCGGGCAGTTCGCGCACCGCTGGCGGCTCCACGACCTGGGCCAGGGCGGCTGAGGTCAGGGCGATGGGGGCAGCCAGGACAGCGGCGATGGCGGTGACCATCGGCGCCATGGCTGCCCACCGCCAGCCGGAAGAGCGAGTTCGTGGGTCTGCAGCGCTGGAATACATGAAGGCCTCCGTCGAACCGTCTGCATGGTAGCAGATGGTCAGCAGACCGCCACTTCGCTCGCTGACAGCAGCCCTGCTCAAGGCCCAGCCGCGTACAGCGCGGGATCAGGCTCCGCGATCCTGCAGGAAATGCTCAAGCATGCGGTTGGTCGTCCAGCGCTCAAAGATCTTGAGTTCCTGCTCGTCAGCCCGCTCTAGCCGCCGCATCAAGTAGTCAAAAACGTACTTGTGGCGCTTGCACCACACCGAGTCGCCCATGCGGCCGTGCAGCGAGCCCTGGGTCTTGTAGTTGTACTCGACCTGCTGGCCGCACCAAGGCTTGTAGACACAGGTCACGCAGCCCGGCTGGCCGTCATTGAGCCCAGAAGTCACGATCGCCCGGGTGTGCACGTTGGTCATCAGCTGGTGGTAGGTGTCGTTGACGCTGCCGATGCGGAACATCTCGTCGCCCATGGAGCCGACCATCCGGCCTTCGTCTGAGCTGTAGACGCCTCCATCTGGCGCATAGCCGATCTGGCCGATGCAAGCGCCGCCCGGGGTGCGCAAGTCCAGGTAGTTGGGCTCGGCGTCGGCCAGGATCTTGGACATCATGATCGCGGCGTGGCGCTCCATGACCTGCACGCCCTTCTTGTTGAGGTCCAAGATGTAATCGACCGCGTGACCGTAGAAAGTCAGGAATTCGTCCATGGTGTAGCCAAGGGTCTTGTAGCTGCGGGCAGCAAAGCCGAACGGATCGAGCTTGCGCAGAAACACCGCACGGCAGTTCAGGTCTACATACTGATCGACAATGTCTTGCCAGCGGTCCAGAGCCAGCTTGGTCACCGTGGGCAGCGCCTCGACGCGGTACAAGTTGGGGTCGAGGCCCATGTCGACATAGCGCTGGTTGATCTTCTTCATCCAGCCGATCACCAGCTCGTGGCTGTTGCCCTCTTTGTAGATCCGCACTTTGTTGTGCAGATCCGCCGGGCCGTCCAGCGATGTGCACATCTGGACTTTGCGGTCAATGAGGTAGTCGAGCTTGTCGTCGTCCATCAGCGACAAGTTGGTCACCAGCGAGAAGGACAGGGCTTTTCCGGCAAGCTGGTTCTTCTGCCTTGCGTACTCGACCACGTGCTGCAGCACCTCCCAGTTGGCCAGCGGCTCGCCGCCCTGGAACTCAATGGTGATGCCAGGGCTGGTGCTTTGGAACGCCAGATCGACCGCGCGCTCGGCGGTTTCGATCGACATGTCGGTGTCCATCCGATCCATGCCGACGATCGAGCTGTGGCAGTACTGGCAGCCGTGGTTGCAGCGGTGGGTCAGAACAAAAGCGTGCAGCGTGGGTCCGTAGAACAGGTACTGCTTCTTCTTCTTCCAGCGCTCTGCTTGGGACTTGACGTCGATGGCCGCCGCGACCAGGTTCTTGGCCACCAGCCGCTCATACAGGTCGTCGCCCGGGGCAGCCTGCCCATAGGCAAAACGGCGAAACTCGTCAGCTGTCAGAAAAAGGTGGTCGCCCAGGTCGTTGGTGACCAGCATCCGCTCGCCAATCGGGCGGTGGTTGAAGGGCACGGCAAAATCGGCATTGACCTTGCTGAGTTGAATCACGTCGGCCAGCTGCATGCAGGTCGGTTCCTTTGGGGGGCAAAGAGAGGCGGAACAGAAGGGCTCTGGCGCTGTGGAGAGGCGCCTAGAGGCTCAAGGAGAGTAGCGGCTGCCGGCTACAGATGTTTCTTCTTGCGCTGAATTGTGTTGTGAAGTGCGAAGTTACAGAACTCTGCTACGACGTCGCCGTCGGCATCGGCATCGATGTCGCTGACGTCAACCGCATAGTGCGCGCCGTCGCGGCGGATCTTGAAGCTGGCAAAATCAGCAAAGGTTTCAGCGGCATCTTTGATGGCCTGCTGCATGTACAGCGCGCGGTGCAGCATCACCGTGCTAGGCGCAGGTGCGTGGGTGATCATAAGAGCCTCCTTCTAAGGTTCAGCGCCTTCGCCTTCCTTCTTCTTCTTGAACTTGTCTTCCCACGGGACGGCGATGCCCAGCGGGTCGTCCAGGAAGTCCATGTCGGCGTCGCCAGCGTCGAGGAAGTCGCTGGGCAGGGTGCCGCCGGCCGCCCCGGCGATGGCCTGGGTCGTGATCTCTTCGATGATCTTCTGGTTGGCCTTGACGATCTTGCGGCGCAGCGCCTGGCTGAGCAGCTCGTTGGAGAATTCTCCAGCAAATGCTTGAAGTTGCTCGGCGTTCAGGGCCGTCTTGCCGCGCAACTGCACCAGGTAGCGAGACACCCCCTTGCCGCCGCTCTCTTGCTTGTCGAGCAGCACAAAGCAGCGGTCGATGAACACATAGGCGGCGCCATAGACGACGTCGATGGGGTACAGGCCGATCTCGAGCGACAGCGTGATGCGGTGGTTGGCGGCGTCCAGCGTCTCCATGGCGACATCGGCCTTGGCCTGGCTGGCTGAATCCTGGTCTTTGGCGGCGCCTTTGGCGCTTTGCTTGGTGGGGTCTGCCATCTGTCCGTCCTCATGGCCATTTGCGGCCGCGCCGCGGAGTGGCGGCTTGCGAAACTGGGCGCGGTGGGGGCACGCCGCCGTGGGGTTCTACTCTGTGCGGGAGCGCTCAGCAAGATCTGCCGCGCCAATCCGCAGACTGTGGGTGGGTTGCGCGGCAGTGGTCGCGGCCCTGGGGGGCTCGGCGGGCACCGTCAGGCCCTGATCGACGTCGTCTTCGTCGTCCATTGGGTGCCAGCCTTCGGGATTCCAGTCGCGGGCGGTGGGGTCCTGGCGGCGGCGCGGGTCAAAGGCCGGCTCGACCAACCTTTCTCCTGTAGGCGCAGCGACTTTGCCGGCACGGTAGCTGCCCTGGGTAGGCCCGCCGGCAGAGGCCTTGCCCTGGTGGGCCGCCGGCACGGTCGCCAGATTCTTGAACTTGGCCATCCGCCACGCCGGGTCGGACTGCAGGTCCTGGACGATTCGCGAGATGATCGGCCGGGCATCGACGAATTGCGGCGACAGCTCGGCTGGATCGTAGGCATCGCCGCGGTCGAACAGCCCGCCGCAGACCGAGCGCAACGTGCAGACATTGCAGACGTCGGCGTAGAGGTGGCCCCACTCGGTCTGGCGGACCGTGCCCTTGTTGTCCAGAAAGTGGACGATGCGCTCTTCGCTCTTGACGATCTTGCGGGTCTCGGTTGAACAGTGGGCAAATTCAGCCATGTAGCAGAGGGGGACCCTCTCTACCCGGAAGCTGCGGCCGGTCTCGTGCAGCCGGCGCATGGCCTTGCCGAGAGAAACTTCGATGTCCTGCAGGCGCGCCGCAAAGTACTGGTTGCTGGTGGCGCGGCCGATCGACGGGTCGAGGTTGTTCCAGACAAAGTGATGGATGAAAGGAAATTTCTCGATGAACCAGTCGATCGTCTCATGCAGGTGATCGCAGTTGTAGCGGTTGATCACCGTGTTGATGTTGACGGCGATAGGCGTTTGGCCCAGGTGGCTCAAGGCCTGCTCTGCCCAGTCCAGCGAGCCCGGGGTGCCGGTCAGAAAATCCTCTAGCTTGGGCTTGTGGCTGTGGATGCTGACGTGGACATGCTGCAGGCCGGCGTCGGCCAGGGTTTGGGTGAAGGCGCGATCGGCCATCTTCTGGCCATTGGTTATCATGCGCACGTGCAGGTTCTTCTGGCGGGCGTAGTCGATCGCCTCTGGCAGCACCGGTGAAAGCGTTGGTTCGCCGCCGGTCAGGATGACCCCAAAATAGTCGCGCGCAGAAAAATCGTCGATGATCGAGCGGATCTGCTCAAGATTGTGAAAAAACGGCGTCTCAGGATTGGAGCAGAAGCCGCAATTCTGGTTGCAGTGGCGCACCATCTGGATGTAGCCGATGTTGGCCATGTACAGGCTCCGCTTGGGGGCAAAGGGTCAGTCTTGCTTGCCGATCGCCAGCTCGCCGACCTGCAGAGAGGCCGCGGGCTTGTGCAGGCCGAACAGCCGCTGCTGATCGCGCTTGCTGCGCAGGGCACCGGCGTCTTTGAGGCGGTCGGTCAGCTGCTCAAAGCTGTGGCCGTCGGGGCGCGGCTGGCCGTGCTCGTCTAGGGGCTTCATGGCCGAAAAGCCAAAGTTGCGCAGGTAGTTGATGTGCATGCCGGCGCAGCGATCGGCCTCGCTGCACAGGCCGCAGCGCACCGACTTGGCGTAGTAGGCCTGCTGCACGTAGTGATGCACGTAGCGGTCCAGGTGCAGGTCGCCGGCGCCGTCCAGCAGCCGCGCATCCAGGATCAGCCGATCGGGGGCCTCTACCTCGGCCCCGGCGATGCAGCGCGCCACATTCTTGAGGAGGACGCCGGCTTTGGCCAGCCGCGCCAGGGTCGCCGGCTCTGGGTCGTTGGTCTTGGAGGCAGAGAGGGTGGCGTGGGTGGGCAGGCGCGCGATCAGCCGGCCGCGCCACGCCTGCAGCGTCTTGGACCGGGCCAGCAGCCACGTGGCCATCGCCTTGTCGAGCTCGACCTCGACCTCGCCCGGGGCCTGCACCGCGTGGTCTCCGATCAGCAGCCGCGCCGCGTCGGCGGTAGTCGTGGCGATCCAGCGCTGGATCGGCCGCGGCGACTGGGCAAGCAGCGGCCCGGGATCGGCACCGGCATCCAGCTGGACGGTGATGGCCGCGTCGGAGAACCCCAGGCTTTGCAGGGAGGCGCTGGCGTCCTCGCTGTCTCGCGCCGTCAGGACCAGGCGTTGCGGCCGCTGCTGCTCAAACTTGGCCTTTGCCGGCGTGCCTGGCCAGGCCATGCGGCTGTCGAGGCGCACCACTTCAAAGGTGCCGGCCTCCAGCTGTTCGCGATAGGGAAACATGGTTTGGCGGCACGGACCGTCTAGAAAACAGTAGTCGCAGCGCTCGCCGTGGCAGTCGGGCTTGAGGCCGCGGCGCAGATACCCCTCAAAATTGTGGCGCCCACCGTCAAATTCGCTGGCCAGCTTGTGCGGATCCTGAATCAGCCGCTCAGAGCCCTCCAGGTAGGTGACCGGCAGGCGGTTGGTCCACAGGTACATGTCGGGCTTGTTGGCCCAGGCAAACGCGCGGCGGAAGTAGGGCACGGCGTCGTTCAGGTCAAAGAACAGCGAGTGGCGGTGCTCATCAAAGCCGCGGCCAAACGGCACGATGTGCAGCAGATCGAACTCGCGGATGCCCAGGTTGTAGTAGTACTCAATGATTTCTGGCAGATGCTTGTAGTTCTGCTTGTTGATCACCACGTCGATGTTGACGACCACCCGGCCGGTGTTCTGCAGGTTCTGGATGCCCTTGATGCCGGTGACAAAGGCCAGCGGGGTGCCGGTCAGCTTGTCGTGGAGGTGGGCCGTGTGGCCGTGCATCGAAACCGTGGCTTCGTTCAGGCCGGCTTCGGCGGCGGCCAAGGCAAACTTCTTGTAGCTGAACATCATGCCGTTGGTGACGGTCTGAATCCACTCATAGCCGATCTGGCGGCCGTAGCGGATGAGCTCGATGTACTGCGGGTGCACCGACGCCTCGCCGCCAGACAAGATCAGCCGCTCGCGGCCCATGCGCCGGCCCAGCAGGATGTAGGCCTTGAGCGACTCGACGTCGATCATCGTGCCGTCTTGGTTCATGGAGTCCAGGCAGAAAGTGCAGCGCTGGTTGCACAGCCGGGTGACTCGCACCCAGTGGCGCTTGTGGTGAGCGGCGGCCTCTTTGACGGCGTCTTTGTCTTCCAGGTCGCCGCCGCCGGTCGAGGGTAGCGCTTCGAGGCGGGCCGCGCCGGTCTCTGCCTGATGAGCAGCGCGCAGGGCTTCGGCCTCGTCGCGGTTGAGCAGGCCGTCTTTGACCAGCCGGTCCACGTCCGCATCGGTAAAGGCCAAATTGGCTGCGGGTTGCTGCTGCTGCTCGCTCATTGCCACCTCTTTCGCGTTGACCTCGGCCGCGGGCCCCTGGGGAGGGGGGGCGCCCGGCTCTTGTCCAGGTAGTACCCAACACCGTCCATTCGATCCGGGCTGCACCCGGTTCTTGTTCACCGGTCTTGGCTACTACTTCAGGGTCTCTTTCCGTACCCCAACCGGGTCCGTTCCGGGGTCCGGAACGAACTTGGGGTTTGGGGGACTAGTGTTGCAGATTGCCGGCCGCGGCGCACCTGCAAATACCCGACTAGAAGAGTCCGATTTGTGGCGGCGGAGTCAAGGCAGAGCACGGCAAGTCCCGCGTGTGCTTGGCAGAAGGGAACCTACGGCCGCGCCTCAAGGCCAGAGCCCAAGCAGGCTTGGCCCGGCTGCAGGGTGCCGGCGCGGATGGCCATCAGGCGCAGGTCGCCGGACCGGCCGGCTGGACAGCGTGGTGGGGCAGCCAGCGCAGCAGAACCGAGTACAGGGTCTCCGCATCGACGGGCTTGGCGATAAAGTCGTTCATGCCGGCCTTGCGGCACGCGCGGCGGTCCTCGTCAAAGGCGGTGGCGGTCATGGCAAGGATTGGCACGTCGGCCCAGCCAGGCAGCTCGCGCAGGGCGCGGCAGGCGGCCAGACCGCCCATGCGCGGCATCTGCAGGTCCATCAGCACCAGCGCGTACTCTGCGCCCTGCGCCTTCTCAAAGGCTTGCTCGCCGTCCTCGGCGGTGTCGACCAGCAATTCCACCCGCCGCAGCAGGGCCAAGGCGAATTCGCGGTTGACGGGGTTGTCTTCTGCCAGCAACAAGCGCGATCCGCCGCAGCGCAAGCGCAACTGGGTGGCAACATCCACTTCTTCGCCAACGGCGGCGCTGGTCATCGGCGGATGGCCGCGCCGCAGGGGGACCTCAAACCAGAAAGTGCTGCCAACGGCTGCGGTACTGTCAACGCCCACTTCTCCCCCCATCAGCTCGATCAACCGCCGGGTGATCACCAGCCCAAGGCCAGTGCCGCCGTAGCGCCGGGTGGTCGAAGCGTCGCCCTGCTCAAAAGCCTGAAAAAGCTGACTCGCTTGGTCAGCCGTCAGGCCAATGCCGGTGTCCTGGACCTCAATGCGAATGCGCACCTGATCGCCCTGGTCGCGCACCAGCCGGGCGCGCACGTCAATCCGGCCGCTGTCTGTGAACTTGACGGCATTGCTGACGTAGTTCAACACCGCCTGCCGCAATCGGGGCGCGTCGCCATAGAGCCAGGGCGGCATCGGGTCGCTGTCTAGGGTGAGCTGCAGGCCTTTGGCGCGGATCGCTTCTGCCATGATCGACGCGACATGGCCCAGCACGTCTTCCAAGGCAAAGTTGCCAGCGTCAAGCTGCACCTTGCCGGCTTCGATCTTAGACAGGTCTATAATATCATTTAAAATAGTTAGAAGGTGCTGGCCGGCGTCGCGGACCTTGCCCAGGCGGGCAGCCTGTTCGGGCGTAGCGGTGTTCCGCAGCAAATAGGTCGGCCGAGGATGGCGTTCATCGGCGTGCGGATCTCGTGGCTCCTGTTGGCCAGGAACAGGCTCTTGGCGTGGCTGGCGGCCTCGGCCAGGTGTTTGGCTTGCTCCAACTGGGCAGTGCGCTCGGCCACGCGGGCTTCTAGGAGCCTGTCGGGATAATCCCCGCCAGGCTCCGTGCCATTTTGCGTTTTTTTCAGTCGGGCAAGAAATATTAGAAGTGAATTCCAATATTTCGCCCGCCTGGGCGCTCGCAAGACGATCGCCCTAGGACCCTGTCGGA
>CAIXGW010000241.1 GCA_903919145.1 uncultured Myxococcales bacterium
GCATCGAAGCCCTGGAGCGCGAGCTGGCCGACCTGCGCGGCCGCCTGCAGGGGCGGATGACGCCGCCGCGGTTGGATCCGTAGCCACCAGGCGCCCCAGTGACCGTCCTACCCGCGCCCCAGCAAGGGCCCAAGCAACCACCGCGGTGCTGCGCGCTGCCCGGCTCGCCTTGGCGAAACTTTACAGACGGGGCCCTGTTGGGCGGGCCCGTTGGTGCTAGTCTGAAGGGGTCGAGGAGACCCTGATGACCGCCGCCCCTGAGCCAACCATCCCTGCACTACCCGCCGCAGCTGCCCCAGGAGCGCGTCGTTTGCCGCTGCGCCGGCGCGGCTGGGGCTGGTCGTGGCTGCTGGTGGCGGCAGCCCTGGCCGGTGGCGGCTGGTGGTGGGGCTGGGGCCGCACCTCCAGCACCAAGACCAATCTTCCCAAGATGGAAACGGCCGTGGTCGACCGCGGACCCATCACGTCAAAAGTTACGGCCACCGGCACGCTGTCCGCCCTGGTGACGGTGCAGGTGGGCTCGCAGGTCTCTGGGCGCATCCAGGATGTGCTGGTGGACTACAACAGCCCGGTCAAAGAAGGGGATCTGCTGGTCAAGCTAGATCCGCAGCTTTTTCAAGCCGCTGTAGCCCAGGCCAAGGCCAACCGCAATGCCGCCCGCGGAGAGGTGCTGCGCGCCAAAGCGCAGGCGGGGGAGTCCAACAGGCAGATCAAGCGGTTGCGCCAGTTGCTGGCTTCTGGGGCTGCGGCTGGAGTCGAAGTCGACACGGCCGAGATGAACGTCTCTGTAGCCGCCGCCGCCGTTTTGGTGGCCCAGGGCAGGCTAGAGCAGGCCGAAGCGCAGCTCGAAAGCGCTGAATTGAACCTGTCTTTTACCCTGATTCGCTCGCCCATCAGCGGCATGGTGATCGCCAAGACCGCCGAGGCTGGTCAGACGGTCGCTGCCTCTCTGCAGTCGCCCAACTTGGTGCAAATCGCCCAGGATCTCAGCAAAATGCAGGTGGACACCAACGTGTCAGAGGCCGACATCGGCAGGCTGCGCGACGGCATGGAGGCCAGCTTTCGGGTGGACGCTTGGCCGGGTGAGCTGTTTGCCGCCAAGGTCAGACAGATCCGCAATGCCCCGCAAATGCTGCAGAATGTGGTGACGTATGACGCCGTGCTGGACGTCGACAACCCCCTTGGCAAGCTCAAGCCGGGCATGACCGCCAATGTCTCGTTTACGGTGGCCCGCCGCGATGATGCCGTGCGGGTGGCCAACACCGCGCTGCGCTTCAAGGCCACACCTGAGCTGCTGGCGGCCCTGCCTGCCGACGTGACCGACGCCCTGGCCGGAGACAAGCCCTGGAGGCGCAATGAGAATGCCGCCGGCGAAGGGGCGATGGGCGGCGGCCGCGCCCGCAGAAATGGCGTTGGCGCTGACGGCGGAGCCCCAGCAGCGGCAGGTGGCAGCCCCGAGAGCCGGCGCGACGTTCGCAGCGTGTGGGTGCTCAAAGACGGCCAGCCGCGGCCGGTCAAGGTGCGCCTTGGCCTGACCGATGGCTCGGTGACCGAAGTGCTGTGGGGCCTAAAGCCCGGCGATCAGGTCATTACCGAGGTCGCCGCTTCGCCCACCAAGCCCGGCGCCATTCCCGGGCTCAGCGGTCCCACCGGCGGACCGCCCGGCGGCCGGCGCGGAGGCATGTAGCCGTGGCGCTCATCGAACTGACGCAGGTCCACAAGAGCTACGACCTGGGCGAGCAGACGGTCCATGCGCTGCGCGGGGTCGACCTGAGCATCGAGGATGGCGAATTCCTTGCGGTCATGGGCGTGTCGGGCTCTGGCAAGTCCACGCTGATGAACATCCTTGGCTGCCTGGACCGGCCGACGTCGGGCCGCTACCTGCTGGCCGGTCACGCCGTGGATGCCCTGGGCAAAAGCGAGCTGGCCACCCTGCGCAACCAGTTTATTGGCTTTGTGTTTCAGAGCTTTCATCTGCTCAAGCGCACCTCTGCCCAAGAGAATGTAGAGCTGCCGCTGCTCTATGGCGGCGTTGGGCTGGGCGAGCGGCGGCGGCGGGCGCGGGCGGCTCTGGAGCGCGTTGGCCTGGCGGACCGCATGGATCACCTGCCCAATCAGCTGTCTGGCGGCCAGCAGCAGCGGGTGGCGATTGCGCGGGCCATTGTCAACTCGCCGCGACTGCTGCTGGCAGACGAGCCGACCGGCAATCTGGATACCAAAACAACCTTGGAGATCATGGCGCTGTTTCAAGAGCTGGGGGCGGCCGGCATCACCGTGGCGCTGGTCACCCACGAGTCCGAGGTCGCGGCGTTTGCCCGGCGGGTCGTGGTGGTCCGCGATGGAAAAATCGTCAGGGATCAACAACAGGTGCCCGTATCCGCCGCCGAGCAACTGCGGCTGGGGGTCCCATGAGCCTGTGGCAGACCCTGCGCGTGGCCATGCTGGCGCTGCTGCGCAACCCCATGCGGTCGCTGCTGACGGTGCTGGGCGTGGTCATTGGCGTGGGCGCGGTCATTGCGATGGTGGCCATCGGCGAAGGGGCCAAGTCCAAGGTCGAGCAAGCCTTTGCCTCCATGGGTGCCAACCTGTTGGTCGTGTTGCCTGGCTCGACCAGTCGCGGCGGCTCGATGGGCGGCTTTGGCTCGGCGCCGACGCTGACCTGGGAGGATCTCAAGGCCATCCGCGCCGAAGCCACGGCGGTGCGCTGGGCGGCGGCTCAGCTGCGCGGCACCGTCCAGCTGGTGGGCGAAGAGCAGAACTGGACCACCTCGGTCATTGGCACGTCGCCAGAGTTTCTGCAGGCCCGCGACTGGCCGCTGGCTGCGGGCCGCGGTCTGACGGACAACGATGTCGACTCGGGCGCCAAGGTCGTCGTGCTGGGCCAGACGGTGGTAGACAAGCTGTTTGGCGCCAGCGCTGACCCCCTTGGCCACAGCATCCGCATCAAGAACCATCCGTTTGAAGTGGTTGGCGTGCTGGCGCGCAAGGGGCAGTCGGCCAGCGGCCAGGACTACGACGACACCGCCATGGTGCCGCAGACCTCCTTTCAAGCTAGAATCCAAGGTGGTACACAGTCAATCCTTACAGGTAGCATCCTGATTACTGCGCTATCTGCTGAAGACACTGCCAGAGCACAGCGCCAGGTGTCAGCCCTGCTGCGCGATCGCCACCGCCTGCCCACCGAGGCAGAAGACGACTTTTCGGTGCGCAACCTGGCTGAGATGGCCAACGCGCAACAGGAAGGCGTCAGCACCCTGACCACCCTGCTGGCCTCAATTGCCGCGGTTTCGCTGTTGGTGGGCGGCATTGGCATCATGAACATCATGTTGGTCAGTGTGACCGAGCGCACCCGCGAGATAGGTCTGCGGATGGCGGTGGGGGCGCGTCCCCGCGATATCCTCATGCAGTTCCTGGTCGAAGCACTGGTGCTGGCCATGGTCGGCGGCGCCATTGGCGTGGGCCTGGGGGTCCTGGCCGCCTTCAAGCTGGCCGAGCAGTTTCAGTGGCCGGTGCTGGTGCGCCAAGACGTGATCTGGCTGGCTGTGGGGTTTTCAGCGCTGGTGGGCGTGGTGTTTGGCGCTTGGCCGGCGCGCAAGGCCGCGGCATTGGACCCAATAGAGGCGCTGCGCTTTGAGTGACACCCCGGGGGGCCCAAGAACCACAGGCCGTCCCCTTGCCATCAAGGGCGTTTTTGCTTGAACCCACGCCGCTAAACCGTACACTCCGCGCGCGCGGCCGCCTGCGGGGCCGACATGGGTCCCAGAGCGGCGTTGCAACGGGGTGGAAATGAGCGGTCAAGACGGCGGGCAGATCCAGAACGTGGTGGTGGTCGGCGCAGGCGCTATGGGCCACGGCATCGCCCAAGTGGCAGCAGCTGCTGGCTTTTTTGTGACCCTCAATGACATCAGCGAGGAGTCGGTCGAAGCCGGGCTGGCCCGCATCCGCGACAACCTCGATCGCGGGGTGGCGCGCGGCAAAGTCAGCGAGTTTGAGCGCGACGACACCCTGGCCCACCTGCGCGGCGAAGCCGACCTGGCCAAAGCCGCTGCCGACGCCGACTTGCTGATCGAGGCCGTGCCAGAGCGGGTCGACCTCAAGCACCAGATTTTTCGCACCGCAGCCCGCACCGCCCCGGCGCACTGTCTGTTTGCCAGCAACACCAGCTCGATTCCGCTGGTTCAGCTGGTGGGGGCGGTGCCCAGGCCCGAGCAGTTTGTCGGCCTGCACTTCTTCAATCCGGTGCACCTGCAGCCGCTGCTGGAGATCGTCCGCGGCGACGCCACCTCTGAGGAAAGCCTGCAGCAGGCCTTGGATTTTGCGCGGCGCACCGGCAAAGAGCCGATTGTGGTCAGAGACGTGGCCGGCTTTGCCTCCAGCCGCTTGGGCATTGCGCTGGGTCTAGAAGCGATCCGCATGGTTCAAGAAGGCGTGGCCTCGGCCGCAGATATCGACAAGGCCATGGAGCTGGGCTACCGCCACCCGATGGGGCCGCTTAAGCTGACCGACCTTGTGGGGCTGGATGTGCGCCTAGCGATTGCTGAAACCCTGGCGCGCGAGATCGACCCAGTGCGATTTGCGCCGCCCCAGCTGCTGCGCGACATGGTGGCCGCTGGCAAGCTTGGCAAGAAGACCGGCAGCGGCTTCTATAACTACTGACAGTTTCAACTGACATTGCGCAAAGAAGGTTGAGGGCCCCCCAGCGATGAGCCGCGACGACCAGCACGCTCCCACCAACAAGCGCGAGCTGCGCGCCCAGCAGCGCCAGGTCGAAATCCTTAGCGCCGCCGCACAGATGGTGGCTGCCCGCGGCTTTCACGGCATGTCGATGCGCGACCTTGCCAAGGCCACCGGGCGCAACCTCTCTAGCCTCTACAACGATTTTGCTAACAAAGAAGCGCTATTGCTGGCGATCCAGCTGCGGGCGTTTGAGTCGCTCAACCACGCAGTGCAAGCGGCCTGCGAGGCAGTGGCGGACCCGCACGGCAGGCTCTACGCGTTCATCTACCAGCACGTTCGCTATGTCGTGGACCACGGGGCGGTCATGCGGGTGCTGGTCAGCGAGGCCGGCGCCCTGGGGCCAGACCAGCGTGCCCAGGTCAGAGTGCTAAAGGTCCGCTATTATCAGCAGCTGCGCCCCATCGTTGCCGAGATCGCCAGCAGTGCGGCACAGCCCATGGCCGTTGAGCGCGCCACCTACCACCTGTTTGGCATGCTCAACTGGCTGTATGGCTGGTACGAAGCAGAGCGCCACGGCAGCGTGACCGAGACGGCCGACAGCATCTACGCCATGGCCATCTGCGGAATCTCAGGCGGCTGCGTGGCGCCAGTGCTCCCGGCGGCGGCGCGTGCAGAGATGGATGCGCCTTTGGAGCTGCTCTAGCGGGTGTGGGTCCGGAGGCAGGGCACAGCCGGTCACACCCATCGATGCCGTTGGCAACCCGAGCGCAAGGGCGAGCCAGCCAAATGGAAGGGCCAGCCAAGTCAATGGGTTTTGTTGGCTTGCGCCCTTAGGTGACCAGCAGACCGGCGCGCTCTTTCTCTTGCCGATCCCACTTGCCAATGATCTGCATGACCTTGGCCTCCAGGGCTGCCGGGTCGATCTGCATGTCGTGCTTGGCATCCTGCTCAGTCTTGACGCTGGCCGTGGTCTGGGCCGGCGCTTGCAGGGTAGGGGCGGCCTGCCCATCGTCCATAGCGAAAACACGGCGCTCGGCCTCTCTGGCCTGCCGTTCGTGGGCTTCTTCGCCAGCGGCGTCTTCGTCTCCGCGCTTGCGCTCGTTGAGCACCGGCCCGCCAAAGCTGGTGGGGATTCCGCCGCCCATCCCCGGGGCAAAGCCGCCTGGAGAGGAGTCCGGCGGCGCCACGTGGGCCAATTCGTGGGCCAACACCGCCAAACCGGTGCGGCTGGAGGGGTCGTACTCGCCGCGGCCAAAGAACACGTCTTGCCCGCCTACGGCAAAAGCGCGAGCCGTCAAGGCATCTGCCGCAGCTTGCGCGCGTGGGCCGCGGTGGATTCGCACTTCTGCCAGCGACTCGCGCCGAAAACCCATGCGAGAGAGGCGGTCGATCAGGTTGGGATCGAGGTGCGTGGGCACCGAGTCGGCCAGCCAGCGCGCGCCAATGCCGGCATAGCGTTCTGCCACGGACTGCCCCATCTGGGCAGCCTGGGTTGAAGCCAGCTGAGCGGCCAGCGCGCCTGGATCGGCACCGTGGTCGTAGGCAATCGCGGCGCCTTGTTCGTGCAGGCGCTGAAGTTCGTCTTCGCGGTTGTTGCTCTGCGCCATAGAAGACACCTTGCCCGGACGCCGGTCCGCCCAACCACGATAGCACGGGGGCGCAGTTGGCTCCAGCGGCACTGCGAAGGGTGCTCTCAAGGTGGGGTGTCGACACCACAATGGCGCTGCCGCCCAGGGCAAGCGGTTGGCGCTGGCGCGGCGACCAGCAGAGCCCGGATGAGGGTGCGGCGCTCCGCAGAGGCCAAAGGCTGCAGCTGGGTGGTTGGGCGATGGCCAGTCGCGCTGCATGAGACAGTTGACACAGCGCCTGCGCCTTTCCATGCTTGCCCGCGGATTTGCGGAGCGTGCCGCGGCCCACACTGCCTGACCGCGCCCTTAGGGAGGCCCTGGTGAGCGAATTCTCTCCGCAAGACCCAGGCGCTGCGCAGGCTATGGCCGCCGAACCCAAGCTGCCGCCCCGTCGCAACCGCACTGCCGCGAAGTCGTCCTCCGCCTTTTGGCGGCCGCTGGAGGCAGCAGAGAGCCCGCTGGCCCGGCTGGCGCAGACGATGCTGCCCTCTGGGTGGGCTATGCTGCTGGCCGCGGTGCTGATGGCGTGGCGGCTGCTGGCCGGATTTGCCCGCGGCGATCTGGCCACCGGGCCCTTGGAGCAGCTGCTGCTGGGGCTGGCGTTTGACGTGGCCCTGGCCCATGGGCTGACCTTGACCGTGCGTTTGGTCAGCATGCTTGCCGGTCCAGCCGTGCTGCCCAACGCCGCCGCGACCCGGCGGACGACCTTTGTGCTGGCAATACTATGGTTGGGAATCATGCTGTTGCGCATAGCGACGCTGGTCTATGCGGCCCTGGAGAAGGCAGTCATCCAAGCCGATTTCTGGGCCCCGCTGATCGCCGCCCCCCAGGCCCAGCTGGCCAACGGCGCCGTGTGGGCTGCCCTGGCGGCGGGCTTGGCGACCGCTGGGCTGGCCCGCTATTGCCTGACCTGCGACATTGAAATTGCTCAAGCGCTGGACATGGCCGAGCCGCGAGGCAAACTAACGGCCCTGACGGCGCTGGCCTGGCTGGCTGCCGTGGGGGTGGCGGCATCCTCGGCCTACGGCGCCGCGAGCTTGCCGCCCGGCAGCACCGCCCAAGTGCCAGAGTGGCAGGCCGCCAAGGCCCTTCACCAGGCGTGGTCCGTGGACAGCCGCAAGAAGACAGAGGATTGACCGGCCGCCAGGCCGCAGCGACGCGCCCATAGCTCAGCTGGATAGAGCATCGGCCTTCTAAGCCGAGGGTCGCAGGTTCGAGTCCTGCTGGGCGCGC
>CAIXGW010000242.1 GCA_903919145.1 uncultured Myxococcales bacterium
CGGTCTTGGGTACTAGTACCCCAAACCCCAAGTGCGTTGCGGGTTCCGGAACGGACGTGGTTTGGGGTACGGAAGAAGACCCAGCAGTAGGACCCAAGACCTGTGAACAAGAACCGGGTGCAACCCGGATCGAATTAACGGTCTTGGGTACTAGTCCTCAATTCCGCGCCGAATTTCCTGGGTTCGCGCCGCCAGGATCCCGCGGGTCGCCAAGGCCTGAGCGGGCAGGCGTATGAATACAGATGGGATTTGCCGAAAGTTTCCGACCGGTGCCTAGACCGTGGGCGCAGGCAGCTGCAGGTCGGCGCGGACGGGAAAGGTCCCGCGCAGGGCCTGGGCGGCGATTTCTTTGAGGTCAGGCCCAAAGTCCCCGCCGATGATCCAGCGCAAGTAACCGGGCTCTTGGGCAGCCATCTCGCGCAGGGTGCGTCCGCGGTGCTTGCCAAAACCGATCACGGCCTCGCCGTTCTTCCACATCAGGCGACCGGCCGCGTCGACGGCGTTGGGATCGATGGGGTGGCAGACTGCGTGCAATCCCTGGATATCCGAGGGAAGATCTGGATAGCGCTCCAGCTGGCCCTGCAGCACCTCGACGGTGGCCAGGATGTCGGCCTCGGCGCTGTGGGCTCCTTGCAGCTCTTTGGCGCAGTAGAAGCGGTAGGCCGAGGTCAGATCGCGGCCCTCTCGCTGGGCAAAGATCCGGTAGGCGTCGACCACCAGGGTGTTCTCTTCTGGAAAGGCCAGCTGCACCCTGCGGAATTCAGCGGCCAACAGCGGCAGATCAAAGCGCTCGACGTTGTACCCCCCCAGGTCGCAGCCTTGCAGCCAGATGTGCAGATCCTTGGCGATGCGCGCAAACGTTGGGCAGTCGGCCACGTCGGCGTCGGTGATGCCGTGTACCGCGCTGGCCTCTGGCGGGATCGGCATCCCGGGGTTGATGCGCCTTGCCCGGGTCAGGCGCTCGCCATCGGGCATCAGCTTGACCAGGCCCAGCTCGACAATGCGGTCGCGCTCTACGTCCAGACCGGTGGTCTCCAGGTCAAAGAACACCAGAGGGCGCTGCAGGCGCAGGTTGCGGTCGGCCGCGGGCTGAGGGTCCATGGGCAAGCTCCTTGGCAACGGACTTAGCCGCCCTTGCCGCTGTCGCCGACGAACCAATCCTCGCGGTCGCGAAACAGGTAGTTGAAAGAAGTCAGCGAGCCATAGCATCCAGAGATGTACTGCTGCAGCTGGATCTTGTCGGTGGTGTCGAGCTTTTCGTGGGTGTTGATGCGCTGCTCCAAGACCCGCAGCTTGTCTCGGATGGTGATGACCTTGCGGAACAGCACGTCGATCTCCAGCTCTTTGGGCGCCAGCTCGGGATTGGCCGGTTGCACCACCACCTTGCCGCCGCGGTAGCGCGGGTGCAGCTCGCTGTCGGATACCCCCAGGGCTTCGTCGATCACTTCTGCCAGCAATTCTTTGAGCTGTTGTCTCTGCATGGGGGTACCGTCCGCATCGTCTAGGGGAATGGTTGTGACCTGGGGTGCCCGTGGCTCCTGCAGGTTTTGAGGCCGCACCATCCGCACCCGCTCTGTGGTGTGGCGCGCGGACGCCTGGGCAAGGCGGACCATCTCGATCCGCTTGGCCATTTCGCGCTGGTGGGGCGACAGATCGGCGTCGACCGGGACCGGCGCGCCGGGCATCAGGTGATCGCGCTGCAGGTGGTACTCGCCGCAACCAAAATCGCTGGACGCGACCTCTGGGCGGGTGGGCTTGCCGCGGCACTCGCCCATGCCCCGGCCCATGCGATCGGTGAAAGACAGCTGAAAGTGCCGGCAGGACCCGCAGCGGTTATAGACTTCAAGGATGTCGGCCATGCGCTGCTGCCTCTCTACTTGGGGGTACCTATGGCAGAGCCTGGGCGGTCGGTCAAGCTCTCTGGCTTGGGCCGGTCCGCGGCGCAGCGGCGCTCAGCTTCTGCCTGTTCTGCGGGCAGGCGCGCGGCGCGGGCGGCCAGCGCGGCCTCGCACCAGGCTTCGGCCCGCTCGCCCGGCTGACTGGCGCGCTCTGCCGCCAAGCGATAAGGAGCCAGG
This sequence comes from uncultured Myxococcales bacterium, assembly GCA_903919145.1. GTDB lineage: Bacteria > Myxococcota_A > UBA9042 > UBA9042 > UBA9042 > SXRM01. Next base: position 2,076 of record CAIXGW010000242.1, read on the forward strand.
GCGGCTGCTGGCTTGCCCGATGCCACCAGCGCGCGCCCCTCCAGCAGCGGGCTGAGCCGGCCGGCGGGGTGGCGCTCTTCCATCCACAGCCAGGCGCGCTCTAAATCCTGGGCTGCGCCTGCGGCCGGCACCTTGAGCGACCAGGCGGCCCATGCCAGCTTGCCCAGCAGCTCTGGGCCGTCACTGTCGTGTTCCTGGGCTGCAGCCCAATTGCGCACTTGATCGCGAAGCTCGGCCTCTCCGCCGGGGGCCAGCGCCGTCAGCCAGGAGGCCGCCGGCTCTTGCCCTGGCTGCTGCACGGCCGGCCACGCCAGGGCGGCAAACTCCAACCCCATGGCCGCGCCGGCCGTCGATCGGTCATCGATGCGCAGCAGCGCCCGCAGCTGGGCTACCGCCTGGGCTGGTTGCTTCTCTGCCTTGGCCAGGGCCAGCAGCACTGTGCGCTGCCGCACGCCGTCGCAGCGCGCGGCCGGCTGGTCGACCAGGGTTTGGGCGTGCAGCTTGCTGGCGGCCTTGTCTCCGCTCTTGACTGCCACCTCCAGCAGCAAGCTGTGGGCCGCGCAGACCTCCCACCAGCCTTCCATGGCCGCCGCGCCTTGCAGGCCAGTGACTTGGGCCAGCGCTGCCTTGGCCGGGCCCAGCTTGCCGCGCTGCAGGGCCCGCAAGCCTGCCAGCAGCGCCTGCCGGTAGTCGCTGGTCACCGGCGCCTTGGAGGTCGCCGCTGCCGCAGCGTCGCCGTCTTCGTCTTGGGGCGAATCGCCAGCCTCGTCAGGGTCCTGCTGACCCGGCTTGGCTGGCTGCGCTGCGCTCCGCTCGGCAATCTGCTGGTAGGATGGCTTGAAGTCCTTGGCAAAGCGACCGAGCTTGACCTCCAGCCACGCCGCAAACTGGCGGTCCAGCTCTGCCGGCGGCTGGCCAAACAATTCCTGCAGCAGCTGGGCGGTGTTCTTGCCCGGCTGGTGGGCCAGGGCCAGCGCGCGGACCTTGTCTCGGCCAAAGCGCTCGGCCAAGAACTCCACCGAGCGCATGGCCTGATCGTAGGCGTCCAGGATCTCCTGCATCGACCGAGCTTGAGAAAATGCCAGGTTAAACGTGGCAAAATGGGCCAGCTTGCCGTTCTTTAGGCGGTCCCAAGCGCGGCGTTCGTCAGCTGGGCGCCAGCGCGGGTCGGCCCAGGCGCTCTCCATCATCGCCAGCCCTTCGGTCAGCCAGCGCGGCACCCGCCCGCCGGTGGCCTGGATGTGCACCACGTGTGAAAGCTCATGGTATAGCACCATTTTCCAGTTGAACGGCTGCGCCGCCGGCGACCGCGAGGTGATCAGGTGGCCAAAACACACCGCATGGGCGCCCAGCTGCGGCAGGCCCACCGTCCGCACCGAAAACTGCTGGTTGTCTGGAAAGACCTCGATTTGCAGCGGCCGCTGTAGCGCAAAGCTGTACAGACCGCTCAGCTGCTGCACCGCCTCCTGCACGTAGGGCACCACGGCGCGCTCCAGGGCTTTGCGCTCTTTCTTGTGCAGGCGCACGTCGGCGTGGCTCCCCGGCAGTAGCACCATGTGCTTTAGGGCATCGTCGTACAAGATGCTCAGCTGATTGGCGGTTCTGACGTCATAGGGGTCGCCAGCATAGGCCGCTTCTAGGGCCCGCTTGGCGCCGACATCATCCGCCTGCCGCGCCAGGGCCATGCCAAGGGCTGCCTGGGCCTGCCACAGCTCTGGTTGGCGCTGCAGGGCCAGGTCCAGTAGGGTCTTGACCTCTCTGTAGCGGTGGGCCATCTCCAGATAGGTCGCGGTCACCAAGTACAATTCACCGTCATTCTTGTTGATCTTGCGCACGACCTGCTCGTTGTTGGTCCAGCAGGCCGCGTCATCTTGTAGCTTGCACCAGGCGCCGCGGACCCGCAGGACCGGCAGGTGGTCCGGTCGCTGCTGCTCGGCCTGGCGCAGCAGGGTGTCGGCAGTCGGCAGATCCTCATCGTACAAAGCGATTTCTGCCCGCAGCTGCAAGGCCGGCAAGTAGCGCGGGTTGTCTTTGAGCACGCCCTCGATGCGCGTCCTTGCCCGGGCCACGTCGTGATCGGACTGCAGGTCGATGCGCCCCAGGGCCACCCGCGCCGCCAGGTGCTTGGGCTGCAGCGCCAGCACTTGGTTCAGGCTGCGGTCGGCGTCGCGGTAGTTGTACTTTTGCAGGTAGAGCTGGCCAAACGCCATGTCCACATTGGCTTTCTCTGTATCATCGCTGGCGCCATCTTCGGCCACGCCCAAGACCTGCAGCGCGTCTTTGGGGAAGTCGTTGAGCTGCAGCGAGCGTCCGACGGCCAGCAAGTCCTCTGTGGTCTTGACCTCGTCGGCTTGGTAGAGATCGGCCAGCGGGTCCAGCAGCTTGCGGGCCTCGACGGCCTTGCCAACTTGGTACAGTTGCTCGCCCAGAGCTACCCGCAGGGGCAGGTCCTTGGGATGCAGCTGGCAAGCCTTGGTCAGCAATTTCAGGGTGTCGGCGTGGTTGCCGATGTGGCCCTCGACCTGGGCCTGCAACAGCAGCAGCCAAGCCGGCGGCAGCTTGGCCTGGGCGTGGGGCTGCAGAACGGTGCGGGCCTCCTCGTAGGCGCCGCGTTCCAGCCACACCCTGGCAAGGAGTTGCGCTTCCTGGGGATTCCACTTGACCAGCGCCAGCTTGTTGGCCGCTGCGCCACGCTGCTGAGCAGCCTGCACAAAGCGCTCGAGCGCCTTGTCCAGGTGGCCCTGGCGCAGGTAGTCCCCTGCCTCTTGCACCAGCGCCGTAGATTCGGCGGCGGCGGCGCGCTCCGCCAGAGGTTCGGCCAGGGCAGAAGGTGTCAGCGCTGGACCGGCCAGCAGCAGCACGGCAGCCGCGACCAGCTTGGCCAGGTGGGAGCCCAGGGGCCGCTGCTGATGCGCCGCCAGGGCCTGTGCGGACCTTGCCAACGCTGCTACAAACCGCCGACGAAGAGCCACTTTCCGCCCTCTTTGGCTAGGCGCATGCGCGCAAAATTGTCCCAACTGCGGTAGGCGTCAACCGACCCCTCCGAGAGCAAAGTACGACCGCGAAACTCACAGTCGACCACAGCTTCTAGCGCTGTGACGTTCATGTCGACCAGGCGGATCTTCAGATCGACCCGCTTGACGTTCTTGGTCAGCATCTCCAGGCGCTGCATCAGCTTGTCATAGCCGTAGTCATCGCTGGGATCGTCGGTGGTGCCGCCATTTTCGTGGTAGTGCTGCGACACCAGCTTGCGCAGCGCCTCTATGTCGCGGTTCTCTACCGCTTCCTGATAGGTGCGAACCACTTCAAAGACTTGCTTGTTTTCGTCGGAGGCAGGGATGTGCTGGCCGGCGTCAAGGTAGCCTGGGCCGCAGCCCACCAAGGCGAACAGGGCCAGCAGCGCTGCCAAGGAGAAGCGTGCGGCAGACAAACACAAGAACCAAGCTGAATTCGACATTGCTCAACCGGTGGCCGCAGGGCCTTGCGGGCCCGCAGGGTAAGCTGGGCGCGTCACACCGTCAAACCCTGGTCCTGGGCGGGCTATTCCGGCCGGCTTCTGGTCGCCGCCGGCGGTCACTGCAGCAGCTGCGACTTGCAATCGCTTGGGCCTTGCCGCATCGTGGCGCAAGGGTCCGCGCATCCCCCATGCGCGCCACGCTTTTGCCCTGAGAGAATGCCATGAGTGCCAACCTGCGCCTGTTCCTTGTTGTGATCGGCTCGCTTGCCTTGGGGGCCGCGGTCACCTATGTGGTGCTTCGGCCTGCCGCGGTGCCGCAGCCGTCCGTTGGCGCGCTGCCGCCGTCGAGCGACCCGGCGGGACCCGTCGCGGCGGCGCTTGGGGCTTCGGCGACGGATGTGCCGGCGGCTCCCACCTTGGTGCACAGCCCGGCCCTGCAGGGCGACCCGGCGGGCGAGTATGTGATCGGCCCGGCAGAAAGCACTGCGGCCAGCGGGACTGCCGAGAAAGCCCTGGACATGGCCGCGATTGCCGTAGGTTCAGCTGAGGCGATTCAGGCGCTGCGGCGGGCCACCTACCGCCTGACTCTGGGCGGTCCACAGCGCCGCAGTGTGATTGTGGCGGTCGATACTGCTGTGGGCGCAGTGCTGCGCGACGAGGAATCGGGGGAAGAGCAGGGGCTGATCGGCGGCGTCTGCTACGCCAAGCGGCGCGGGGCCGTCTTTGGCTGCAAGCACGGCGACGCCATGCTGCTGCAGGCCCTCTACTGGATGCATCGCGGGCAGCTGGTGCGGCCACTGCTAGAAAGTCCATGGAGAATGCAGGGGTCTGGTGCGCGCATGGCCAACGGCCGGTTGCTCAACTCCGTATCGCTTGAGGTTCCCGGTGCGTCGCCCTCGGGCGATGTGACGGTCGAGCTGGCTTTGGATCCGCGCGGCCGGCGCCTGCTGCAGGTGGCCGTCAATGCGGTCAAGCAGGTCGGCGAGCCGCCTGCCAACGAAGAGCCGGGTCCGGCGGCCAAGCCCCCGCAAGGCGGCCCAACCGGCCGCGACGGTCCTGGCCGGGGCCAGGAAGACGACTCTTTGGGCGATCGCCTGCAAGCCCGGGGCAAGGTAGCGCTGGAGTTCAGCGAGCCGCGGTCCTTTGCGGGCCTGCAACTGGCCGGCACGCTGCGGGTTCGGACCCCCTTAGACGGCGCCCGCGGCCGCGACGTGACCATCCACATCATCGATGTCAGCCGCGGCGCCGACATCGCCGCCAAGGCTCCGGCCTTTGGCGCCCCCAAGGGCCTGACCAGCGGGGCGCGGCTGGCCAGCACCGCCATGGTGTTTCCGCTGGAGGGCCATAGCCAGTTTTTTCCGCGGCTAGAGAGCCTGGGCGCTGGCGCCCTGCTCAGCGCGGTCGTGGATCAGTTTGAAGCGGTAGAGGCCTTTGGTCCCCTGGGCGGCGAACCCGGCGAAGGGGTGCAGCTGTGGCTGGTGCCGCGCTGGCCGTCGGCGCTGACCAGCCCCGGCGTCCAGCCGCATGTGGCCGCGGTGCCCGTGGCGGTCAAGGTAGTCGGCCGCTTTGCTCAGGTCACCTTGGAACAGGTGCCCGCCGAAGTGGCCAAGGTACTGGCCGAGGTCGAAGCGGCCGGCCACAAGCCCGCCGGCGGTCAGCGCACCACTGTTGCCTATCTCGACCGCGACCTCCAGACCGAACGCCTGACCATTCACGTGGAAGTGCCAGTCAACTAGGGGCGCGGACCCAGCCAAATCGATCGGGTTGCGGCAGCGGCGTGGCCGCAGATTTGGCCCTTGGCGGACCCTGAAGGGCAGGGCTGCCGAGGTCGGCCGGCGGCGGACCGACAATTCTCGTCACCACTGCCGCATTTCGTCCACGGCGGCGACAAGAAACGTCACTGCTCTTGGTGTGGACTCTGCTATTTCGTATAAAATCCAAGTCTATAGCTCGAAATGGCCAAGTTGGCACGCTGTTCGCAATGCATCTAGGTGGGGGATCACTTCGAACCCTCCGCTGAGCGGGTCCTGACAAGTTGTCGGGGTTCTTCAGCGGAGGGTTCGGAGTTTTTGGCATAGCATTTTCCAAACCTACCCGCCGCGCTGGCGGCTGGGCTGCTGAACCCTGGGGTCTGCGTTGCAGCGACGGGGCAGTGGAGGTCCGCGCAGGGCCGCACGCCATCTCTTTGGGAACCCGTCCTCCGCCGAAAAAGTTGCCATTGGCCGGCGCAAGCCCGATTCTACGGCCGCCCACCGCGCTGGCACCTGCGAGATCGGCGATGACACCTGGAGAATCCGCAGAACCGCGCGACGCCGCGCTGGCCCATAGCTCCGCCTCGCTGCCTGCGCCGAGCAGTCGGCTGCGCCGCTGGTGGCCGTGGCTGTTGACAGCCGGGTTGCTGGCCAGTGCAGGCTTGATGTGGTGGCTGTCGGCGATTTTTGCGCCCCTGGGCCTTGGCCTGCTGTTGGCCTACGTGCTGGAGCCGGCGGTCGATCGTCTGACACCGTGGCTGGGGCGCCGCAGCCGCGCGGCGGCCCTGCTCATTGGCAGCTTCTTTGCCGGCCTGCTGATCTTGGCGGCAGTAGCGGTGCCGATGCTCTTGCAAGAGGGGCGTCACTGGGCCGCGGCCGCCTCTGGAGAGGGCAACGCCGACATCGCCCCCGGTCTTGAAACAATGGTCTATTATGGCGAGTACGCCGACCCCGAAGCGGTCGAATGGAAGGCGGCAGAACTGGCTGCCACAGCCGAGGCGCAGAAGGCCCCGGCGGCGGTAGCGCGGGTGCTGCGCAAAGCAAACCCCTCAGAAGGGCGCGGCGAGCTGATGCTGGCAGAGGCCCTGGGCGATCGCGATGGCGACGGCTACCTGGACCCGGGCTACGGCAAGCGCTGGAAGAAGCTGTCTCGTGACCGCAATTCGCTCATCGGCTCGTGGCTACAGCGCCTGGACCGCACCGGCGCCCTGCGGACGGCCGAGCGCCAGCTGAACGACTTCTTTGCCAAGGATCGCCTGCAGAAGCTGATGGGCGGTTCAGCGCTGACGACGGCCGGCGATGTCGGCCTGCGCGTCTTGGGCTCGCTGCGCCAAGTGCTGTCTTTGCTGGCGGCAGTGGCGATGGCGACCTTGCTCATCCCCGCGTATGCGTTCTTTTTTCTGTTGGCACTGCCGCGCTGGCGGCAGAACCTGCCCGCCTATCTGCCGGCGGCCAGCCGCCAGCGCTGGCTGCACGTGCTGGGCCGAATTGGCCGGTCTGTGGCTGCGTTTGTGCGCGGGCGGCTGGTGGTGTGCGCCATTGTCGGAGCCCTGACCGCGGTGGGTTGGGCGCTGATGGGCGTGCGCCTTGGGCTGCTGATGGGCTTGGCCGTTGGCGCCTTGACAGTAGTACCGCTGGCCAACGTGGTGGCCTTTGTGCCGGTGGCGGTGATGGGGCTGCTGGATGTGGCCTCAGACCTGCACGGTTGGGGTTGGTACATTGGCCTTGTTGCCGTGTACGCCGCAGGGCAGGTGGCCGAGTCGGTGCTGAACCCCATCATCGTTGGCGACGCGGTCCAGCTCGACATGGTCACGATCATCGTGGCGTTCTTGGTCGGAGGTGCCGTGGCGGGGCTCATTGGCCTGGTGGTTGCCGTGCCGGTGGCAGCTACGGCGCGGATTCTGCTAGAAGAGTTGGTGCTGCCGCGCTGGCGCAGCTGGGCGGCGGCAAGCGGCGCGCCTGGATCTTGAGCGGGCGATCCACGGCTGTACCGGGCGGCGGGCCGGCGTATACTGCAGAGGCGGGGGGATCATGGCGATAACATGCGACTGGCTGTGTGCGTGTCAAACGGCTATTGTCGATCGCATCAGCGGCCGCATCTCCTTGATTCAGGTGGTTGAAACCGTTGCGGCCCCGCGCTTTCCTGCCCAGCTGCCCACGTTTCACGTCGTTGCCACTTGGCAAAACCACACCGAGATGGCTACGGCCGCGCGGCTGCGCATCCGCATCGAAGAAGCCGGCGGCGAGGGCGGCTCGCAGCTGGCCGAGGAGGAAGTGACTTTCTCTGGCCGCACCACCCACCGCTCGATCTGCATTGTGCAATCGCTGACCGTGTTGCGCCCGGGCGGCTATCGGGTGGTGGCACAGCTGCAGGTCGGCAGTGGCGATGCGTGGGTCGATGCCGCGGCCTATCCGTTTCTGGTCAACTCTGCCCAGGCCCCCAGCGGGGCGGCCATGGCATGACAGCGCTGCGCGTTCTGCGGCAACGGCGGGCGCCCAGCGCCTTGCCGCGGTGGCTGCTTGCGATGACGGCCCTGAGCTTGAGTGGCTGGTGCAGCGCCTGCAGCTCTGGCCCCTCAGAGCTTGCGGGGGCAAGCGACGCCCCAAGCGAACTGGGGGATGGCGCTGCCGATGGGGCCCCAGCCGACGCTGCGCCGGAAGCTGCCGCAGATGGCGCCGCCATCGCCGAAACTGCCCAAAGCGCCGAAACCGCGGACACCGTCGATACCGACACCGACACCGACACCGACAGCGCCACCGACACCGACAGCGACAGCGGCACTGCCGACACTGCCCCAACCGCCGATGGCCAAAGCCTAATTGACGCACCCGCTGACCAGCAGAGCGACAGCGACTCCCTTGCCGACGCCGCCGGGTTGGCCGACGCCGCGGCGACTGCCACGGCCGACGCCCAAGGCGACACCCAAGCCGACGCTGACGACAGCCAAGACCTTGAGACAGCCCCCGATGCCGAGGCACCGGCGGATGCCCTTGCCGCGGATGCAGCCAGCGAGGACGGCGCCCCTCAGGACGGGGCAGGCCCTGCCGCGGACGGTGGTGCTGCTGCCGATGCAGCCGACGACCTGGATGGTCAAGAGGGCGGCGGCGCCGACGCGCTGGACGGCGGTGAGGCCGACAGCGGCCAGGACGCCAGCGCCGACAGCCCCAACCCCAACGTCTGCCCCTACGGCCTGTCGCCGCTGTTTTTCTGCCTCAAGTGGGGGGTGTGCCAAAGCGCTGTGCAGCTCAAGTGCGTCGGCAACAGCCCCGTGTGCGACTACAGCGGAGTCCCAGGATTTGAGGAGATCGAGGTCTCCTGCGACGGCCTGGACAACGACTGCAACGGCTTGACCGATGACGACCTCTTGGCGCCGCCACTGCCCAAAAAGCCGGGACTCTGCAAGCAGCTGGCCGTGGTCTGCCAGGGTACCAGCGGCTGGGGCAGCCAGGATCCAGCGGCGCTGCCCGGCTATCAGACCCAGGAGTCGGCCTGCGACGGTCAGGACAATGACTGCGATGGCCAGACCGACGAAATGGCCCCGGCCCCGGCGACGCTGCAGGCGGGGGTCTGCGCCGGGGCGACGCAGCTGTGCTTGGGTAGTCAGGGCTGGCAGGAGCCCGAATACGCGCTATTTCTCAACTTTACCACGGACATCGACAGCCAGTGCGATGGCCTGGACAACGACTGCGACGGCAAGACCGATGAAGACGCTGTGTGCCCCCTGTGGCAGCTGGGTGGGCGCGGCAGCGGCAAGGTGGCGCTGTCAGCCGATGGCAGCCAGCTGGCCTGGCTGTCGATGACTGGGGTCCACTCGGCCGATCCAGCAAGCGGCAAGCGCCACTATGACCACTTTGGCCACCGCTGGGAGGTGGCGGCGGCGGCGTTCTCGCCCACGGGCAGCCAGCTGGCGTCGGTCGGGCGCAACGACGTTTTACGCGTCTATCCTGCCGCTTACGGGCTGGGTTCCCCCGACTCGTGGCCGGTTGTAGCCGCCGTGGTCAAGAGCGGGGCGCGCTGGACGGCGCTGGCCTTTGCTGCGGACGGCAGCGCCGTGGTGGCCGGCGACGACGCGGGAGCGCTGTGGCCGGTACCGTTGGCCAGCGGCGTGCCGCAAAAGGCTTGGCCGGCCCACGCCAAAGCGGTCACGGCGGTCGCCTTTGCCAGCCTGGCCCAGGGGCAGCTGCAGGTGGTGATCTCGGCGGCGGCCGACGGCAGCGTGGTGGCGCGGCCCTGGCCCGGCGGGGCCCAGTGGCCGCTGACCAAGCTGGGCAGCGCAGTGGCTTCGCTGCACGCCGATGGCCACGGGCGCGTGTTGGTGGTGGCGCCGGGGCAGTCCGCGCGGCTGATCGAGGTCGCCAACGGCAAAACGGTGGCAGTCCTCAGCGGTAGTGCGGCGGCGGTGGCGGGGCGCTTTGCTCCAGACGGTGCCCAGCTGTGGACCGTCAGTGGCGACGGCCATCTGCAGCGCTGGGAGGTACCGCCTCCTGGGCCCCTTGGCAATTCTCCCAAAGAGTTAAAGGCGATTCAGGTGGTGCCCGGACCGGCGCTGCTGCCCGGAGACCAAGCGGTGGACCTGGCCGTGGGGGCCACCCGGCTGGTCGTGGGTGCGGCTCTCAGCGGGCCGCGCGTGCTGCATCTGCCCAGCCTGGCGTGGTCAGCGCCGCACGGCACCGGCAACCTGGCGCTGCCGGAGCTGCTTTGGCACCCCGCGGGCCTGCTGGTCGGTGCCAGTGAAGACGGCAAGCTGCGGGTGTGGGATGCCGGCAAGGCTTGGCTGCTGCAGCAGGTAGCGGCGCACGACGGCGCAGTGCTGGCCCTGGCCCGCGGCCCCGGCTGGCTGCTGACCGGCGGCAGCGACTTTGCCCTGCGCCTGTGGCAGTGGCCGGCTGATGGCACGGCGGCCGCCACCGCTCTGCTGAACATCAAGACTTTTGGCCTGTCTGGCCCGTGGGCCCAGGACCTGGCCACCGCCGCCGATGGCGTCTCTGCTTGGGCTGCGGCCGGCGCCGGCGTGCAGAGGGTTGGCACAGCGGGCAGCGTGGCCGGCCAAAAACTCCAGGTGTATTCCGTTGGTCTGGGCGCCCAGGTCCACAGGGTGCTGCCCAGCCCCAATGGCGCGACCCTGCTGATTGCCCTGGATGGCCTGGGCCCAGCCCAAGGCGACCACTACCGTCTGCTGGATGCCGCGACCTTGCAGACCCTATGGAGCCGCAGCGACCTGCCGGCCCAGACCCACGCCGCGGCCTGGCATCCTTCTGGCAAATGGCTAGCTCTTGGCGGTATCGACACAGTGCAGCTGGTCGATGCGGCTTCTGGGCAGCTGGTTGCGCCTCTGCCCGGCTGGTTTGGCCAGGCCGCTGAATTGGCCTGGAATGCCCAGGGCACCCGGTTGCTGGGGGCCTCTAGCGACGGCAGTGCCCGTATCTGGGCCACCGCCGGGGTCGAGCCAGCCAAGATCGTGGCAATTTGGACTCGCCACTGCCCCCAGCCCTGCAGCGCGGTAGGCTTGCGTTCTGCGGTGTGGCTGGGCGATCCTGCAGGGGCGGTGGCCACCGCTGGCGACGATGGTTCGCTGATGGTGTGGCGCGGGCCGTGACGGCTACCGTGCGCCCAGTCGGCGACCCTGCACCCTGACGGCTATCCGGCAGCCTGACCAACCGAGGCCCAGCATGACCGAACCGCTGAGCGGGCCCCTGGGCCCTGACGCATGGCAGATCTGGATGAATCCGCGCTGCGGCAGCTCTCGCAAAGCTCTGGAGCTGCTGCACCAGCAGGGGATTGCCCCTGAGGTGCGCTTGTACCTGCAGCAGTGCCCCGCGGCGGCCGAGCTGGTGGCTCTGTTGGAGTTGCTGAAGATTCCAGCGCGCCAGCTGCTGCGCACCCAAGAGCCCGTCTACTTGGAAGAGGGGTTGCAAGACGCCAGCTTGGGCAGCGACATCGTGCTTGCGGCCATTGTGCGCCACCCCGTGCTGCTGCAGCGGCCCATCGTGCTGCGCGGCAGCCGCGGGATAGTTGCCAGGCCCCCTGAGCGGCTGTTGGAGCTTGTCGATCCTAGCTAGGCCCTACTGGCGCTACACCAGCCGGCTCGCCGCCCTGCTGCGGCGACGCTTGCCCCTAACTACATGTCATCGATTGGCTTTTTGGGGCGCCCAGCAAAGAGGCGCCTGATCAACCGCAGGGCCTTGGACCAGCGCGCTAGCGGAAAACCGCTTGGATCGTCAGCGTCCCGCTCTTGTCCGTCAGGTACAGCAGCAGCTGCTTGCCGTCCGTCAGCACCGCCAAGTGCGGCATCAGGCTGGCTTCGGCCGTGGCGCCCTTGGCGAAGTTGATCTCAGAGCCCACAGCGCTGCCTGTGCCGGTGATGTCGCGCAGCGAACCCAGGCCGGCAATGCCCCACACGGCGACGGCGCCGCCGCCGGCAGAGACAACCTCAGGTTGGCTCTGATTGCCCTCGGCCTGTTGGTTCAGAGCCAGGTCCTTGATGCCGGGCTTGAGCTTGAAGGCCGTATCCAGCGGCCGAAGGGCAATGCCGGTGCCAGGCGATGCGTCCCAGCCGTCGCCCTGCCACACCGCTACATAGCCGGTGCCGGTCCAGGTGATGCTCGGCGCAACTTGGTTGCTGCCCAAGCCCAGCGTCGACAAGCTCAGCACCGACCCGCTGGGCGTGCCGCCAGCGTTGATCTGGCGGCCGCGAACGCGGCCCTTGCCGGTCACTTGCCGGTGGGTGTAGACCACGCCGCACTCGCCGTTGCCGCGGCAGGCCACGGCCGCGGTTTCCTGGTCGCCACTGGTCGAGTCTGAGACGTCGGGGTCGTCGTTTACCACGGCGGAGGGGCCCAGAGCCTTGCCCTGCAGATCAAAGCGGCGGGTGGCGATGCAGGTACCGTCTTGGTCGAGCAGGCTGTCGGTGTAGACCAGTTGCAGGAACGTGCCTGTGCTGGACAGGGCTGGCTGGGTCTGGGCGCCGGCCGCGTCGGCATGGGCGATGGCCGGGCTGCCCTTGGCTTTGGCTGCCAGGTCAAACAGGCCCAGGGCAATGTCACCGTCGGTGCCGCTGACCGTCCAGGCTACGGCAAAGCCGCCGGTGATCGCGGTGGCGGCCAGCTGGGTGGCGCTGCCGGCCGGCAAGTTGCCGTGGATGATCGCGCTGGAGCCCTTGGCGGCACCGGCGCTGGTGAAGAGGCGGGCGCGCAGTTCGCCGGCGCCGGCCTTGTCAACGGCCCAGATGACGACCACCGAGCCGTCTTCCAAGCCCACCGCCTTGTAGTCGCTGATGCCCTCGCTGCTGTCGCTGATGGCAAACGGCCCGTCGGGCACGCAGTCGCCGGCACCGGCACAGCGCTCGCCGCCGCTGCAACTGCCCGTGACTTTGGCGGAGAGCCCGTCGGCGTCGCACTGCACGACTTTGCTCTTGTCGGCCGGGTCGCAGGTCTTGGCGCTAGGCGCACAGACTACGCATTGGCCGGCCGCGCACACCGGCTTGTCGACCGGGCAGGTGGTAGCCGGGCCTAGGCTGCCAGCGGTGCAGATCTGCAGCGCAGAAGCGGTGGAGCAGACTGCGCCGCCATCGACCACGATGGCCACCTTGCCATCGGCGCCGACGACCGGGCACTGCTTGGCTGAGCCGCAGACCTTCTGGGGACCGCTGCCGAGCAGCAGGCAGGCACCGCCGGCGCACTGGGTGTCTTGGCTGCAGGTAGCGGTGGGGCCGCACAGGCCCGTGTCGGTCTTGCCGTCGCAGTCGTTGTCTTTGCCGTCGCAGCTGCTTTCCTGGGCTTCGTACCCGGCAACGCCAGAGAAATCGCACATGTACTTGCCGCCGACGCAGTAGGCCTTGACGCCACCGCTGCACAGGCCCTGGGTTGGGCAACCCGCCGGGTCGCTGAGGCTTTCGTCGGTCAAGCCGTCACAGTCATTGTCCAGGCCGTCGCAGGACTTCTCAGTCCCTTCAAAGCCCACCACTGCGGCGGTGTTGCAGGCCCAATTGCCGGCGCTGCAGCTGGCGGTCGCCTTGCCCGCGCAGACGCCCTTGGTGCAGCCAGAGGCGGCGGCGTCTAGCGATTCCGGCTCGTCGGTCTTGCCGTCGCAGTCGTTGTCCAGGCCGTCGCAGGCTGTCTCGGTGGCGCCCTGGTAGCCGGCGACATGGCTGTAGTCGCAGGTGCCTTTGCCAGCGCTGCAGGCGACTGCCACGCCAAAGCCGCACACGCCCTGGCCCAAGCAGCCGTTGGCCTCGGGGGCGGTTGACTCGTCGGTCTTGCCGTCGCAGTCGTTGTCCAAGCCGTCGCAGCTCTGCTCAAAGGCCTGGTAGCCCTTGGCGGTCAGGGAGGCCCAGTCGCAAGACCACAGGCTGGCCGAGCACAGGGGCACGCCGCCGGCGCACACGCCCTTGTCTCCGCACGGCGAGGTCGCGGGCTTGGTCGTGACGTTGTCGACCTGGCCGTCGCAGTTGTTGTCCTTGCCGTCGCAGCTGGTCTCGTTGGCCTCGTAGCCGGCCAGTGAGCTGTAATTGCAGACCATCTCGCCGGCGACGCAGGTCTTGCCGACCTTGCCCAGACCGCACACGCCTTTGACCGCGCAGCCGCTGGCGTCGGCCAGGGCCAGGGCCACGTCGCTGCCGGGGTAGTTGTCGGTCTTGCCGTCGCAGTCGTTGTCCTTGCCGTCGCAGCTGACCTCGACGGCCTCAAAGCCCACGGCGCCCGTGTAGGTGCAGGTGGGGGCACCGCTTTGGCAAGCTACGACCGCCGCACCGGCGCAGACGCCGCTGGCCTTGCACTGCACCGTGGCCGCTAGCGCAGTGACGTCCAGCGCCGTGTCCACCTGGCCATCGCAGTCGTTGTCCTTGCCGTCGCACTTGGTCTCGCTGGCTTGGTAGTCGGCAGCGCCGGTGTAGCCGCAGTCCCAGGCGCCAGCGCTACAGGTGGGGGCCTGTAGACCGCCGCACACGCCCTGGCGCTTGCACGCCGCGGCTGGGGCCAGCAGGTTGTCGTCCACTTGGCCGTCGCAGTCGTTGTCCTTGCCATCACAGGTGGTTTCGCTGGCCTCATAGGCAGCCACCGCGGCATAGTTGCACATCCAGTTGCCGCCCACGCACAGGGCTCCCACCCCGGCACCGGCGCAAACGCCCTGGGTGGCGCAGACCTTGCTGGCATCGCCGACCACGGCCTCGTCGATCTGGCCATCGCAGTCGTTGTCTTTGCCGTCGCAGGTTTTCTCGCTGGTCTCATAGCCGGCGGGCACCGTCAGGGCCTTGCCGCCTTCGTCCTTGGGGGCGGCGGTCTTGGCGGTCCACTTCCACTGCTTGCACACGGCCTTGTTGGCCACGACCGAGCAGGTGCCGGTCCAGCCACTGCAGACGCCGGCCTTTTGGCAGGGATTGGGGTCGCACGGGTCGTAGCCCAGCTGCTCATTGACCTGAACGACGCACGCCGACATCAGCATCAGGCACGCCAAGGCGGCCCAGGGCATCGCCCGGCGAACAAGACCATGAGGCCACGCAAACAAGCCATGGGCCGCGGGAGCTCTGTGCATCAAAACGTCCATTGCAGCGCCATTCCTGACGGCGAAACATTGACTTGTGGCGCGCGGATGACCGCCGCTGCGGCCTGAGCTGCGCCGGCGGGGGCCTTGGCCGAAGCGGTCGCGCGGTCGCCCGAGCTGTCCGCAGCCGAGCGCGCCGATGACGAGGGCGCCAGGGCCCACCACAGCGTTCCCGCCGCCAGCAGCACCCCGCCGCCGATGAACGAATAGTTGGTCAGGTCGCGCATGTCGCGGGCCTGCTCCTTGTAGTAGTCCAGGTTGGCCTGGTAGTCGTCTTTAGAGAGCCCTTGGCCGGTCAGCTCATTGGCCAGGGCCGCCTGCTGGGTGACCTGCCAGCCAAAGTAGCCGCCCAAGCCAATCGCCACCACGCCCAGCGCAGAGGTGCCCAGCGGGCCCCAGGTGTGGATAGCGCTGCGGGTGTCTTTGGGCTTGACGCCGAATTCGACCACTGGCCCCTGCACTTCGGGCTGCGGCTTGTCTTCGAGCTTGTCTTGCGGCTCCGGGGGCTTGGAGGTGTGGCGGTTGCGCTCGGCCAGCTGCGGCCCGGCTTCTTCGGCGGCCAGCGTCACGGCGATCAGCTCCGCCCCTTCGCGCGCCACCTGCAGGGTCTGCATTTCGCTTTGGAAGCCGCGGGCGGTGGCGTAGACCGCGTAGGTGCCGGCAGGCAGGTAGATACCGCCGCTGGCCAGCACCACCCGATCCCAGGTGCGGGCGGCGCCAGCCTTGCGCGGATCTTCGACCTTGGCGCCGGGCAGTTGACGGGTCAGCTCGAGGCGGGCTCCCGCCGGGGCGACCTGAACAGCCACCCGAACAAGACCAGCTGGAATAAGAGGTTGCAGGCGAGCGATGTCGGCGTTGACGCGGCTCTGCTCTTCGGCGGGCAGGCCGTGGGTCAGGGCGCGGCGCAGCGCTTCGTGGGCCTCGGCATACAGCTTGCCGCGCTCCGCAGAGCGGGCATAGGCGAGCAGAAATTCGACGGAAGGGTGCTGGCGGTAGGCGGCGCGGAAGTGCTCGGCGGCCAATTCGTCAGAGCCGGCGCGCGCTTCGACCCTAGCCAGGGCCGCCGAGCGCAGGGCGGCTGCGTAGCGGGTCGAGGCCGGAATGGCCTCTTCGATTTCGACGCCAAACCGATCGTTCTGTGGAGCGGAGCAGCCGGCCAAAGCCAGCACCGGCACCAGCAGCGCCAGCAGCCAACCCAGCCAGTGCGGTGGCGCCAATGGTGCGCGCAGCCCGGCAAAGGCGTTCAAAGTCGACAGCGCTGGCAGGGTACTGCACACCCCCTCAGCGTATGCGGGCGCCGGGACAGTGTCAATGAAACCATCCCAGTCGCAGCGCCGCAGCCAGGTCGGCCGCCACAAGTGCGCCCAGTTGAGCGATTTGAGCAGGAGGGGCCCCGAGTGCTTCTCTCCAGCGCGGCGGACCACGGCGGACCCCTTTGGCCCACCCCAACCGCGAATCCAGTCCAAGTGCCAAGCCCCTTTGGGGGCCTTTCTGGACTCAGAGCGCGGCCTTCATCCGCACCAGCCACGGCGCCACGTCTTCATCCATGCCAAATTGCCGGCCCGCCGCCTTGAACTGCGCGGTCCCGGTGGCAGCGTCCAGGTCGTGGGCCGAAAACGCCCGCTCTTGGATCGCCATGGGCAGGGCCATCATCTTGGCCACGTCGCCACTGGCTTTGGCGGCGGCAAAGTTGGCCTTGAAAGACGGGTCTTCAAAACCTTCGACGATGACCTGCAAGATGGCCATGAAATTGGGCTTGTCCATGATTGCTCCCAAGGGTGGTTTGGCTGCTGCGCCTGGGCAAGGGTGGAGACCCTGGCTGCCGGCGCCGGTCTAGTCGTCTCCATACTGCCGGACCACACGGCCTTGGTCGCGGTACTCGCGCTCAGCCGCTTTGGCTAAGAGCTGGTAAGACAAGGGCTTGGTGTTCTCTGCCGCCCAAACAGCGGCGCGGATCACGGCATTTTGGATCTGGCCACCGGTGAGCTCGTAGTCCTGGGCCAGATCGCGGAACTTGAGCTCGGGCTCGCGCGGCGCGGACTCCGGGATCATGACCCGCCACAGGCGCTCGCGCTCCACGGCCTCTGGCGCTGGGAACTGCGGCTTAAAGCGGATGCGGCGCATGAAGGCGTTGTCGATGCTCTCTGGATTGTTGGTCGTCAGGATCACCACGCCGTCAAAGTCCTCTAGGCGCTGCAACAGATAGTTGACTTCCAGGTTGGCGTAGCGGTCCGTAGACGACTGCACGTCGGTGCGCTTGCCAAACAGCGAGTCGGCCTCGTCAAACAGCAGGGCCACACCAGAATCCTGGCTGGCATCAAAGAGTTTAGACAGGCGCTCTTCGGTCTCGCCAATGTACTTGCTGACCACGCTGGCCAGGTCGACGCGAAACAGCTCCAAGCCCAGGTCGCGGGCGACCAGCCCGGCGCACAGCGTCTTGCCGGTGCCAGACGGGCCAGAGAACATGGCCGTCAGCGCCCGTCCGTAGCCCATGGTGCGGCCGTAGCCCTGCTCATCCAGCACATAGCCGGCAAACCGGCCAAAGCGGACCATCTCCTGCAGAACCTCTTGGGTTTCTTCTGGCAAGATGGTGTTTTCCCAGCGGCCGCGCACGTTGATACGGGTGGCCAGGCCTTGTAGCCGCGAAGAAGCCACGTCTCTCACGGCTTTTTCAACGTCGCTGAACAGCACCGTGGGGCCAGAAGATCCGTGAACGCGCTGGCGCGACACCGCTTGGGCCAAGTTGACGGTGAGGTCGATCTCGTCGACGCCGAACTTGTAGACGCTGACCGACGCAACGGCGTCTTCAATTTCTCCCGGCGCCATCCGACCTTGCAGGCGATCGGCCCACAGCAGCTTGCGCTCTTCGATGGCGGGCGCTGAGGTCGGCAGCTCCAGGCTGCCCAAGTCGCGCAGCAGGGCGAGGTGGGCGCGCGGCGACAGACGGGCGTCCTCTACCCGCCGGCTGGCGCGGGCGTGAAAGAACATGGTCGTGGTCTCGCCCGACAGCAGCTGGATGAGCGTGGCCATCCGCTCGGCGCCGTGCTCGCCGTCATCCACGACCTCAGCCTGGGCAAAGAACACCCCAGAGCGGGCCAGCCGCGCGCGCCCAAGCACATAGCCTACCCGGGTCAGGTCGTTGTCGCTCAGCAGCAGATCCAGGCGGACTTCCAGCAGCCCTTCGCCAAACATCTGAAGCGCTTCTCTGGCGATCCGCAGGGCGCCAGCACGCTCTGGGCCCAGCACCAAGAACCGCCGCCGACCGCGGAAGCCGCGCGCCAGGGCGTCTTTGACCGGCTGGTTCAGTGGGGTATGGGCCTGCGAGGCGTCTTCTTGCTGCTCATTGCCCTCGGCCAGGCGGTGGTGCAGCACGCCCTTGAGGTCGTCCAGGCGGATCGGCAGGCCCAGCAAGTGCCCGGCCACAAAGGCGCCGGCCCGGTAGCGCACCCCGGCCACGTCGTCGCCGCCGGCCAGCACCAGGCCGTAGCGCCGCAGGGTCGAGCCAGAGGCGATCGCCGCCCACAGCGCCCGGCCGCGCACCGCAAACGGGTCCACGGCGTGCTGCAGGTAGTCCTCTGGCCAGGAGACCCGGGTGCTCTCTCGCCACAGGGCTCTGTAAAGCCACAGAAATTCCGGCGCCAGCTCGGGGGCCAGCAGCACCCACAGCAGGTCGCACTCCAGGTCAGAGAGGCCAAAAATGACCCGCAGCTCGTCAAAGCGCTGGCCGCCCTCTGTGGTGGGCTGGATGTCGTCATAGCGCTGGGCCAGCCGCGACTCCATGCGGTCGACAAAGGTCACCCGCTCGGGCTCCAGGGCTTCGCCGCGCAGGCAGCGAAGACACGTAGAATCCAAGGTTTGCACGGCGCCGGCCGGCAGCGGATTGCGGGTCGGGTCGTCGGTCGAGCGATCCCACGGCCGCAGCACCACCAGGTAGCGCTGCAGCATGGCGCGGACGCGATCGAGGTAGGGTGCGAATTCTACGCCAGAACCGCCAAGCCAGGGCTGGGCCGACTCGGTGGGTTGCGCCGCATCGCCGGGCGCTCCGCCGAGCTCTGCCCGCAGCAGGTTGCGCAGCAGATCGACTTGCAGGTCAGAGAGTTGGTCGGTAGAGAGGTCGGGGTCGATGCGCGCCTGGTCCAGCAGCGCCTTGGCCCGCGAGCGCGAAACGCCGGGCAGGTACGTCAGCGCGGTTTCCACCGGACGGTTGGGGGGCAAGCCTGAAATGCCGGATCGCGCCATGGCGGCAGACTAGCGCAGCGCGGGTGCAAGCTGCAAGGGCGGCGGAGATCGCCATCGACCAGGCTGATCTGCTGATCCTGCCACTGGTAAAATGATTTGGTTACAGGCGATTGACCGCGCTCTCTAGGGTGCCGTCTCGCAAGTAGTTGACGACCTGGTGGGCGATCTGGATGCCGACGTTGTCCTGGGCTTCTCGCGTCGAGGCGCCGATGTGCGGGGTAGCCACCACATTGGGCAGGGCGAGCAAGGGGTTGTCGGCGGCGGTCGGCTCGTTCTCATAGACGTCAATCGCGGCGGCCCCCAGCTGGCCCTTCTGCAGCGCCTCCAGCAGGTCCGCCTCCACCACGATGCCGCCGCGCGAGGCATTGACCAGCCAGGCGCCGCGCTTCATTTGCGCCAAATTGCTGGCGTTGAACAGCCCGCGGGTCGCCGGCAGCAGCGGCAGGTGCAGCGAAACGGCGTCGGCCTGGGCCAGCAGCTCGCCGAGCTCTGCCTTCTTGGCGCCGTGGATGGCCATTTCATCTTCAGAAACAACGGGATCATAGCCAATGACGTGCATCCCCAGCGCGGCGGCCTTTCGCGCGACGATGCGGCCAATGCCGCCCATGCCCACCACCCCAAGCGTGCGGCCTTGCAGCTCAACACCAAGGAATTTGGACTTTTCCCACTTGCCGGCCTTGGTCGAAAGGTTGGCGTCACTCAGCCGCCGCGCCAGGGCAAACAGCAGGCCCAGGGCCAGCTCGGCCACGGCATTGTTGTTGCCGCCCGGGGTGTTCATCACCAGTGTGCCGTTGGCGGTGGCCGCCGCCACATCGACGTTGTCCACGCCAGCGCCCGCCCGGCCAATGACCTTGAGCTGCGGGGCAAAGCGCAGGGTCTCTGACTTGACCTTGGTCATCGAGCGGATCACCAGGGCGTGGTACTGCGGCAGGATCGCGTGCAATTCGTCTGGGTTGAGACCGGTGCGCACATCGACCTGATCGAACAGCCCGGACTTCTCAAGCACCACCACCCCTTCTGCGGCGATGGGGTCACTGACCAGAACCTTGAATTTCTGCAGCATGGTTGGCTCCCTGGGGCCGATTCGGCGGGTGCGCCGACCGCCGCGAGGGTAGCTCTGCACTGGCCAAAGTCAACGACAGCGGCGCTGGCCTTGGGCCCAAAGCGTCACTGGCTGGTCACGCGCGCCGCAGGTTCCGCCCCAAGCCCGCGGCTACTGGCACTCTGGGGTCTGGCGCGCGTCAATGCCCAAGTACGGGTTGAAGCAATAGTCTTGCGAGAAGCCGTTCTTGGTCGCCGGGTCCCAGGCCGGCGGGCCCACGGTGGCGCCGCCCAGCCGCTGGTACAGCAGGTGCGCCGGATCGAACAGCGGCACGCCGCGCGGCAGGTCGTAGTAGCTGGAAGAGAAGGTGCCGGGCTTCCAGCGCCATGCCCACGGCGGCCGGCCAAAGTCGACGTCCTGCGGGTTGGCCAGCCGCGAGCCGATGCCGTACTTGGGGCCCAGCGGTCGACCGGTGGGCGGGGCGTAGATGAACTGGGTGTCGGCAAACAGGCCGTCCAGGCCGGCTTCTTCGCGGTGCGGCCACCATGCGCTGTGCAGCGGTCGCAGGGTGTAGTCGGCGGGCGTGCCGGCGTTGGTCGGCTGACCGGGCTCTTTGGCGGCGGCGCCGGGGGCGTAGACCACCCACAGCAGCTGCGACTTGAGGTAGTCGTTCAGCACGCACTGGGCGTCCAGGGTCTCTCCCTTGTCGATCCACAGGCAGGACTGGTGGTTGCCGGCGGTCAGGTAGGCGGGATAGCGGCGCTTGCACTGGGCCGCGTCGGCCGCCCCGGGCTGGCAGGCAGCGACTTTGGCATCGGCGGGCGGAAACAGCTGGTCGCGCGGCAGGACTGCTCTGAAATACTTGGACTTTACCGGAAATCCCGACTCGGCGGTCAGCCACAGCCAGGCCTGCTCATCGGCCTTGGCCTTAAAGAACGTCTGCAGCGCCACCGGCTGGCCGCTCTTGCGCTCGACCACCACCTGGGCACCGGCGATATCGTTGTCAAAGCCCACACCTGGCGGCACCGCGGTGCGCTGCGGCCAATAGAAGGAGTAGGTCAGGTAGACGTGCGAGCGGGTCTCTACCGCCGTCCAGCCGACTTCAGCCGCAGCTAGAAAAGCTTTGGCATCGGCCGGGTTGTCCCAGGCGTTCCAGTCTCCGTCAAAGTCCAGGGCGCGCAGATAGTCGGCTGGGGTGGCCACCGCCTGGCGGATCTGCGGGGCAAATTGCTCAGCCAGGGCATGGTATTTCTGCAGGTCAGCCCAGGGCTGGGTGTAGAAGTGCAGCTTGGTTTCGCTGAGCGGCACGCCCTGGTTGGACTGGACCAGCGTGCCCAACACCACGTCGATGCGGCTGGCGACCGGCAGGGGGCCCTTGGGCACAAACGTCACCATGTCTCCAGACGCAGTAAACTTGCCGGGAATCGCGGTGTTGCCGGGGCCTTGGACGCTGATCGTGTAGCTCACCGCCGACTCGGGTTTGACGGTGGTAGAGAATTTCCAGGCCAGACCGCTGTCCAGCGCAATGTCGGCGGCGCCATCGGCCGGGATCGAACTGACCAGTGTGAACTCGGCGATGGGTACGTCAGCCGGTTTGACCGTGTCGGCGGGCGCAGCGCTGTCGACCGACCCAGCGTCGCCTGGCGCAGCGGTGTCGCCCTGGCCATCGGCGCCGATCGCCGCGTCGATCGCCCCATCGACCGTCTCGGCGCCGCCCTGGCTGGCCGCATCCACCGCGCCGTCGGCCGCGCCATCCAGGGTGGCGATTTCCTTGGCGGCGTCAGCAAATGGCCACGAGTCAGAAGCGCTGGCAATGTCGGCTGCGCTGGCCGCGTCCGTCGCTTTGGCGGGCAGGGGCGGATCGCCACAGCTGGCCAGCAGGGCCAGGATAAGCGCGAGCGATCCAAAAGCTGACCTTGGCCGTGCCATTGTGCACCTGTCTCTGGCGGCCGCTGCCGCCGTGGTTCCGCCGGCTGCGCCTGGGGCTTGAGCCAGCCTTGGCTTGCGCGGATCGGCCGATTCTGCCAAGGTCCGCGCGCCGCCCAGCCCGGCAGAATGCGGGGCCCCGCACCGAGCCGTCAAGCATGCCCCAAACCCCAGCCAACCGCACCGCCCAGACCCCTGCAGCCCCGGCGCCGCGCTTGCCGGTGGCTTGGCAGCGCAGTTGGTTTGAGCTGCTGATGGCGGCCAGGCTGTTGCGATCGCGGCGCAGCGCCCACCTGTCTTTGGTGACCACGCTGTCGGTCGCCGGCATCGCCCTGGGGGTGGCGGCGCTGATTGTGGTGCTGGCGGTCAATACTGGCTTTCAGTCGGCCTTTCAGGACCGGATCCTGGCCAGCTACCCGCACTTGGTCGTGATGCAGCGCGGCGTGGACCTGCGCGACTACCGGCTGGTGGTCGACCGCCTGCGCTCGGTCCAGAGCGTGCGCTACGCTGGGCCCGCGACCTATGACGACATGATGCTCTCTGCAGCCGCAGCGCGAGCCGGAGCGGTGGTGCGCGGCGTAGAGACGGCGACCCTGCAAAATCTGCCGCCGGGCTCGCTGGTTTCCGGCAGTCTGGACCGCCAGGGCGAAGCGCCGCTGTGGAAAGAACTGCCGGCTGCGCCGGGCCAGCCGCGCCAAGTCGAAGTGACGCGGGCCATTGCTTCGGCCCGCCATGTGCTGGTGGTGCCGCCCGCGGGCAAGCAGGTCGCCGCACTGACCTTGCCCATCCTCAGCTTGCCCGGCGCGCTGGGCGGCCTGGCCGTGGTCGACGCGGCCGGCTGTGGCGATCCCACCAAACCTGCGCCGCCGGGAACGGTGTGGCTGCGCCAGGCCGACCAGGCGGAGGCGCTGCGGTCGGCGCCGCGCCGAACGTGTGGTCTGCTGGGCTCGTGGGAGGCGCTGCCCGGCACCTACACCCTGCGCTGGCTGGATGGCGGAGTGCAGCGCGACCAGACGCTGGAGGTGGCCTCTGGCCGCACGGCAACGGTGGTGCTTCACGGCGCCCAAGCCACGGTGATCGCCGCGCCGCCCGACGACCTGGCCCAGACGGCCGCTGCCGTGGCCGCGGTGTCCAGCGATGGCGCGCCGCTGCAGGTGGTCGGCCCCAAGGGCGTGCTGCCCCCGGCTGGGCAGGCGTGGCTGGCCCTGGCGGCCGAGCTGCCGGCCATGGCGATTGGCGAAGGCCTGGCCAAGCGCCTGCAGGTCAAAGTGGGCGACGAAGTGCGCGCCGTCAGCCCCTTGCGCGGCCTGGACCGGGCCGGAGAGGGCAGCGAAGGCAGTGCCTCTGGGCGCTTTCGCGTCGCCACCATCTTGCGCACCGGCTTTCACGACCACGACCAGCGCCTGGCCCTGGTGGATTTTCACGCCGCCCAGCGCTTCTTGGGCCGCGGCGACATCGCCCGCTGGGTCGAAGCCCGCGTGGACGATCCGATCCTGGCCACCCGCGAAATCGAGCGCTACCGCGCGGCGCTAGAGCCTTCTGACCTGGGCGACCTGCTGACCCAGGCCCAAGCCGTGCAGACCAAGCTCGCCGACCTGATCGAGCGCGCCCCGCCGGGCCTGGACCTGCGGCCGCCCACCGATGCCGCTGCAGTGGTGGACAACTGGGGCAGCGGCTTGCGCGCGGTGCGGCAATTGCGCAGCCGCAGCCAAGGGTTGTATCGGGTGCTGGACTGGGAAGAGATGAACCGCAACATCTTTGACGCCGCCCGCATGCAAAAGGTCGCGATGTCACTGTTTCCGTTCATTATTGTGCTGGTGGCGGCGCTCAATGTGGTGGGCACCCAGGCGGTAGTGGTGCACGAAAGGGCCCGCGACATTGCGATCCTGCGGGCGATGGGCTCGACGCGGCGCTCGGTAGCGGCGGTGTTTTTGGTGCAGGGCCTGGTGGTGGGCATCCTGGGCACGCTGCTGGGCTTGCTGGCCGGGGCGCTGTGCTGCTGGCTGCTGCAGGCCGTGGGCTATCCGCTGGATCCGCAGGTGTACCTGATTTCTGAGTTGCCGGTGCGCGCTGAGCCGCAGACGTTTTTTCTGGCGGGTGGCTCGGCGATTGCCTTGGCATTTGGTGCGGCGTGGCTGGCGGCGCAGAGGGCGGCGGCGCGGTCGCCGGTGGATGCCTTGCGGCGGTTGGATTGAGGGGGGCTTGGCGGCCACAAGTTAGCGACAGTGGGCGGCGAGAGGCTGGCAAACCACGGGCTCTATTCCGCGTGGCAGCCAAAAATACCGCCGGGCCTCTGCGGTGTTCATGGCCGCGCAGCGCTCGAATTCTCGGATACTACTCCGGCAATGAAATGGTTGACATGTATAGCGTTTCTTGCTAAAATCCCTCCCATGACACACCGTGACGCTCGAAAACTTGTCCAGTCCGCCCAGGAGGAACTTCGCTACCGTGCCATCGCGATGGTGGAGTCGGGCCTGACTCTGACTTTCGATCGCATCGGGAATTTCCTAACAGCCTCCGGAGTTTGTAGCTCTGGAGGTGAAGTAGATGCTGCAGTTGGACGAGCGAAATTGGGCGAAGCGGATGTTCGCCGGTGCGCAGTTGGGTGATAGTCGGCGCA
>CAIXGW010000243.1 GCA_903919145.1 uncultured Myxococcales bacterium
CGCCAGGCTCCGTGCCATTTTGCGTTTTTTCAGTCGGGCAAGAAATATTGGAAGTGAATTCCAATATTTCGCCCGCCTGGGCGCTCGCAAGACGATCGCCCTAGGACCCTGTCGGATGCTGCGGCTGATTCAATAGTTTTACGGAGTTATCCGTAGGCGACGGCATTACTCCGACAGGCTCCTAGCGAGCAGCAAACTCCGCAATCGCTGCGCTGACCTCGGCCGGCCGTTCCTGCTGCAGCCAGTGGCCGGCGTCGGCGAACACCCGCGCTTCAAACGACCCGGTGACCACGGCTCGGCAATCGTCAATGAGCGAAGTCGCAAGGGCCGGATCGCCAGCCCCCCACAGGACCAGCGTGGGCATCGGTACAGGGGCGCGCAAGTCATCCAGAAACGCCACCGCTCCCGGCAGCGCGCGGTAGTAGGCCAGGGCCCGCGGCAACACCCGCTCGTCGGCCATGGCATCGACGTAGTGCTGGATTTCTTCGCGCGCAAAAGTGTCGCGCTGGACTGCCGAGCCGCGCAGCATCCTGGCCATCATGGCGTAGGGGTCGCGGCGGTACTGCCACTCAAACAGCCCCGGCACCTGAAACATCGCGATGTACCAGGACCTGACCAGCTGCCCGGGGTGGCGGAAAGCGCCGCGCAGGTAGGCCAGCGGATGGGGTGCGTCGATGGCCACCAGCTTGCTGATGCGCTCTGGGTGAAGGGAGGCGGTCGCCCAGGCCACCACGCCGCCCCAGTCGTGGCCGACGAGGGTCACCGGCCGCTGCGGCTCTTCGCCCGCCGTCAGCACCGCCAGCAGGGCATCAATGTCGGCGGCCAGGGTGGCCATGTCGTAGCCCGTCTCTGGTTTTTCGCTGCCGCCATAGCCGCGCAGATCCGCCGCGACCACGTGGAAATCGGCCGCCAGGGCGACCAGCTGGTGCCGCCACGAGTACCAGAACTCGGGAAAACCGTGCAGAAGCACTACCAGCGGCGCGCGCGGGTCGCCGGCCTCGACCAGGTGCATGGCCTGCAGGGTAGCGGTGGCGATGGTGCGCTGGCGGCAGCCGGGGGGCAGAGGAGCAGTCATTGGCGGGCCTGGCGGGCAACGGTGCCGGCGGATCCGTCTTTAGTTAGCCCAGTTTGCGGCAATGGGCAAGAATTCACGCGACAACCCCTTGGGGACCTGGGGCGAATGCCCTCGACCTGCAGGGAAGGAGCCGCCGCTGCTGGAGGTTGGACGCCTGAACCCAGCTCGGCTGCGCCACCGGCAAAGTGTCCAATAAGCCATCACCAAGTGTTGAAAAGCTCAACAACCGCAGGGACGGCGGCGGCCACGAGCCTGCGCCGGCCTGCAGCCACCAAACCACTGTACACAAAGGTATTTATGACCATGCGCGGCGGTCGGCACGGGCCTTGCAGCAGGTAGAGCCAGGAAGTGCTACGCTTAGCTGCCCCACCGACTTTGGAGGCCGACATGTTCTGCTCCCCACGCTCTCCGCTCTCTGGCCGCGCCGCCCTTCGCGGTTCTCTGACCGCCTCAGCCCTGCTGGTCGTCGCTGCTCTGAGCGGTTGTGGCGAAGACGAAAGCGCCACCGCTGCGGCCCCGGGCACTGCTGCGCAGGAAAACAAGGCTGGCTCCACCGACTCAGCTGCCGGCTCAGGCGCAGGCGGCGGCTGGCAGAACCCCAACTCTTCTGGCGGAGCGCAAGCCAGCGATGGCGGGTCCAGCGGCTGGGATGCCGGGGCACCGCCGCAGCAGGGCGACATCTTTGGCGACGCCGGCTCCACCGAGCCTATGCCGGCCGACGCTGGGACCGCCGACGCTGCTGCCGACGCGCCCGACGCCGATACCCAATCACCTGACGCTGCAGCACTTTGCAACAAGACCGAGCCGGTGGTCCTGTACCTGTCGGCCGATGACTCCAACTCGATGGCCAGCGCTACGGTGGCCCGCGGCCTCATCCTGCAGGGGCAGTACGCGTACAAGCCGGTGCGCGCCTATGAATTTCTGAACTACTACGACTTTGCCTATCCGGCGGCGCTGCCCGGCCATGTCAGCCCCAGCGCGCAGCTGGCCCCAGAGCCTGAACAGCCGGGCACTTGGCGCCTGCAGATCGGCGTGCGCGCTGCCGATTTTGATGCCACCACCCGCCGGCGCTTCAACATTGTCCTGACGGTCGATACCTCTTCTTCGATGGGCTGGGGCATGGCCGGCGACACGGGCCTGGACCGCGCCAAGGCGGCGTGCCTGGGGCTGGTCTCTGCGCTGGACAAGGGCGACACCTTCTCGCTGGTGACCTGGGGCGCCAGCGTCCAAGTCGCGGTCGACGGCGCTACCCTGGCCGGCAAAGACGACGGCAAGCTGAAGGCCGCATGCCAAGCTCTTAAAGCTACAGGAGAATCACCGCTGTCGCTGGGGCTGACCAAGGCCTATGCGCTGGCCAAGCAGCACTTTGGCGCCGACCGCATCAACCGCGTGGTGCTGATCAGCGACGGCGGCGCCAACGTCGGCCAGAAAGACGAGGAGCTGATCGCCGCCAACGCCAAAAGCGCCAACGGCAGCGCCGGAGGAACAGGCACTGACGACGGAACGGGCATCTACCTGATGGGCGCCGGCGTCGGCGACCCTTGGAACTACAATGACAAGCTGATGAACGCCGTCACCGATGCCGGCAAGGGCGCCTACGTCTTTCTCGATCACCAGGACGAAGCCCAAAAGATTTTTGCCCAGGGGCTGTTGCGGCACCTGGAGGTCGCGGCCCGCAACGTGCAGGTCCAGGTAACCCTGCCGCCGACTTTTGGTATCGAGCAGTTCTACGGTGAGCAAGTCTCTACCGTCAAAGAAGAAGTCGAGCCCCAGCACCTGGCCGCCAATGACGCCATGGTTTTTCACCAGACCATCACCTCCTGTGACCCCACAGCGCTGACCGGCAAGGAGAAGGTCCAAGTGGTGGCCACCTGGCAAGACCCGCAGACGGGCGCGGCCAAGAGCGACAGCTGGTCGGCCTCGTTCAAGGAACTGCTGGCGGGCCCTCACGATTTGCTGGACAAGGGCACCGCCGTGGTCGCCGTGACCGACGCACTGGTGGCGGTGCAGAAGCTTGAGGGCAAGGCCGCGCTGCCGCCGCTGGACGTTGCGGCCCAGAAGGTGGCGGCCGCCCAGAAGCTGCTGGCCGGCGACGCGGACTTGCAGCAGCTTGGCCAATTGCTGGCGATCTACAAGAAGACCTTTGAGGCCGGCCAGCTGGATGCGTGGCAGAAGGGCGGCAGTGGCGCCCAGCCCATTGCCAGCAGCTGCAGCTGTGCGGCGACCGGCACGGGCCTGCCTAACCTGGCGTGCGCCGTGGATCTGTGCGACCCGGCGGTGCTGCTGGGCCAGACGCTCAGCTCGCCCACCCAGTCCAACACCCAAGGCACCTTTGCCGCCGTGAGTCAGTTCGGCGCCGCCACCAACGACCTCAAGGCGCAGATCGGCGGCTCCTATGCCCTTCTTGCCACGGGTCCAGCGACCGGCAAGGCCCACAGCGTGGACCTGGGTGGCACCAGCGCCCCCGACCCCTTCGCCAAGGGCGGCGGCGGCATGCTCAACGCGGTCGAGTGGCGCTTGCACCTCAAGGCCCCGGCCGGCGCCAACGGCATCCGCTTTCGCCATGTGTTCTTCAGCGAAGAGTACGACGACTACGTGGGCAGCCAGTTCAATGACAAGTTCTACGCCGTGCTGGAGGCCGGCAGCACCAACGGCGGCACGCCCACCGTCATCAACTACACCGACTGCCGAAAACCCCAGGCCTACAGCGACTTTGTCTGCAGCCCCGGCATGCAGTTCTGCAATCCGCGGGCCCGCTACTGCTACATCGCCATCAACACCGCGCTTTCTGAGTGCTGCTGGCTGGACGGCTGCCCCAACGGCAAGGCCAAGACCAGCATCGCCGGCACCGGCTTTGAGTGCGCCGCCAGCCAGAGCTCAGACGGCGCCAGCACGGGCTCTTCGACCGGCTGGCTGATGACCGAGTGGCCCATCGAGCCAGGTGAAGAGTTCTGGCTGACTTTTCACGTCCACGACACCGGCGATGGCGTCTTTGACTCCGAGGTGATCCTGGACGGCTTGCAGTTTGTGGGCGCCGTCACCCCCGGCACCTGGCCCATCGAGCCCATGTAGCCCTGGCAGGGTTATGGCAGAATCCATAGCGATTTCATGGATCAGACATTCCCCTGGGGAGTGTCCGACGCGGGGCCCTGCCGACGGCCTGGCAAAATCTGCAGCGATTTCATGGATCAGACATTCCCCTGGGGAGTGTCCGACGCGGGGAGAGTCCGACGGCTGCACCGGGCCCATTGAGCTTATGTAGTCCAGCCGGCGCCCTGAAATAATCTACAGCAATTTCATGGATCAGACATTCCCCTGGGGACTGTCTGGAGCGCCTACCAGCCGCAGCCGCGGTCAAAGTAGTCAGGCCCCTGCACCTGGCCCTCTGCGGCAAACGACGGCCAGAAGTCCTTGGCCCGGGCCACAAAGTCGGCGACTTCTGGGTCCTTGGCTGCCGCGCTCTGCATGGCCGCGCCGTCCAGATCGATGTGGCCGGTGGCAGCGCCCAGGCCGGGAATCCGCGTAGATAGCCGGTGGATGGGGGTGTGCTCGCCCCACGGGTCCTTGGGGTCCAGGATCGGCGTCATGCCCGGAAGGTCTGACCAGGCTTCGATAAACGTCTGCTCGCCTTGGTCGTTGAAGGTGAATTCTTCATAGATGTAGCAGGGCTTGCCGTTGCCCTGGTCTTGATAGTCAAAGGAGACGCGGCAGCGAGCAAACGGCTGGCTGGCAAAGGCGCGGCAGTCGCGGTGCGAGACGTTGGCGGGGGCAAACTTCTTGACCACCTTGTCTGTGCTCTCCAGCTGCTCGCGGGTAAAACCGGTGAGCTTGAGCCAGGGGGGCCACTCCCAGCGCGCCACCAGCTCGGCGTAGGTCGGGGTGCTGTCGGCCGGTGCATCGGCGTCCAGGGCATCGAAGTAGCGGTTGGCCTGGTCCACGTAGTAGGCGGCGCTCTGCTTGGGCGTGGCACAGGGCGACAGGGCGGCTGGTCCCGCAGCTTTGCAGGCGGCTGCGGCGGCCGATGGCGGCGCTGGCGCGGGCTCCTGGGTGTCGGTGCATCCTGCGAGCAGCAAGAAGCCAAGCGCCAGTGGCGCAGCGGCAAAGAGGGGGCTGGGCGAATGGCGGGTCATGGCGGGCCTCGGCTTGCGGACTGCAGGGGCGCCGGGGCCGCGGAGGCCGGCTGTGCGCCTTGCAAAGTTTGGAGTCTGCGCGGGCAGGTGTAAACCCAACGCGGTTCAAGGCCTGCGCTCAGGCGCTGTTGGCTCTGCTGGTCTGCCCAGCTGCAGGCATCGCGCACAGCCGGCCACCCAGGGTATCCTTGGCGCGGCGCCCCAGCTGACCGCGGCGCTGACGGTGTCCTCTTTGACCCAAGACCTCGCCCCGCTGGACATTGGCCACCGACTGCTGGCGCTGACGCAGCTGCTGCGCGACCACGCCGAGCTGTGGCGGCCGCTGCCGTTTGTCGAGCTGCAGGCGCCCTGGCAGCTGCGCCACCCCGAGCTGACCAGCTGGCTCGATGGCCTGAGCGACGGGCAGCTGGCGGACCCCAACCAGCGCTGGCTTGAGCAAAGTCCCCCGTGGCTGGCGGATCTGGCCCAGCGCATCCTCGCCCTCAGCGCCCTGCCCTGGCTGGCCCGCCCCCCCTTAGGTGCGCTGGGCGCGGTGGCGATGCGGCGGATCCGGGGGCGAAAAGTCGAGCAGATGGCTGGATTTTGCGCGGCCGTGCTGCCCCAAATGGCTGCCGAGCCTGGCGAGACCGTCGACTGGTGTTCCGGCAAGGGCCACCTGGGGCGGACGCTGGTGCGGCAGACCGGTGCCCCCCTGCTGGCGCTGGAGCTGGACCCCGAGCTGGTGCGGGTCGGCCAACAGCAATGCGACCACCTGGGCTTGCGCGCCCGCTTTGCCTGTGCCGATGTGCTGGATCCGGCGACGGCGCAGTGGCTGCACCCCGGTCAGTGGGTGGTAGCCCTGCACGCTTGCGGCGACCTGCATGCGGCTCTGCTGCGGGCGGCGATAGAGCGGCAAGTGCGCGGGGTTGCGCTGGCGCCGTGCTGCTACAATCGGATCGCCGCGGCCGAGGGTCGAGCCCTTTCGCTGCTGGGTCGGGCCGCCCACCTGGACCTGACGGCCACCGACCTGGACCTGATCCACCGCGAGCCGGTGGTGGCCAACGGCACCGACTGGCAGCGCGCGCAGCAAGAACAGGCTTGGCGCCTTGGCTTTGACCTGCTGCAGAGACAGGTGACCGGCAGCCCGACGTACCGGACGATGCCCAACTTTCCGCGGCCGTGGCTGCGCCTTGGTTTTGGCGATTTCTGCCGAAGCTTTGCGGCTTTGGATGACCTGCAGCTGCCGCCAAGCCTGGACCTGGCGCCTTGGGAACAGCTTGGCTGGCAGCGGCTGGCCCAGGTGCGCCGGCTGGAGCTGGTGCGCGGCCTGTTCCGGCCAGCCGTGGAGGCGTGGCTGGTGCTGGACCGCGCCCAGCTGCTGGTCGAGGCTGGCTTCCAGGTGCAGGTGGGCCAGTTCTGCGCCCGGACGGCGTCGCCGCGCAATGCGCTGATTGTGGCGGAGCGGCCCGGCGGCAGGGACCGGCAAAGTTGACGGAAGTTGGCGAGTTTGCCAGAGTTCCGCCCGCGTCTCCAAAGTGGGCGCCTATGGACTCCCAATGGTTCTGCCCTTGCGCCCTGTGTCCCTGTTGCTGGCCGGCTGTCTGACGGCCGCCGCCCTGCCCCTTGCCGCCCGCGCGGCAGCACCACAGGCGCCGGCTGCGGCCAAAACGCCAGCCGTTGTCGCGGTCGATCCGGCCTACATGGACCTGAGCACCGACCCGTGCGGCGACTACTACCGCTTTGCCAACGGCGGCTATGACAGCACGCCCATCCCCGGCGCCTACGCTGGCTACGGCGTCAACCAGGAGATCGACGAGCGCGGCTATGCCCTGCTCAAGACCCTCTTGGACGCCGCTGCGCTGGCCAAAGCGAGCCCCGGCAGCGCCACCCAGCGCATTGGCGACTTCTATGCCAGCGGCATGGACCTGGCGCGCCTGGAGCAAGCCGGCCTGGAGCCGATTTCCGAGCTGCTGTCGGCCATTGCGACCCTCAAGGACGGCTCGCAGCTGCACGCGGTGGTGGCCAAGCTGCACGCGGCGGGGGTACACGCGGGCTGGAGTGTCTACGTCGCCACCGATGACAAAGACAGCACCAGCGTCATCGTCAACCTCTCTCAGGGCGGGCTGGGCTTGCCAGAGCGCGACTACTACGTGCGCAGCGATGCGGCCAGCGCCAAGCTGCGCGACCAATACGCCAAGCATGTGGCTGCGATGCTGCAACTGGCCGGCGAGCCCACGGCGACGGCGCTGCAGCAAGGCCAGCGGGTCCTGGCCCTGGAGACCAAGCTGGCCCTGGCGAGCAAGACTTTGACCCAGCTGCGCGACCCGCAGGCCAATTACCACAAGATGGACCGCAGCCAGCTGGCCGCGCTGAGCCCACAGCTGGCGTTGCCGACGTGGCTGCAGCTGGTGGGTGTGCCGCAGACACAGCAAGCGGTGGTGGTGGGCCAGCCGGACTACCTCAAGGCGCTGGGCAAGCTGGCCAGCTCAGAGCCCGTGGCGCATTGGCAGACCTACCTGCGCTGGCAGGTGCTGCGGGCCTATGCGCCCTACCTGAGTGCCGCCCTGGATCAGGAGAATTTTGCCTTCTACGGCAAGGTCCTGGCCGGGAAGACCGAGCAGCTGCCGCGCTGGAAGCGGGTGCTGCGCGCACTGGACGGCGGCATCGGCTTTGACCTGGGGCGCTTGTATGTCGAGCAGGCGTTTTCGGCGGCTGCCAAGGCAAAAGTCAACGAGATGATTGACTTTCATAAAGAGGCGCTGCGCCAGGCGATTGCCCGGGCCGGGTGGATGGGCGAGGCCACCAAAGTCCAGGCGCGCCGCAAGGTCGACACCATGGTGGCCATGGTCGGCTATCCGGATGTGTGGCGCGACTACTCGGCCCTGACCATCCGCCGCGACAGCTACGCCGGCAATGTGCTGGCCAGCAATCGATTTGATTTTGCACGTGATTTAGCAAAGCTGGGCAAGCCGGTCGACCGCAAAGAATGGCACATGACCCCCCAGACCAACAACGCCTACTATGACCCGACCATGAACCAGATTGTGCTGCCGGCGGGCATCCTGCAGCCGCCGTTCTTTGACCTGGCTGCCGATGATGCCAGCAATTACGGGGCACTGGCGTCGACCATTGGCCACGAGATCCTGCACGCCCTGGACGATCAGGGCAGCCAGTATGACGCCGACGGCAACCTCAAGAACTGGTGGACACCCCAAGACAGACAGGCCTACGACGCCAAAACCGCCAAGGTAGTTGCGCAGTACCAGAGCTATGAAGGTGTGCCGGGCCTCAAGCTCAACGGCAAGCAGACGCTGGGCGAGAACCTGGCCGACATCGGCGGCGTCAAGATTGCCTGGGAGGCCTGGAAGCTGGCTGCCAAAAGCCGCTCGGCCGATGCGACCCAGACCCTTGGCGGCCGCCCGTTGACCGCCGACCAGCGCTTCTTTGTGGCCTTTGCCCAGAGCTGGCGCACCAACGAGCGGCAAGAATCGCTGCGGCTCAAGGTGCAGAGCGACGTGCACAGCCCAGTCCGGTGGCGCGTTCACGGCCCGGCAGCGGCGTTGGTGATCTACTCTGAGGCCTTTGGCTGCAAAGCCGGCCAGGCGATGTTTGCCGAGCCGACGCGGCGCTTCGACCTGTGGTAGCGGCACCTGCGACGGGGACGGCCACAGCCAACCTTGTGTGGTTGCGACTGCTTTCCAAAGATTGACGGAGAATCGCCATGCAGCCGATTTCCCGCTAAAGCTGAAGAGAATTTGACCCGCCGTCGCAGATGGTCCACAACCACGCGACGGTCTGCAACAGGCAGCCCTGGCAGGGCGGCATGGGTACTCCCCCCCTTCACAGACTGAACCTGGCGCTGCTGGCAACGGCGGTGACGCTGCTTGTGTTGCTGCCGACACCTGCGCAGGCCAGCGACGGCGGCGTCCACGGGCTGTTGGCGATTGGCGAAGTCTATGACGCGCCGGGCAACTACCTGACGCGGGCAACCGTGGCGACCTGGCAAGAGCCGCTGGCCTTTAGCCGCAATCTCTACAGCCGGGTCGACGTGGCGCTGGCGCGGCCGCTGCTGGACTGGCTGGACGCGCTGCCGCAGCTGGGGCCCGGTCAGCGCAATCTCGACTTTCGCTTGGACCTGGGCACCCTGCCCTTGGCCTTTGGGCCGGTGGCGGCCGGGGCGGCGGTCAGCCTGCTGGACACGACGACTTTTCATTTCAGCAAGAAGATCGGCAATGTGGGCCCGGGCGATGACTGGGTGACGGGATTTGGCCTCTACGCGGTGGCGGCGGCGACGCTGGGCGAGCGGATGGCGCTGGTGGCCCACACCGGTACAGCCTGGGTCAGCGAAGGCCTGGAGCACACCAATACCGAGGTGGTGGCGCACCTGCGCATCGGCGGCGGCATGGGCTTGGTGACGGGGTGGGCGCGCGGATACCTGAGCCAAGGCAACGTCAAGCTTTTGGAATACCAGACGTTTTCCGTAGGGCTAGAGACGCTGGCGATTCAGTAGCCACCTGCCAAGAATCGCTGCCGCGCCCCGTCACGAGCTGCAGCTAAGCATCGAGCACCCGGCCCGCTGGCGCGCCCACTCGGGCCGCCGACCGTACAGGCTGGGGTCCGCGGGCACGGCGTAGGGCTGCCTGAACGCCTCCAGCAGCCGGTCAATGGCGGCAAAGTCACCGGCTTGGGCGGCATCAATGGCCTGCTGCACCAGCCAATTGCGCGGCACCACCAGGGGATTTAGCTGGTTCATCGCCAGGCGTCGCGCCGCATCGGCCACGGCCAGGCGCTGCAGCTCAAGCTGGTAGCGCCGCAGCCAGTCCAGCAGCGCCACCCGGTGAGGCCCCTGCAGGTCGGCCGGGCTGTAGAAGGCCTGCTCTACCGCGGCCTCCAGCTCGCGGTCGCTGGCGGTTAGCCCGTGCCGCTGTTCAGACACGGCCGGCAGGTCGGCAAGCCCTCTAAACCACAGGAGCATGTCGGTCTCGACGGCTTGCAGGAGCGGCCACTGGTCGTCCACCAGGGCCAGCCCCTCTTGGGTGGGCTGCAGCCCCAGGCGCGCCAGGTTCATGGCGGCCAGCTCGGTCTCAAACACGTCGGCGTAGGTCTGCAGGCACGCCTGAAGCGCCGGTGCGTCGCAGCCCGCCCCGCGCAGCACCTGGCCCAGCTGCGCCAAATTCCACAGCATCACCTGAGGCTGCTGACCAAAACAATAGCGACGGCCGTGGGCATCGGTGGTATTGGGGGTCCAGTCGGGGTCGTAGTTCTCTAGCCAGCCGTAGGGACCGTAGTCGATGGTCAGGCCCAGCAGCGACGTGTTGTCGGTGTTCATGACGCCATGG
Source organism: uncultured Myxococcales bacterium (assembly GCA_903919145.1). Lineage (GTDB taxonomy): Bacteria > Myxococcota_A > UBA9042 > UBA9042 > UBA9042 > SXRM01. The sequence continues at coordinate 10,524 of CAIXGW010000243.1, forward strand.
ACAAAGCCCACCCGCTGCCAGTGCACCACCAAGCTGGCCGAGGACCGGCACAGCTCCTCAAAAAAAGCCAGCAGCACCTCAGGTTGTACTGCAGTTCCTGGCAGCAGCGGCGCCGACAGCAGGTGCGGGTAGTGGCGGGTCAGCACGTGGCGCAGCAGGGCTTGCAGGACCTCGGTCTCGCCGTGGGCGGCGGGCAGCTGCAGGTGGCCGATGCGGAAGAAAGACGGCGCCACCCGGCAGACAATGGCCCCCGGCTCCAGCTCAGCCCGGCCGTCATAGAACATATCGCGCAGCACCCGATCGCCGGTCAGCACCAGAGACAGGGCGCGGGTGCTCGGCACGCCCAGGTGGAACATCGCTTCAGAGCACAGGAACTCGCGAATCGAGCTGCGCAGTACGGCTCGGCCATCGGCCCCGCGCGAGTACGGCGTGGGCCCGGCGCCCTTTAGCTGCAGCTCCCAGCGCTGGCCCAGGCGGTTGACCGTCTCGCCCAAGGTGATCGCCCGGCCGTCGCCCAGCTGCCCGGCCCAGTGACCAAACTGGTGGCCGCCGTAGCGACTGGCAAAAGGCTGCATGGCAGGGGTCAGGCGGTTGCCAGAGAGACATTGCGCATAGCTATCCGCCGATTGGGGCACCGCCGGCAGGTCCAGCAGCGCAGCGACCTCTCGCGACCAGCCAATGAGCTGAGGCGCCGCCACCGGGGTCGGCTGGACCTTGGACAGCAGGGCGCCGTGGGCCTGGCGGCGGAAGTTGCGCAGCTCTGGATCGACCGGCAGGTCACGCAATGCGCTGTGATCCATTGGCAAATTTTCAATGTCGTGGACCTGAAGGGCTAGCGGCATGCGGTTCCAAGTCCCCAGCGGGGGAGAGGCTACAGTAGCTGGCCCGGCGGCACATTCAACGGCTGTGGGCAATTGCGCTGCGATTTTCGCACTGGCCCTGGCGGCCTGCAACGGCTACGCTGCGGGGCGCGGCTGCTACCGCTGAGGCCCCATGAGATCCACGCCACTGCTGCGCCCCTCCTCTTGCCTGCTGAGCGCTGCCCTTGCGGTCGGCTTGTGGGGCTGTACGGTGCAATACGCCCCCCCGGCGATGTACTACGTGCCCCCAGACGCCCTGAGCGGCGACGCGGCCCCCTCTGACGCGGCAGCGGCCGACCTGGGCGGAGCCGAAGCTGGCACTGCCGATGCAGGCAACCAGGAGCTGCCGGCCAGTGACGCGATCAAGGCCGACACCGCCCCTGCCGACGTGGCCAGTGGCCAGACCTGCGCCGACCGCTGCACCAAGCCGTTTACCTCGACCAAGCCATGCCAGTGCACCTGGGACTGCGCCAAGTACGGCACCTGCTGCCCCGACTGGGTCGCCGTGTGCCACCCTCAAGACAACCTGGACTGGTACAGCCCGCCGGCCGGCGCCTGCAGCCAGCCGGGCGACTGGGTCAAGGTCAAGTCCAATCCCGACGGCGACACCATTCACCTGCAAGAGCTGGACAGCACTGGCTATCACCTGGCGGTGCGCTTCTTGCTCGTCGACACGGCAGAGACCACCACTGCCGAGTGCATGTCCGCCGAAGCCAAGAAGGCGACGTGGGACAGCCTGGTCAAGTCCAGCTTGAGCGTGTGCCTGGTCGCCGAGCCCGGCGGCGAAGACAAGGACATGTACGGGCGCTTGCTGCGCTACGTCTACGTCAAAGACCCCGCGCTAGCCAAGCCGATTCAGCTGAACTTGCGGCTGTTGCGGCTTGGCCTTGGGCGGGTGCTGTACCCGTTTGCCGCGGGCAACTCGCTGGAGAAGCTGGCGCTGGAGACCATGGCCCAAGCTAAGGTAGACAACCTGGGCGGCTGGGGCAAGTGCGGGTGGGTCCAGCCGAAGTGACGATCCGCTGCGGAGACCTGATGGCACCACGCCCAACCAGGATTGCCTTGCTGTTGCCGCTGCTGGTGCTGCTGCTGGTGGGTGGCAATGGCTGCGCGATGTTGCACGCTGCCGCCACCCGCGAGGCGATGTACCACCCGCCGCCCAAGCCAGAGGATCTGCCCAACCAAGCTGTGTATTTTGAGTTGCTGGGCAATGGCCTGCTGTACACGGTCAACTACGAAGTGATCATCGACGGCAAGGTGACGGCGCGGTTTGGCGGCATGTGCTATCCGGGCGCCCAGCCGACCTGCCCGGTGGCCCCCTTGATGATTGGCTACCTGCTGGGCTATGGGGTCAACAAGCTGGAGCTGGGGCTGGGCGGCCTGTGGATCTACAACCAGCCAATGCGCGGCTGGACGCTGGGTCAAACCGCCACCGTGGCGTGGCGCTTTCAGCCCCAAGAGGCTGGGTTTATGTGGAAGATCGGCTGGACTCCGATTTTTGCCGTGGGCCCTGCCCAAGATGAGGCCGCGCCGGTGTGGCTGGGCGTGGCCAGCGGCTATACTTGGTAAAACTACACGGCCTTGCGAAGACGCCCACGGCAAGGCCACCGCTACTGGCCTTCAAGGAGAGACTGCGATGACCGCCCTGCTGGATGCCGATGCCACCGAACAAGCCCGCCGCCTGAAAGCTTTCGAAATCTCAAGCGTTGAGCTGGTCGAGGCCGCCATCGCCGCCATCGAGCGGGTCAACCCGCAGCTCAACGCCGTGGTGCACCGGATGTACGAGACGGCCTTGGCCCAGGCCAGATTGCCGTTGACCGATGCGCCTTTTGCCGGCGTGCCAATGGTGGTCAAGGATTTTGACGGCTTTGTGCAGGGTGTGCCGTTTACGGCGTCGACCCGCTTCTTGGATGGCTTTGTGCCAGACCACGACGCCGAGGCCATTGCCCGCTTGCGCCGCGCTGGCCTGGTGTTTCTGGCCAAGACCAACCTGCCCGAGCTGGCGATCCTGGGCACCACCGAGTCGCAGTTTCGCGGACCGGCGCACAACCCGTGGCACCTGAACCACTCGACCGGCGGCTCGTCGGGCGGCTCGGCGGCGCTGGTGGCGGCCCGAGCGGTGGCTGTAGCCCACGGCGGCGACGGCGGCGGCTCTCTGCGCATTCCGGCCAGCGCCTGCGGCCTGGTGGGCCTCAAGGCCAGCCGCGGCCGCATCCCCACCGGGCCGGACTTGGGCGAGGGCTGGGGCGGCTATGTGCAGTTTGGCACGCTGACCCGCAGTGTGCGCGACACCGCGGCGATGCTGGACGTGTTGGCGGGGCCGATGCCGGGCGATCCCTACGCCGCGCCGCCGCACACCGGCCCCTTCTTGGCCGAAGTGACCCGCGACCCGGGCCGCCTGCGCATCGCCTTTACCACCCGCTCTTTCTTTGGCAAGCAGACCGACCCGGCCTGCGCCGAGGCGGTGACCCAGACTGCCCAGCTGCTGCGCGACTTGGGCCACGATGTGCAAGAGGATTTTCCGGTGTTTGACCGCGACGCCTTGGTGCAGGCTTACCTGGTGCAAGTGGGCGTCGGCACCGCGGCAGAGATCGAAGACATGGCCAAGTGGGTCAGAAAGACACCGCACGCCAGCGATTTTGAGCCGGCGACGTGGTTCTTGCGCCAGGTGGGGCTGGCCATGGGTGGCCTGGACCTGCAGCAGGGCCGCGACGCCGTCCAAGCCGCTGGTCGCAGCCTGGCCGCCTTTCATCAGCGCTATGACGTGATGGTCAGCCCCACTTTGGCCCACCCGCCAGTGCGCCTGGGCGAGCTGGGCCTGAAGCCGGCCGATCGCCTGGGTCTTGCGGCCTTGCGCGCCCTGCCGCTGCGGCCGGCGATCCGCGCGGCGCTGGCCCAGCTGGCGGCCGACAACTTTGAGAAAACGCCCAACACCCAGATCTTCAACCAGACCGGCCAGCCAGCCATCTCGCTGCCCCTGCACAGCAACGCCGCTGGACTGCCGATTGGCGTGCAGTTCTCTGCCGCCTACGGCGACGAGGCGACGCTGCTGCGGCTGGCCGGGCAGCTGGAGCTGGCGCGGCCGTGGATCGGCCGCAAGCCCGGGGTTTGTGCCTGCTGAGGCAGCGCCGCGGGCATGGTGTCCAGTACCCACGCGGCTGGCAGGGGGCTGGTCAGCAACCACCGGCCGTCCTTACCGCCTGAGAGTCGCAGCCGGAGACAGCCGGGACCGAATTTCCGACGCCGGGGCCCGCTGACCCGGCCCACAAAACTCATGCTTGCGCTGCAACTTGCATCCAGGTTAGGCTGGCGCGGTTACGGCCAGTTGCGACAACTGGCGCGGTAGCCGCCGGGGGGCGGGTGCAGCGCGCGACGGGAGGCAGCCATGGGTAGATTCGGCAGTGCGGCGCGGCAGCAGTTCCTGTATACCTTCAGCTGGTTGCTGATCGCTGCCCTAGCGGGCTGCAACGTGCCGGATCCCCCTGCGCCCGCCCAAGTTGGCAAGGGCTTTGCGCCAGACGCGCCAGCTCGCCCTGCCAAGATCGCCTTTGAAGGCCAAAGCGCCAGCGAAGCACTGAATCCCTTTCCGGTTTTTGTGGGCCCGGTGCCGCAAGAGCGCGGCCAGGACCACCGCCCGCCACAAGAGCCGCCCGCCAAGAGCCTGGCGACTACGGCTGTGGTACCCAGCGGCACTTTGGTTTTGTTTGACAAGACCGGCGCCTACGGCTGGCTTGGCGAGCTCTACGCCATCGCTGGCGTCACGCTGGCCAGCCACTTTGGCGCCGCCACCAGCAAGCCGGTGGCCAACTATCAGGTCGGCGATCTGGCCAAGTACCGGGCGGTGATTTACATCGGCTCCACCTACGATGAGCCGCTGCCCGTTGGCTTCCTGGACGATGTGCTCAAGAACAAGACCACCCAGGTTCTGTGGATGTACAACAACATCTGGCAGTTGGCCAACCGCTCGACCAATTTTGTTGGCCAGTACGGTTACAATCCGTGGGTCTATGATACGGCCACCGTGGCCACCGTGACGTACAAGGGCGTGGCCCTGAGCCGCGAGACCGTCAACGCCGCCGGCATCATGAGCTACAGCACGCTGGACCCGGCCAAAGTTACGGTGCTGGCCACGGCCAAGAAGGCGAGCGGTGCCACCCTGCCGTGGGCGGTCCGCTCTTCAAGCCTCACCTACTTTGGCGAAATCCCCTTTGCCTACATTGGCGCCAATGACCGCTACTTGGCGTTCTGCGACCTGCTGTATGACGCCTTGGCGCCCGCGACCGCCGTGCGCCACCGCGCGCTGGTCCGCCTGGAAGACGTGGGGCCAGATGAAGATCCCGTGGCTTTCCGCGCGATTGTCGACTACCTGTATTCAGTCCAGGTGCCGTTCTCTGTCGCGGTCATCCCGGTCTTTACCGACCCGCGCGGCTACTACAACGGCGGCGTGCCCATGACGGTGCGCTGGAAGGACCGCCCGCAGATGCTGGCTGCGCTCAAGTATGCGACCACCCGCGGTGGCGCCCTGGTCCTGCACGGCTACACCCACCAGTTTGGCAACCTGTTTAATCCGTACTCTGCCGTCAGCGCTGACGATTTTGAGTTCTTTGCTGCCCATGTAGACGCCAACAACAGCGTCATCTATGACGGCGCCGTGCCCGGCGACTCAGCCACCTGGGCCCTGTCGCGAATCAATTCTGGCATTGCCGAGCTCAATTCCGTGGGCATTGCTACCCCCAGCATTTTTGAATTCCCCCACTACGCCGGCTCGCCGACCGACGCCAAGGCCATCCGGGCGAAATTTGCCACGGTCTACCACCGCGGCCTGTACTTCAACGGCGGTCTGGGCGCCAATCCAGAAAACCTCAAGCGCAGCATTGGCTTGTTCTATCCCTACACCGTCAAGGACATCTACGGCTTCAAGGTCCTGCCAGAGAATCTGGGCAACTACGAAGACGAGGGCTACAACAACCACCCGCCGCGGCTGGCTGCCGATTTGGTCCTGACGGCGCAGAAGAATTTGGTGGTGCGAGACGGCGTGGCCAGCTTCTTCTTTCACCCCTACTTCCCGCTCAGCGCCCTCAAGGCGATTGTGCAAGGGGTTAAGAGCGCCGGCTACACCTTTGTGAGCGCCCAGAGCCTGTAGCAGAGAGTTGCCGCCACAGGAGGCATGCCCTCTGCCGGATGCCATGATATCCTTCTATTTCCAGGCCATCGACTTTGTCGTGCTGACCACAGCGCTGGGCATCTTGCTAAGCGGTCTGGACGACCTGTTCATAGATACCTGCTACTGGACCCGCCGGCTGCAGCTGAGGCTGGGCCGCGCCAAGGCTGAGCCACGGGTGGGTCTGGCCCAGCTGGTCGGCGTGCCCGAGCGTCACCTCGCTATCATGGTGCCGGCGTGGAAAGAAGCCGAGGTTATCGCCTCGATGGCGCAGAACACCTTGCGGACGCTGGACTATCAGCACTACGTGGTGTTTTTGGGCACCTACCGCAATGATCCAGAGACCACGGCCCAGGCCGACGCGATGGTCCAGGCCGATCCGGCGCGGATCGTGCGCGCCCACGTCGATCGCGACGGCCCCACCTGCAAAGCCGACTGTCTGAACTGGATAGTCCAGGCGATAGCCGCCTATGAAGAGCGCCACGGCATTGAATTTGCCGGCGTGGTGATGCACGACTGCGAAGACGTGGTCCATCCGCTGGAGCTGCGCTACTTCAACTACCGGCTTGAGACGGCGGACTTGATCCAGCTGCCCGTCATGTCTCTGGAACTGCCGTGGAATGCCTGGGTTGGTGCTGCCTACCTCGACGACTTCAGCGAGAGCCACCAAAAAGACATCCTGGTGCGCCAGCAGCTGACCGGCATCGTGCCCGGCGCCGGCGTGGCCCTGTGCTACAGCCGCCGGGCCCTGAAGGCGATGGCCGACCGCCACCAGGGCCAGCTGTTCAACACCGGCTCGCTGACAGAGGATTACGACTTCAGCTTCCGCCTGGCCGAGCTGGGTGGCATGACCCAGGTGTTTGGCGGCGAGCCGGTGCACAAAGAGGCCACGCCTGCCCCGCCCTCCAACCCGGTGCACGGGCTGCTGGGTCAAAACGACCTGTGGAACCGCCCGGCTACCTCAACAGGGCTGCTGGCGACCTGCGAGTACTTTCCATCGCAGTTTCGGGCGGCGTACCGGCAGCGGGCGCGCTGGGTGCTTGGCATCGCCTTCTTGGGCTGGAGGCAGCTGGGCTGGCGCGGCAATGGCTGGGCCAAGTACATGTTTTTTCGCGATCGCAAGGGGATTTTGACCGCGCCCCTTTCGATGGTCGCCTACTTTCTGCTGGCCCATGCGCTGGGGGTCCGAGCGCTGGGCGGCCCTGAGCATTGGGGCATTGACTCCGCCACCACCGCCATTCACCAGCCCTGGCTGCAGGCGCTGCTGGTGTTCAATTCTGGCTTGCTGATCAACCGGTTGGGTCAGAGGATGTGGTTTGTCAGCCGGGCCAACGGGCTGCAGCACGGCCTCTTGTCTGGCCCCAGAATGGTCGTCAGCAACTTCATCAATTTTGCTGCAGTTTCTAGAGCTTGGACCCAGTGGCTCCAGCACCTGGCCAGCGGCGCGCCGATCGCCTGGGACAAGACCCAGCACGTCTTTCCCTCCTCGGCGGCCCTGGCCCACCACCGCCGGCGGCTGGGCGAGCTGCTGGTCGAGCGCGGCGCCATCTCTGCCTTGGACCTGGAGCAAGCCCTGCGCGTGCAAAAGCAATCCGGCGCCCGCCTGGGCCAGGTCCTGCTGGATCAGGGCTGTGTGTCGGCCGAAGCCCTGGCCGATGCCGTGGCCATCCAAGACGAATTGCCGCGGGCGGTGCGCGATTCGCAGCCGCTGGCCCACGCCCTGGCGTCGATCGACCCCGAAGTCATTCGCAACCACCGGGTGGTGCCAATGGCGGTCGACGCCAACAACACCCTGCAGGTGGCGGTAGCCAGTAGGCCCACGCCGGCAGTGACGCGGGCCATCAAGGCCTCGTCTGGCTGCCATGTGGCCTATGTGGTGGCCTGCGACCACGAAGTCCAGGCGTGGGTCGACCAGCTGGCGCCGCACCCCTCTGGCTCTGGGCGTGGGTCGTGAGGGCTGCCGCTGTGCGAGTCTGGGCTGGGCTGGTGACCGCGGCAGCCGCGTGGCTGGGCTGTGGCCAAGAGGCCTGGGCTGCCGCCGCTGATCTGCCGCAGGCCGCGACGCTAAGCTACTTGCAGCCCTTGGACCTGGAGGGCGACCCCAGCACCGCGCTGAACCTGGCCCGCGCGCAGTGGAATCAGGCGCCCACCCCCGAAAGTGGCTTGGCCTTGCTGGCCCTGCTGCTGCAGATCCAGCCGGCCCGGCCCGCGCAGAAGCTCCAGACCCGCAGCCTGGCCACGGCCATGGGCGTGCGCTTTCCCAGCCAGCCTCTGGTGCGCGCCCAGCTTGGCTACTACTGGTTTCAAGTAGAGGATTTTCGCCAGGCCCGCGCCGACTTCTTCCAGGCCTTGCGCGGCGAGATCTGGTCGCCACAGCAGCGGCGCAACCTTTACACAGCCTTGGCCAACGCCGCCGTGGCCATGGGCGATCTGCCGGGAGCTGTCGAAGCACTGCGCCCTGCAGCGACCGCCGACGACCCCGAGATGGTGCTGCGCTTTGGCCGCGCCCAGCTGGCAGCCAAGCAAAGGCCCCAGGCGCTGGCTTCGGCGCGGCGGGCCGCAGCGGCGACCGAGGATCCCGCGCTGCGCCAGCAGGCCGAGGAACTGGCCAGTGCCGCGCTGCGCCCCGCCGACGATCCGCGGGCGTTTCGCCACCTGAGCCAGGCCTATGGCTACCTGCGCCACGGCGAGGACCTTAAGGGCTTGCAGGCCTTTGAAGCCGGCTTTGCCCTGGGCGGCGGCAAGGCTTTTCACTACGCCGACGCCGGCTATGCCGCCAAGCGCCTGGCCAAGAACGCCACCGCAGCCGCCGATTTCCGCTTCGCCCTGGAGCTGGAAGAGAGTGCGCCGGCCTTTTCGGCCAGCCAGCAGTTTGGCTACTCGCGCGAGATCGAGGTGCTGGAACGGGAATTTGGCGCGCAGGTCGGCTCGCCCTACCAGGCCGGCGCACTGGATGTCTGGCAGTTTGCCGTAGAAGGCTTCTGGCAGCCGCCGCAGTGGGGCTACCGCGACGGCCGCACGCTGCAGTTCTTCCTGCGGACGTTTGCCAACCTGCGCAATGGCAGCGCCGGCGCCGTGGGCCCAGAGACGCTGCAGGGCGGCATGGGGCTGCGCTACAAGCCCTGGGCCAGCCAGAATGTGGTGTTTGCGCTGGAGCGGCTGGTGGCAATGGGCCACAAGGCCAGCGATGACTGGCTGGTGCGCACGGCCTATTCGCTAGGAGAGGGCACGGACTTGCAGGTCCAGCGGCGCTGGTGGCCCTCTTGGCAGGCCTACGCCGACGTCTCCTGGTACGCCCAGGCCGGGCGCTTGCTGGCCAGCAGCGAAGGGCGCTATGGTGCCGCCCTGGCGATCGAGGGCTGGCAAGAGCTGACCATCGCGCCCTGCGCAGTGGCTGCGCTGGAGTTTGACTCGGCGGCGCAACAGCAAGCCGTTGGGGCGGCCGGTGCAGGGGCCAATGTGCGGCTGTGGTTTGGCCAGCAGCGCCACCGCGCCCCCAGCTCCTGGCTTGAGTTTCATTGGAGTTATCGCTGGGCTACCGCAGATCGCGGCCAGGGGCCAGTGGTGCGCGCCACCCTGTGGCTGTGACGGAATCGGCATGGGTGCTAGACCGACAAGACGCTGGATGTTCGCCCTCTTGGGCTGCTGGTCCGCATGGGCCTTGGGGTGCCAGCCCAGCACCCCAGACGTCGGCAGCAGCTGTGACAAGCAACTGTGCGTAGACAGCGATCCCTGCACCAGAGACGAGTGCAGCCCGGCGGGCGCCTGCGTCCACGAGCCGGCCAGCGGCCCGGCCTGCAGCGACGGCGCCAAGTGCCTGTACGCCGGCACCTGCCAAGCCGGCGTGTGCAGCGGGCCCGCGACCAACTGCAATGACTCGATTGCCTGCACCACCGACAGCTGCGGGCCCACGGGCTGCCAGAGCGTGCCCGGAGCCCCCGCCACCTGCGACGACGGCAACGGCTGCACCAGCGACCTGTGCGTGGCGCAAAACGGCTGCGTGCACCAGCCCCTGGCCGGCCCCTGCAGCGACGGCAACCTCTGCACCGGTCCAGACAGCTGCAGCGGCGGGGTGTGCGCCGCCGGCCCGGTGACCCCCACTTGTGACGATGGCGACCCCTGCACTGCCGATACCTGCGTCGCGGCCCTGGGAAATTGCCAGTTTGCCCCGCTCAGCGGCCCCTGTGACGACGGCAACCCCTGCACCTGGGGCGACAGCTGCGCCAGCGGCAGCTGCACGGCGCCGATCAACTGCGCCTGCGCCCAAGCGGCCGGCCTGGCCGTGACCGCCACCGAAGACTGCGCCACCCCAGACGACGACAACTGCAACGGCAAGGTCAACGAAGCCTTGGCGTGCGGCGCACCGACCTACCGGTTCAGCGAAGCGCCCCAGTGCGGCGGCGCGTGCTATTTTGACGAGCCCCACAACATCGCCGTGCTGGGCCCCACAAAGGCAGACGACCCCAGCGGATTTCTGCAGTGGGCCAGTGGGCAGCTGGTCGATGGCCTGCGCGGCAGCGACGATTGGGGCGTCGACCTGGGCAGCGGCGTGGCCTACGAGTGGGTGGGGTGGTCGTCGCTGGCGCCGGTCATCACCGTGCAGTTTGCCGCGCCGCGCAAGCTTGGCCTGGTGCGCCTGGGCCTGAGCAACGGCAAGATCGGCAGCGTCAACCAGCCACCGCAGGTCAGCGTGCGCCTGAGCCTGGATGGCCAGACCTGGACTCCGCCTCAGGTTTTCGGCCTGGCCGCCGCCACCATGCCCGCCATCCCCCAGGGCAAGCGCGCCGACATCGCCCTGACCCTTCCGCTGCAGGTGGCCAGGTTTGTCGAAATCGCCTTTGCCACGCCCGGGTCCTGGACCTTTGTCGACGAGCTGGAGTTCGACTGACAGCCCTGATGCAGGCCGGACACTCCCCTAGGCAATGTCTGATCGACGGCGGGCCGGACACTCCCCTAGGCAATGTCCGATGGACGGCAGGCCGGACACTCCCCTAGGCAATGTCCGATGGACGCCTGGCCGGACACTCCCCTAGGCAATGTCCGACTGACGGCGGGCCGGACACTCCCCTAGGCAATGTCCGACTGACGGCAGGCCGGACACTCCCCTAGGCAATGTCGGATCGACGGCGGGCCGGACACTCCCCTAGGCAATGTCTGATCTATGGATTTATTGGACAATTCAGGGAGGGGCCTCCGCCCCACAGCGTCGGTCAGGCTACCGTGAGGTCCACGCCGGCGCCAGCCGCCAGGTCGCGCAGTAGGCGGGCCACTATCCGCTGCGCCGCCTGGCCGTCGCCAAACGGGTTGCCCCCCGCCTGATACCATACCGGCGCGGTGCCGCTGCGGCTGCACTGCAGCAGGTCTTCCACCGCGGCCGCGACCACTGCCGGCTCCAGGCCTACCAGCTTGCCCATCTTGGCGGTAAGCAGCTCTGGCCTCTCTGTGCTATCGCGCAGGACCAGCAAAGGCTTGCCAAAGCTAGGAAACTCCTCTTGCAGCCCGCCGGAGTCGCTGAGCGCAAAATCCACCTGGCCCATCAAGAACAGCATCGGCCGATAAGACAGCGGCGCAATCAGGTGGACGTTGGGCAGGTCGCCCAGCAGCGCCTGAGCCGGCAAGCGCACCTGGGGGTTGAGGTGGTACGGATAGATGAGGTGGTGGTCCGGGTGGCGCGCCGCCAGCTCGCGGAGCATCGACAAGAACGCGGTCAGCTTGAGGCCCTGGTTCTCTCGGCGGTGCAAGGTCAACAACGCCAAGGTCTGGCCCTGCTGGGCGCGAATGGCCGCCAGCGCTGCCTCTAGCTGCGGGGCTTCGCTGGCCAACAGGGTGTGCGCGTAGTCTGCGCTCATGTACTGGCTGCGGACCCAAACCAGAGTATCTACAATGGTATTGCCGGTGATGACCACGCCTTCTGCGCCTATGCCCTCGGCCGTCAAGTTGGCAGCGGCGGCGGCCGTGGGGGCAAAGTGCCAGCGGGCTAACCGGCCGACCAGCTGGCGGTTGATCTCCTCTGGAAAGGGCTCGCTTGGGTTGTGGGTGCGCAGCCCCGCCTCGACGTGGGCCACCGGAATCCGCCGATAGAACGCCGCCAGAGCTGCGCAAAATGCGGTGGTCGTGTCTCCCTGTACCACCACGGCGTCGCAGGGCTCGGCGGCCAGCGCGGCGTCCAGCTCTTGCAGCAGCATGGCCGTCAGCGCTGGCAGGTTGGGGCTGTCATTGCGCACCGCCAGCTGCCGGTAGCTGCGCAGGCCAAAAAGCTCAGGCAGGCCGTGCAGTAGCTCGCGGTGCTGGCCGGTCAGGATCACCTGCACCTGCACACGCTGCGGATGGCGCTCCAGCTCGGCGATGACGGGCACCAGCTTGAGCAATTCCGGGCGAGTTCCCAGCACTACAGCGACCCGCAGCCGCCGGTCCTGGGGCTGGCTGCGCAGCAGGGGCGCGGCGGTGGTAGCGGCCAATTCGTTCACGGTTGACGCGGCTTGAAGGTGTGGACGAACTCAGCGGCAGAGGGCGCCAAGTCGTAGGGGGTGGGCGTGGGATGCCCAATGGTAAACACAGAAAACCCAAGAAACTCTGCGGGAGAGCTGGCAAAGGTCTCCAGATAGGCGCTGAGGTAGTGCTTTTGGATGTCTGGATTGGGCTTGTCTCCCGCGGCCGGATCCCAGGGGGTCTGGGCGCCAAAGTCGACGGCCGGGCAGCTCAGCTCACCCAAGAACACCGGCTTTTTCCAGCGTTTTTGCAGGGCAGTGATCTCCGCGTAGACGTCCTGCTTGCGGCCAAACACCGTAGAAGAGCGCAGCGCCGCCTTGATGTCGGCCGCGGTCGGCGCCGGCAGGTCGGTCAGCTCGAAGTAGGCGGCAATCGCAATCACGTCAACGGCGCCAAACACCGGGTTTTCAAGCTTGGTCTTCCAGGCGGCCACGGTCGAAGGCTCCCAGGCGGCGGTGACCCACCACTGGGTGCGGTAGATGACCTTGCCGGCAAAGGCGCCGCGAACGGCCTTGACCAGGCTCAGCCAGCGCGGTGCTTGATCCTCTAGCTTGACCAGATTGGAGGCGACATAGATGCCCCACGCCTTGGGGAATTGACCAGCCAGCCGCACCACCGCGCTTTCGTAGGAGGCAAACCACGCGGCTTTGTCGGCCGGGTTGAGGTCGGTCTCTGGGACGGCGCCGTTGGCTATCCACGGATAGGGCTCGATCAGGTAGCGGTATTTGCTGCTGTGGGCGATGACTTTTTGGGCAAACGCCAGGCTGACCGGGTCGATCTCGACAGCGCTGGCCGTCGCACTGGCCATCGGAATCCGCACGGCTACCGTAATGGTGTCCAGGCCCAGGCGCTCGGCGTCGGCAAAGACCCTCTCTACGTCGCTGACGTTCCACGCCGAGACATTGCCGCCTTTGACAAAACCCACTGATGCCGCCACAGGTGTAGAAGCTGGAACCGGTGCTGGCACTGGTGCTGGAACTGGCGCTGGCACCGGGGCCGACTGCGCGGCAGCCCACACCGAAATCAGAGCGCCCATCGCCAACACGGGCAGCCACCCACGCCAGTTTTGCCGGCGGCTGTGGGCACGGGGCCGCGCCTCGCCAGGGCTCAAAGGAGACGGAGACACCGAAAACACCGCCTGCGCCACTGCGGGCAACTCCGCTCGACGCTACGCCATGAGCCGGGCAGTGTCAACAGGCAACGCCCGCCAAACAATCACCTGAATCTACGTCAATTTCCAGTCGACCTGTCGCTGCCGTGCCAAGAGGTGGCCCGCACAGCAGAAGCGTGGCTGCGCAGCTTTGGGCAGGGCCTGCTCACACCCCGGCAATCGTCGATTCTAGAGCCCGCTCAACCTCTTGCACGCTCATGCCCTTGCGGCGCGCGTAGTCAAGGATCTGCTCGCCTCCGACCGGCCCCGTGGCAAAGTAGCGGGCCTCTGGGTGGCCCAGGTACAGGCCAGACACCGACGCGCCCGGATACATCGCCAGGTTCTCTGTCAAGGTGATGCCCACACGCTCTGGATGCAACAGCTGCCAAAGCTTGGTCTTTTCTGTGTGGTCGGGGCAAGACGGGTAGCCAAAGGCCGGGCGAATCCCCAGGTACGGCTCGGCAATCAGCTCTGGCCCACTGAAAGATTCCCCAGGTGCGTACCACTGCTTCCTGACTTTTTGGTGCAGCCACTCGGCCGCCGCCTCGGCCAGCCGATCGGCCAGCGCCTGGGCCAGGATCGCGTGAAAATCGTCGTGGTCGGCGCGGTAGTGCTCGGTGATGGCTTCCAAGCCAAGCCCCGCCGTCACCGCAAAGGCGCCAGCGTGGTCTTGCACGCCACTGCTCAGCGGCGCCACGTAGTCGGCCAGGCACAGGTGCGGCTTGCCGGCGTCAGTCTTTTTCTGCTGCTGGCGCAGGAAACAGAAGCGGTTGAGCTCGTGCAGGCGCTCCCCGTCGGCAAAGTACGCGATGTCATTGCCCTCACTTGCCGCCGGCCACACCCCCCACACAGCCTTGGCCTGCAGCAGCTTGCCGTCGACGATGCGCCGCAGCTCTTTCTGGGCCGCGTCATACAGGTCGCGGGCGGCTTCGCCGTGGTCAGGATGCTCCAGGATCTGCGGAAACTTGCCCTTGAGGTCCCAGGCGACAAACAAGAAAGTCCAGTCGATGTAGGGCACCAGCTCGGCCAGGTCGATATCGCACTGCTGCAGCCCCAGCACCGCCGGCTTGGGGCTCTGGTCCACTGAATAGGTCAGGCGCGGCCGATTGTTCTGCACCTCGCTAAAGGGCAACAGCGGGCTCGCCTGGCGCAGCAGGTGCAGGTCGCGCAGCCGCTGCTGATCGGTGCGGACGTCGGCCACGTAGGCGTCGTGGTGCAGCTTGGACAGCAGCTGAGACAGGGTACCCACCGCCCGCGAAGCGTCGAGCACGTGGACCACTGGCCCGCTGTAGACCGGTGCCACCTTGACCGCCGTGTGCTGCTTGCTGGTGGTGGCGCCGCCGATCAGCAGCGGCATCGTCATGCCCAGGCGCTCCATTTCGCGCGCCACGTGGACCATTTCGTCCAGCGATGGGGTGATGAGGCCTGACAGGCCAATCGCATCGACGCGCTGGGCCACGGCCTCCTCCAAGATCCTTGCTGCGGGCACCATCACTCCCAGGTCAATGACTTCATAGCCGTTGCAGCCCAGCACCACGCCCACAATGTTCTTGCCAATGTCATGGACATCGCCCTTGACCGTGGCCATCAGCACCTTGCCCTGGCTGCTGGCAGCCCCGGCGAGCTTGGACGCCAGCAGGTGCGGCTCCAGCCACGCCACAGCCTTCTTCATGACCCGTGCCGACTTGACCACCTGCGGCAAAAACATCTTGCCGGCGCCAAACAGGTCGCCGACGATGCTCATCCCCGCCATCATGGGCCCTTCAATGACCGCAAGCGGCGTGTGGTACTTGGCCAGCGCCTCCGCCGTGTCCTGGTCGATGTGCTCGGTCAGGCCGTGAACCAGCGCGTGGGCGATGCGCTGCTCAAGGGTGCCCTCTCTCCAGGCTTGCTCGATCTCTTTCTTCTTGCCCGGGCCCTTGAACTTGTCGGCCAGTGTCACCAGCCTCTCGGTCGCATCGGGGCGGCGGTCAAACAGCACATCCTCAACCAACTCAAGCAATTCTTTGTCAATGTCGTCATACACCGCGATCTGCCCGGCGTTGACAATGCCCATGTCCAGGCCGGCGCGAATGGCGTGGTACAGAAAGGCCGAGTTCATGGCCTCTCTAACGGGGTTGTTGCCGCGGAAGGCAAAGCTCAAATTGCTGACGCCGCCTGAGATTTTGGCCCCTGGGCAGCTCTGCTTGAGGATGCGCGCGGCTTCGATGAAGGAAATCGCATAGCGCGCGTGCTCCTCCAGGCCGGTGCCAATAGCCAACACATTGGGATCAAACACAATGTCTTCTGCCGGAAAGCCGATGCCGCGAAGCAGCTGGTAGGCCCGCTCGCAGATGGCGACCCGCCGCTCGGTGTCGGCCGCCTGGCCCTCTTCGTCAAAGGCCATGACGACGGCACCCGCACCATATCGCATGATCTTCTTGGCTTTTTCTAGAAACGCCGCCTCACCGTCCTTGAGGCTGATGGAGTTGACGACGCCCTTTCCCTGCAGGCACTGCAAGCCGGTCTCCAGCACCTCCCACTTGGAAGAGTCCACCATCACCGGCAGGCGGGCGATTTCGGGTTCTCCGGCCAGCGTGTTCAAGAAGGTTCGCATGGCGGCTGCGGAATCCAGCATTCCTTCGTCCATGTTGACGTCCAGGATGTTGGCGCCGCCGCGCACCTGGTCCAGCGCCACCTGCAGCGCGGCCTGGTAGTCGCTGGCCTTGACCAAATCCATGAATTTCTTGGAGCCGGTGACGTTGGTCCGCTCGCCAATGACCGTAAAGTTGGCATCTGGCCGAATCACCAGCGGCTCCAAGCCAGAAAGGCGAGAGGGCGCTGGCTGCGACCGCGGCCACATCGACAAGGGCCGCGGCTTCTCTGGGTTGCAGGCCTTGGCGATGGCGGCGATGTGATCGGGCGTGGTGCCGCAGCAGCCTCCGACCACGTCGACCCAGCGCTGGTGAGCAAACTCGGCCAGCAAGGCGCCGGTCGTCCCCGGTTCCTCGTCATAGCCGCCAAAGGCGTTGGGCAGCCCGGCGTTGGGGTAGCAGGAGATGCGGCTGTCGGCCATGCCTGCCAATTCTTCAATCAGCGGGCGCATTTCTCTGGCCCCCAGGGCGCAGTTGATCCCCACCGACCACGGCTGGCTGTGGCGGATGCTGGTCCAGAACGCCTCCAGGGTCTGGCCCGACAGGGTGCGCCCCGAGCGATCGGTAATCGTAACCGACACCATCACCGGCACCTTCTGCTGGCGCCGCTCCAGCTCCTGGGCGATGGCGTACAGGCAGGCCTTGGCGTTGAGCGTGTCAAAAATCGTCTCGACCAGCAGCATATCGGCGCCGCCATCGAGCAGGCCTCGCACCTGTTCCGCATAGGAATCGAGCATTTCTTGCCAAGTCACCGCCCGAAAGGCCGGATCGCTGACCTTGGGCGAGATCGACAGCGTGCGGTTGGTCGGCCCGATGGATCCGGCGACAAACCTTGGCCGACCGCTGCTGCGCGCCACTTCGTCAGCCACCTGGCGGGCGATCTCGGCGCCGCGCACGTTCATCTCATAAGCCAGATGCTCCAGCTGGTAGTCGCCCTGGGCGATGCGTGTGGCACCAAAGGTATTGGTTTCAATGATGTCGGCGCCAGCCTCCAAATAGGCGCGGTGCACGCCCTGCACCACCTTGGGCTGGGTCAAGACCAGCAGATCGCTATCGCCTTGCACGTCGCAGGGGTGGCTGACCAGCCGCTGGCCGCGGAACGCCGCCTCATCCAGCTTGTGGCGCTGCAGCATCGAGCCCATGGCGCCGTCAAGCACCAGCAGGCGCTCGGCAAGAATCTCATCCAACTGCGCAAAAATCTTGGCCATCTTCGATCCTCTTTGGGCAGCGCGCCCCCTTGGGCTCGGCGGCCCAGAGAACTGCGGCGGCAGCAGTATGCAAGCCCAAACCAGCTTTGCAAGTGCATCTGGCGCAAGCGCCTTTGGGTCTAGGTGGCTATGGGCCCCAGGCTGGCAATTGATCGGCGGAGCGGCTATATGCTGGGGTATGAGCACAGAGAATCCCCCCCAACAGAAGCAATGGTGGCTGCGCACGCGGCCCTGGGCCATGGGCGCCCTGATTGGCCTGGCCTATACGGTGCCCGCGCGCCTGATTTTCTTTGGCCTTGGCTGGCCCAAAGAGGGCGACCAGTCGCTGGCGTTTTGGCTGGTCGGCGCCATGAGCACGGCCTTCTTGTTTGGCGTTCCCGCCGCAACGGGGGCTCTTGCAGTAGAGGCCGCGGCGCGCAAGAGCCCGGTGACGCTGACCCAGGCCATCCTGCTGCCGTGGGTGGCGTGCGCCACGGCCATTGCAGTAGCCGCCATCACGCTGATTGAAGGGTCCATCTGCATCTTCTTGGCGGCGCCGGTGTTCTTTGGCATGGGCTCGGTCGGCGGCGTGGCCATGTGGCTGCTGCAGCGAGCCCGGCGCAAGCCAGGGGCGCCGGTCGCCCTGTCGGTGGCGCTGCTGCCGCTGCTGTGGGGCGGCGCCGAAGCCAACGTGCGCGGCCAGCCGTCGCTGTACCGGGTCGACAACGTGCAGGAAATCGCCGCGCCGCCGGCGGTGGTGTGGCGCCACATTGCCTCGGTGGATCCCATTGCACCAGAGGAATTGCCGTGGTCGCTGTCTCACGCGATTGGCCTGCCGCGGCCGATTGCCGCCACCTTGACGGACCAGCGCCACGGCGGGGTGCGCCGCGCCACTTTTGAGCGGGGCTTGGTGTTTCGCGAGGAAGTCACCGACTGGCAAGAGCAAAAAACCCTTGCCTTCTCCATTGCTGCCGAGCAGGCCCCGGCCGAAGCCCTGGACGAGCACGTGGTCGTTGGCGGGCAGTATTTTGACGTCATTGACGGCCGCTACACCCTGCGCGCCCTGCCCAACGGCCACACCGAGCTGAGCCTGACCAGCACCCACCGCCTGACCACCACCCTCAATGGCTACGCCGGCATCTGGTCTCAGGCCATCATGTGGGATCTGCAGCGGGTCATCATGCGAGTCGTCGCTGCGCGCTGCGAGGCCGCTGTCGCTGCCAAGCCACCCCAAGCCGGACAGCCGCGCTGACACAGCCGACACCCATGCGTCATCTCTAGCCAATTGCAGCAAGAGCTCGCCGCGGGCTGTGGCTCTTGGCCGGCGTCGGGCCTTGCTTGGTTGTCTATGCGCGCCGCTCTACTCTGGCGGCTTGCCCACCGTGCCCAGCGCTTCGAGGTCGTCAAACAGGATCTCGCCTTTGTCTTTGGGATACTCGCCCGCCTTCAGAGAGCCATCCTTCTTGATAACGTAAGAGATTTGCGTCACGGTGCTGAGCGTGCACGCCGTCCCCACCACTACTTCGCTGGGTGGCAGAGCGTCCAGGCGAAACTGGTAGCGGCGCCAGGTACTGCCGCCGGCGATGGCGATGGGCTTGGGCAGCTTGAGCTCAGAGCGAATGGCGTGCCAACACGGATCCGGATGGCGCCGCGCCGCATCCAGGTAGCCAGCCCCCGGGCGCGGCTCGACATAGCAGCCCAGGGAGACGTGCAGATCAAACGGATCTGCGCTCTTAGCCCAGAAAGACAGGTACTTGGAGGTGTCCAGCTGTAGATTCCGCCGCAATTTGTGGACCAGGGCGATGTAGGCGTAGGGGACGATTTTGTCGCAGCCGCAGGCATTGGCGCTGGCGCCTGCCTTGCCGTCGCAGCCAGCAAAGGGCTTGATTTGGTTGTCTAGGCGAAACACGACCTTCATGGCGCGCGCCAGCTTGCCGGCCACGGCGACGGCCTCTGCCACATAGCTGATGCGGGCGCTGGTGACCGAGCCTGGAAACTCCGCCGCGTTGCGATCGGTGTGGACAGCGACTTGCCAAGGGGCTGTTGCTGGGCCCTTGCGGTCATAGCTGGCCAGCTGCTTGGGCTCTGGCTCGGCGGACGGTGTGTCGCTGACCTCAACCTCCCACTTGGTTGGCGTCGCAGCGCCCGGGGCTGCCACAGCCGCAGTCACTGCCTCGGCGGCCGCTACGGAGGTGGCAGGCTCGGCCAGCGCAGTCGAGGTGGCAGGCTCGGCCAGCGCGGTGGAGGTGGGCGACGCCGGCGGAGGCAAAGGCGCTGGCGGCGGCTCCTGGGCTGGGGCTGGCGGCGGTGCCTCGGCCTCTTCTGGCTCAGCCTTGGGCTCGGGGCGGTCGGCAGCGGGCTGGCAGCCGATCAGCAGGCAGGCCAGCACGCTGAGCAGGACCAGCACCCAAAGGGCCGCTCGATCGCGCACAGCAGCGCGCAGTTGCCAAATACGATTGCGCTCTTGCTTGTCAGCCTGCTGCATTGCGTCCTCCATCGACCTGCTGTCCGCTGTTGGCTTCGCCCGATCCCCACGTTCCGTCCCATGGGCCAGAGCATGAGGTCGCGCAAGCCCAGCAGACGCCAAGCCAAGCAGTGGTGTACCGCCCCTGCCAACAGTGCGTCAAGCGCGCGGGTGGTCGGGGCATGGCGGTCGAGAGCGCCACCGCGGCGCGGTCTCCGTCTCGTCTCAGCCAAGCTCTCTACGGCCGCGCTGATACTGTAGGCACCAGCTAACTACTCAACTTTGCGATCTTCACCTTTGGCACGCCCCTTGCTTCACCTTAGCTTGCAGCGCCCCCCGCCGCCCCCTATGCTGCCCCGCGGAGGTGCGGCATGGACGGCGAGCGGCTGTGGACCTGGGAGGACATCGTGCACCTGCCTGAGCATGAACAGCCGGAAATCGTTAGCGGCAAGCCGTATTTTCGCGCGGTGCCCCGCGGTACCCATGGCCATGCGCTGGGGCAACTGATGGTCCGCCTCGGGCCATCGACTCGGCTGGCTGGCAAAACCGGCTGGTGGATCTGCATAGAGCCTGGCATTCGCCTGAACCGCCACGCCATCGTCGGCCCTGACCTGGCTGGTTGGCGCAAGGATCGCCTCGCCGAGCTGCCGGACGACTGGCCGCTGGACATCCGCCCCGACTGGGTCTGCGAGGTGCTTTCGCCCAGCAACGCCTGGTATGACCGCGGGCCCAAGGCAAATGCCTATGCCGACGCCGGGATCCCCTGGTACTGGCTGGTGGATCCAGACCAGCGCACCGTCGAGGTGTTTGAGAATCGCCAGGCCCGCTGGACGCTGCTGGGCTGCTACCACGGCGACGATCGCCTGGCCCTGCCACCGTTTGACGACGTGGAGATCGCCGTGGACGAGCTGTTTGCGCCGCGGGCGAGTGGCGGATAGCGGCGGATCGCCCCTGCATCCTTTCGCCCTCCCCATCGTCTTCCAGTCTCGGCGGGTCCGCGAAGGTCCCGCAGAGGTCCGCCATGCCCGCTCCCCTGTCCGCCGCTGCGTGGCTTGCTGTTGCCGCGCTTGCCCTTTCAGCCTGTGAACAGAAGGCCTTGCCCCCGGTCCAAGCAGCGCCGACTGCGGTGGGCGCCTTGGATGGCCAACCGCCCGCCGTCAGCCTTGTAACGCCTGGGGCCCCGGCCGCGGCCCCAACGCCCAAGCTGCTGCCGCGGTTTGTCGACATTGGGACCACCACCTGCGTGCCGTGCCGGGTGATGCTGGATGTGATGGCAGAGCTGGAGGCCGAGTACGCCGACCACCTCAAGATCGAGTTTGTCAACATGAAGAACGACCCGCAAGCGGCCGAAAAGCTGAACGTTCGCAGCATCCCCACCCAAGTGTTCTTCTCGCCTGAGGGCAAGGAGCTGTGGCGCCACGTCGGGGTCATCCGCGCCAAGGACGTCATCGCCAAGTGGGCAGAGCTGGGCTACAAGATCGAGCCCTCCAAGAAGAGCAAGGGATGAACGAGCTGATTTTCTCGCTGACCGACGCGATCAACGGCAGTCCGGCGGTGGCGCTGGCGGCGGCGCTGGCTTGGGGCGTGCTAAGCGTGCTGCTGAGCCCCTGCCACCTGGGGACGATTCCGCTGGTGGTCGGCTTTGTGGGGTCTGGCAGTGCTACCACCCGCGGACGCGGCGCAGCGCTGGCTTTTTCTTTTGCCGGCGGGATGTTGCTGGCTATCCTGGTGGCCGGAGCCTTGGCGGCGCTGGCGGGTCAAGCACTGCAAGGCTACGGCGCCGCGACCAACTACATCATTGCCGCCGTGTTTGGGGCCGCAGCATTGAACTTGTTTGGCATTTTGCCGCTGCCTACCGCCGGGCTGCGCCTTGGCCAGAGCCGCGGCAAGGGCCTGGTGGCCGCGGCCCTGCTGGGGCTGGTGCTGGGCATTGGTTTGTCGCCGTGTACCTTTGCGTTTTTGGCGCCGATTCTGGGGGCCACCGCCGGCAGCGCTGCGAGCCAGCCGCTGTTTGGCGCCGCGCTGCTGCTGGCCTTTGGCATCGGCCACAGCGGGGTCATCGGCGCCGTGGGCTCGTCCACCGAGCTGGTTCAGCGCTACCTGAACTGGACCGACGGCTCGCGGGCCCTGACGTGGGCCAAGTGGGCTTGCGGCGCGCTGCTGCTGCTGGCGGGCGCGGTGCTGGTCTACACGGCTTGACGACAGGCCACTTATCGGCAAACTACGATAAGCGGCGCCTTTGTTTCGCCCCGCCTGGATCTGCCCATGTCCGCCCCTGTTTCCGTAGCCGGCCGTCTGGGCTTTTTGGACCGCTACCTGACCCTGTTGATCTTTGCGGCCATGGGGCTCGGCATCGGCATCGGCGTTGTGGCGCCCGGGGTCAACGCTGCGCTGAGCCGCATGTCGGTGGGCACCACCTCGATCCCCATCGCCGTGGGGCTGATCCTGATGATGTACCCGCCCTTGGCCAAGGTGCGCTATGAGGATCTGGGCAAGGTCTTTGGCAACAAGCGCGTCCTGGCCCTGTCTCTGGTGCAGAACTGGCTCGTCGGGCCCCTGCTGATGTTTGGCCTGGCGGTGCTGTTCCTGCGCGACCGCCCTGACTACATGCTGGGGCTTATCTTGATTGGGCTGGCCCGCTGCATCGCCATGGTGATTGTGTGGAACGACCTGGCTGGCGGCGATCGCGAGTACTGCGCCGGGCTGGTGGCGCTCAACTCGGTCTTTCAGGTGCTGCTTTTTCCGGTCTACGCCTGGTTTTTTGCGCTGGTCCTGCCCGGCTGGCTGGGGCTGCCGACCACCGAGGTGGCCATCACCATGGGCCAGATCGCCCAGAGCGTGGCTATCTACCTGGGGATTCCTTTTGCCGCGGGGTACCTGACGCGGCGCATACTGGTCTCGCGCAAGGGCTTGGCCTGGTACCAGCGCGAGTTTGCCCCGCGCATCGGCCCGCTGACCCTGGTGGCGCTGCTGTTTACCATCACCGTGATGTTCTCTCTCAAGGGCGATCAGATCGTGCAATTGCCCTGGGATGTCGCGCGCATCGCCCTGCCCTTGGTCATCTATTTTGCGCTGATGTTCCTGGCGTCTTTCTGGATGAGCCAGCGCGCCGGCGCCGACTATCCGCAAGCGGCGACCCTGTCCTTTACCGCGGCCTCCAACAACTTTGAGCTGGCGATCGCCGTGGCCATCGCCACCTTTGGCATCCACAGCGGCGCAGCGATGGCGGCGGTGATAGGGCCGCTGATCGAAGTCCCGGCGCTGATCGCCTTGGTCAACGTGGCGCTGTGGCTGCGCAAGCGCTGGTTTGGCCTCAGCCAGCCCTTGGGGACTCCATGAAAAGTCTACTGTTCCTCTGTGTGGCCAACAGTGCCCGCAGTCAAATGGCCGAAGGTCTGGCGCGCCAGCACTTTGGCGAGCGCGTGCGCGTCCAGAGCGCTGGCAGCCAACCGGCGACGGTGAACCCCTATGCCATCGAAGTGATGGCTGAAGTAGGCATTGAACTGGCCGGCCACCACTCCAAGTCGGTCCAGACCATCGACCCTGCGGGGGTCGACGTGGTGGTGACCCTGTGCGCAGAAGAGGTCTGTCCTGTCTTTCTGGGCGCGGCGCAGCGTCTGCACTGGCCGACCCCCGACCCGGCAAGCAGCGATCCAACCCTGAGTCGCGCTCAGCTGCTGGAACGCTTTCGCACGGCCCGTGAAGCTATTGGTGCGATGATCGCGCGGCTGGACCAGCAGTTTCTCAGCTGAACCGCCCGCCAGCGTGGAGCCCCGATGAACTGCGTCGTCAACGCCTGGAACGCCCACGAACGCGAGCTGCGCGGCTGGCTGCAGCGCCGCCTGGGCAACCCCACCGACGCCGAGGACATGCTGCAAGACCTGTTCCTCAAGGCCATGCGCCAGGGCAAAGGGTTTTGCGATATTCGCAACCCTCGCGCGTGGTTGTTTGAGGTCGCCCGCAATGCCCTGGCCGATCGCCTGCGCGTCGCTCGCGAGACTGTGCCGCTGCCAGACAGCCTGGCCTCGCCCCTGGCAGAGACCGAGCCCGTCGACGGACTGGCGACCTGCCTGCCCTCTGCTTTGGCGGCGCTGTCGCCAGAGGACCGCGAGGCACTGACCCTGTGTGATCTGGATGGAATGCCTCAGGAAAAGTTTGCCCAGCACCTGGGTCTTAGCCTGCCCGCTGCAAAATCGCGGGTACAGCGGGCCAGAAAACGCCTGCGCGCCCAGCTGACGACGGCGTGCCGGGTGCAGTTTGACGACGCCGGCCACGTCTGCGGCTTTGCCCCCCAGGCCCAAGATCCGTCGCCGGCACGCGCAGGCTGCATCCCTGCGGCCCCCTCTGCGTCTTCCTAAGGGAGCGAGGCCCGTGCCTCGGGTGCCCCCAACGGATGACCGCTGCCGCCCTGAATTTTGGCGATTCAGCTGGCGGGGCCCGGGTTCAACGCCGTCTTGTAAGACCAACCTCCCCTGGAGCTTCGCCATGATGCACGTTCAAGTCCTTGGTTCTGGTTGCCAAAACTGCAAAATCACCTACAGCCTGATCGAAGCTGCCGCCGCCGAGGCTGGCAAGCAGATCGAACTGACCAAGGTCGATAAACTGCAAGAGATCATGGCGTACGGCATCTTCTCGACACCCGGCGTAGTGGTGGACGGCAAGGTGGTCCACGCCGGCGGTGTCCCCAGCAAGGCCAAGATTGCCGAGTGGCTGAGAGGCCCCAGCGAGGGCGGCGGCGGCTGCTGACCTAGCGACCGCGGCGTCCTATCTTGGGGCGAGGAGGCCAAGCGGTGGAAACTCTGGTGACCCTGCTGACTAGCGGGGCAGGCAATTTGGCCGCGTACCTGGCAGCTCATGTGCTGCTGTGCTTGCTGCCAGCGTTTTTTATCGCTGGAGCCATGGCCGCGCTGATTCCCAAGGCCAGTGTGACCCGCTGGCTGGGGCGGTCGACCCCACCTTGGGTGGCGTACCCGGCAGCAGCCTTGGCCGGGTCGCTGATTGCCGTGTGTTCTTGCACGATTGTTCCGCTGTTTGCCGGGATCTACCGCAAGGGCGCCGGGATTGGCCCAGCGGTGACCTTCCTGTTCTTTGCTCCAGCGGGCAATGTCATGGCGCTGGCCTACACCGGCAGCATTCTGGGCGCGCAGTTCGCTGTGGCGCGTCTGCTGCTGTGTCTGTTGTTCGGCGTCGGCATCGGCCTGCTGATGGCCGGGCTGTTTTGGCGCGATGATGCCCGCCGCGACACCCAAGGCGGCGATCCCTTTGCTGAAAGGGGGCGCATCACCGCGCCGGGGCTGGGAGTGCTGCTCTCGCTTGTGGGCCTGCTGATCGCCGGGACTCTTAAGCTCTGGCCGCTGACGGCGACGCTGGCTACCGCGGAACTCCCCATATCTTGGGCACAATCTTGGCAGGACACCCTGGTGCACTGGGTGCCGTATGACGCGGCCAAAGGCGAGGAAGGGGTAAGCGTGCAGGGCTCCCTGCTGATTGTGCTGCTGGGCCTGGTTGCGGCCACCGCTTACAAAGGGCTGGATAACATTGTTGAAGGTGCCAACCACTGGACCGGCGTGGCCTTGGGCCTGGCGGCTGCGACCCTGCTGGTAGCCAGCCTGCAGCTGCGGCCCCACCCAGGCGGGCTGCAGCTGGCTCTGACGGGGCGAATCGTGGCCGTGGCCGCGGCCCTGGGGGCAACGGTGCATTTTGCCCGGCGCTTGTCAGCCGAAGACCTGCGGGCATGGCTCTGGGAAACATGGCGTTTTGTCAAGCAGATTTTTGCGCTGCTGCTCATCGGCGTGTTTGCCGTGGGAGTGGCGCGTCAGCTCATTCGCCCAGAGTGGATCCAGTCGCTGGCTGGCGCCAACACGGTGCCCGCCAACGCCGCGGCGGTGGGCTTTGGCGTGTTCATGTACTTCCCAACCCTGGTAGAAGTCCCCGTCGCCCGGATGTTTTTGGACCTGGGGATGCACCCTGGGCCGCTGCTGGCTTACCTGATGGCTGACCCTGAGCTCAGCCTGCAGAGTGTGCTGATGGTCGCCGCAGTGATCGGCCGGGCCAAGACGGCCGCCTATGTGGGCTGGGTCGCGTTGTTCAGCCTTTGCGCGGGATGGCTCTACGGCGCCTGGGTCGACGGCTTGCACCTAGGCTGGCTGCTGCTGGGGCTCGGCACCTTTGTCGCTGCCGTGGCGGGCCTGCTGGCTTGGCTGGCCCACCGCAGGCGGCAAGACCAGCAGTCGCCGCCTCTACCGCCGCTGCCGCCGGCAATTCCGCTGGCGTGATGGAGGATTGTCATGACCGTTGTCAAGATTCTGGGCCCCGGTTGCCCCAACTGCCGCAAGCTTGAAGCGGTGGCCCGCGAGGCCGCGCTGCAGGCCAAGGTGGACGCTGAATTTATCAAAGTAACTGACATCAAAGAGATCATCAGCTACGATGTGCTGTCTACCCCTGGGCTGGTGGTCGACGGCAAGCTGGTCAGCAGCGGCCGCATCCCCAGCGTGGCGGAAGTGGAGCAGTGGCTGCATGGCTGATGGGTAGCCCGGCGCCGCCAACGTTGCGCCCTAAGCCAACTCCGCTCCATCTTGGAACGAACTTCTGGTCAGGGCCACCGGTCGACCGCCGCGGCAGGGCCCTGCGCAGCCAACGGCCAGGAATCGTCAAAACGCATGAAAATGTATGGTGTTTCGCCCAGCCTTCTTCGCCTGATACATCGCCACATCGGCCCACTTGAGGACATCATCCGGCGAACTGTCCGCCTGAGAGAACAGGACGACGCCGATGCTGGCCGAACACTGGTGTTCGATAGCCACATTCAATTGTCCATCGCGGTTGACGACCAGTTGGTAGGGCTTGACCAGGGACTGGCGAATGGTCTCGGCCACTACCTGAGCGTTCAAGCGTGCTTCCCCCAGGTCTGCGTCCAGTTCGCTGAGCAGCACCACGAATTCGTCGCCGCCAAACCGCGCCACCGTGTCCACCCCCTGCACACAGCTGGCCAGGCGCTTGGCCGTGTCGGCCAGCAGCAAGTCACCCACGACGTGGCCGTGCGCATCGTTCAGTGTCTTGAAATTGTCCAGGTCCAAGAACATCAAGGCCCCAAAACGGCCGCTGCGCTGGCTGGCTGACAGGGACTGCTTGAGGCGGTCGTATAGCAACCGCCGGTTGGGCAGCTGGGTAAGGGGGTCCTGAAAGGCCAATTGGCGCACCTGGTCTTCCATGGCCTTTTGGCTGGTGATGTCGGTAATGGCACCGATAAACCCTGTAGTCTGGCCAGTTGCAGAGGTCACCTTCTCCGATTGGCCCAACACCCACACAACGCTTCCACCGGCGCCGCCAAACCGATACTCCAGCTTGAACGGGCGGTTTTCTGCCACGGAAGCCGCCCACTCGGTGGCGACGCGGGCCCGGTCCTCTGGTAGCAGCGCCTGGACCCA
The DNA here is from genome assembly GCA_903919145.1 of uncultured Myxococcales bacterium. Classification (GTDB taxonomy): domain Bacteria; phylum Myxococcota_A; class UBA9042; order UBA9042; family UBA9042; genus SXRM01. Next base: position 37,895 of record CAIXGW010000243.1, read on the forward strand.
ACCTTGGCCAGCTGCCGCTTCAAAAGTCAGCCCGGTGATGGCCGACCAGCGCTCATTTACAAAGACGCACCCTCCCTCAGCATCCGTCTCAAACACGCCCACCGGCGTCGCAGAGACCAGGGCGGCAAAGTGCCTGTCTTTCTCTACCCATGCTGCGGCTCGTCTTTTGGTTTCGGTGATGTCGCGCAGGAATACATAGACCTCGCCGCTAGGGCTGGCGAGATGAACGGCGCTGACCTCGACATCCCAAAACGACCCACTCTTTCTGCGATGGACTTCCTCGTATTGGTCACTGCCCAGGCGTTGGATGCGCTCGGTGTTGGCCTCGGCAGCCACCGGCAGCGCCGCAAGTTGGGACATTGGCATTCCCACAAGCTCTTGGTGGCTGTATCCGCTGGATCTGCAGTAGGCTGCGTTGGCATCCAGGACGACTCCCGCTGTCGACACGCGCAGATACCCGTCAAGCGACGACTCAAGCACCAGTCGGTAGTCGACCGCAGGTTCGCCAGACCCCAAGTTTGGGGCGGATTCCGCAATGGCCTTGGCTTGGGGTGCTAGTACCCCAGACCCTAAGTTCGCTCCGGGTTCCGGAGCGGACTCGGGCTGGGGTGCGGAAGAAGACATAGCAGTAGTACCCAAGACCTGCGAAAAAGGGCCGGGTGGAACCCGGATCGAATTAGGGGTTTTGGGTACTAGCTCAGGCATTGGCTTTGCGCCCCCTTCCTGGATTTGCGCCATTGTGCGCCTGGTCCTGCGGTGGGATGCGCTTGGGCCAAAAACCAAGCGCGGGAGCACAGCTTGCATGACCGCCCCCGCCGCCCATCGCAATACCTCGCCAGCCCTTCGCCAGCACCGGGTCGCGCCTAACCAAAACAATCCCAGCCGCTGGCGGCGAGCCTACGCCAGCCAATCTCCGGCGTCAACAGGACAATTTCACGCGAATTTTGGCTGGTTCGCAGCCGCGCCCAAGGCTCGGCCGTGCAGCGAACCGGCAATTCCGCTGGCCAAGCGGCGCCATCGGCCTGTGGCAGGTCGATCCAGAAGGTTCAACGCCGCCCTGAGCAGTGGCTTCCAGCTCCAAAGGCAGCCAAGCCTGGTCGGCTCAGCGACGGTCGTCGTGGCTCAGAGACGCTGGCGCGGCCGACGGCTCTGGCGCGTGGCCCGCGGCGGTGTTGCCGATCAGCCCACGGAACAGCTCAATCGGCAAAGGAAAGAGAATCGTCGAGTTCTTCTCTACGGCAATCTCGGTCAGCGTCTGCAGGTAGCGCATCTGCAGGGCGGCGGGATTCTGAGAGATCACATTGGCGGCCTCCAGCAGCTCTTTGGAGGCCAGTAGCTCGCCCTCGGCCGCGATGATCTTGGCGCGCTTTTCGCGCTCTGCCTCGGCCTGACGGCCCATGGCTCGCTGGATCTGCTCTGGCAAGTCGACGCTCTTGACCTCGACCGCTGAGACCTCGACGCCCCACGGCTCGGTGGCGCTGTCGATGATTTCGCGCAGGCGCACGCTCAGCTTCTCGCGAGCGGCCAGCAGCTCATCCAGGGTGACTTCGCCCAGCACTGACCGCAGGGTTGTCTGAGCGATCTGGGTAGTGGCGGAGCGGTAATTCTCTACGCCAATCACAGCTTGACGCGGGTCGACGACCTTGGAATACACCACGGCAGAGACCTTGAGGCTGACGTTGTCGCGGGTGATCACGTCTTGGCTGGGCACGTCGATGACGGAGATGCGCATCGAGACGACGACCACCGTGTCAAAAGGCCGAAAGATGAAGATCAACCCGGGCCCCTTGGGCTGGTCTAGCAGCTTGCCGAGCCGGAACACCACGGCGCGCTCGTACTCTCGCACCACCGTCAGGCACGACAGGATGTACACCAGGACGACCACCGCTGCCGGCAGCAGCCACGGATGGGCCATTAGCCATTGCATGGGAAACCTCGCACGCGCCGCCACCTGGGCAGCGCCGGCCTAGTGTAGGCCGATTGGCGTCAACAAGCACGGCCGAGCCCAGCCACCCGCGGGCGGCGCGCCCAGCAGCAATTCTGCCGGTAGCCTAGGAGCCTGTCGGGATAATCCCCGCCAGGCTCCGTGCCATTTTGCGTTTTTTTCAGTCGGGCAAGAAATATTGGAAGTGAATTCCAATATTTCGCCCGCCTGGGCGCTCGCAAGACGATCGCCCTAGGACCCTGTC
>CAIXGW010000244.1 GCA_903919145.1 uncultured Myxococcales bacterium
CGCCAGGCTCCGTGCCATTTTGCGTTTTTTCAGTCGGGCAAGAAATATTGGAAGTGAATTCCAATATTTCGCCCGCCTGGGCGCTCGCAAGACGATCGCCCTAGGACCCTGTCGGATGCTGCGGCTGATTCAATAGTTTTAAGGCGTTATCCGTAGGCGACGGCATTACTCCGACAGGCTCCTAGGCCATTCGCACGAGGAACCATGACCCCTTCCGCCGCCCCCCAGAGTCTGCAGGATCGCTACGCACCGGCCAATCGCTGCTTTGGCTGCGGCCCGGCCAACGATTTGGGTTTGCAGATCAAGAGCATGGTCGATGGCGACCAGGTCATTGCCCACTGGCGGCCCCAAGAGCACCACCTGGCCTTTGAAGGCATGCTCAACGGCGGCATCTGCGGGGCGCTGCTGGACTGCCACAGCAACTGGACGGCGGCTTGGCACTTGATGCGCCGCAGCGGTGCCGAAGTGCCGCCCTGCACGGTGACCGCCGAGTTCCACGTCAAGCTCAAGCGCCCCACGCCCATGGACAGCGAGGTGCTGCTGCGCGCCTGGGTAACGGACTCCAGCGACGACCGCGCCACCATTCAGGCCGAGCTGGTGGCCGGCGGCAAGGTCACGGCGACGTGTACCGGGCTGTTTGTGGCGGTCAAGGAAGGCCACCCAGCCTACCACCGCTGGTAGGGTGAGCGACTACTGCCAGATCAGCCCGTCTGGGGTCAGCCGCGCTTGCGCCCCCAGCGGCCAGGCAAAGTTGCGCGGCCCGTGGCCAAAAGGCAGCTCGGCCACCACCGGCAGCCCCGTGGGCGCCAGCCTCTCTACCAGCAGCTCCAGACCGCTGTAGAGGCGGCCGGAGGCATCGCAGGCCTCTGAGCCCAGCAGGTCGCCCACGCCGATGGCCACAGCGCCTTCAAGCGCGCCAGCCTGCAGCAACTGGGTGATCATCCTGTCGATTCGATAGGGTGCTTCGGCGATTTCTTCTAGCAGCACAATGGCGCCGCGGGCTTGCAGCTGCCAAGGGGTGCCGCACAAGCTGGCCAGCACCGCCAGATTGCCGCCCACCACCGGCGCGCTGTGCTCTGGCCGCGGACCGCCCACCCAGCGCCCGGCCAGCGCTGGGGCCGAGCCTCGCAGCAGCGACCACAGCACCGAGCGCGACTCGGCATCGACCAGGACCGGCACTGAGCTGCCTTCGGCGGGGCCCGCCGCCAAGGTCTGGACCACCGGGGCGTGGACCAGCTGGCCGCCGCGCTGCAGCCACCTGGCCTGGTGCAACGGGTTGAGCAGGGCCGTCAGGTCGGAAAACCCCAGCAGCGGCTTGGCAATCCAGCGCTCTGGATTCAGCTCGGGCAGCAGGTGGGCGCAGCCAAAGCCACCGCGCGCCGCCCACACGCCGTCGATCTGCGGGTCAGACAGGGCCCAGTCCAGGTCGGCCAGCCGCTGACTGGCGGTGCCGGCACAGTAGAGGTCGCGGGCGCACAGGTTGGGGGCCTCTACCGGCTCCAAGTCCCAGGCGCGCAGCTGTTCGCAGCCGGCGGCCAGACGCTCTGCGCTGAACTGCCCGGCTGGAGCCACAATGGCCACGCGGGCGCCTGGGGCCAGCAGCGGCTTCATGCAGCGGCCTCCAGCACGGCGGCATTGGCGATGACCTGGTGCTCTACCAAGCGCTTGTAGATGCCGCCGCGGGCCAGCAGCTCGTCGTGGCGGCCCAGCTCGGCCAGCTTGCCCTTGTCGAGCACGGCGATGGCATCGGCATTGCGGACGGTAGACAGGCGGTGGGCGATGATCAGGGTGGTGCGCCCTTGCATCAGGCGCTGCAAGGCCTTTTGGACCAGGGCCTCGCTCTCGGCGTCCAGGCTGGAAGTCGCTTCGTCCAGGATCAGGACCCGGGGATCGGCCAGCAGGGCCCGGGCAATGGCAATGCGCTGGCGCTGACCGCCAGAGAGCTGCACGCCGCGCTCGCCGACCAAGGTGTCGTAGCCGTCGGGAAAGGCAGTGATAAAGTCGTGGGCGTGGGCATCCTTGGCCGCCGACTCTACGGCTTGCTGGCTGGCCTCTCCCAGCGAATAGGCGATGTTGGCGCGGATCGTCCCAGAAAACAGCACGGGCTCCTGAGAGACAATGGCTATGTGGCGGCGCAGATCGCTCAGGCGGACCTGGCGGATATCAGCCCCGTCAAACAGGATCTTGCCACCGGTGACATCGTGAAACCGCTGCAACAGCGCGGTCAGCGTAGTCTTGCCGGCGCCCGAAGAGCCCACCAGCGCTACGGCCTTGCCAGCGGGCACATCCAGGGTAATCCCCTGAATCACTTCGACATCGGCGCGGGTCGCATAGTGGAACTGCACATCTTGAAACTGCACGTGGCCGGGGCCGTCGGGCAGGGCGATCGGCGCGGCTGGATCGGCAATCGCCGAGTCGGTGCGCAGGATCTCAAACAGCCTCTCGGTGGCGCCAGCTGCGCGGGCCAGCGACCCAGAGAGAGAGGCCAGCGCGCCGACCGAAGCGGCTACCATGGCTGTATACAACAGGAAAGCCGTCAAGTCGCCGCCAGAGAGCTCGCCCTGGACCACCGCTCGGCCGCCGATCCACACCACCGCGGCAATCGCCAGCGACACCGCCAGGGTAAAGCCGCTCATGAAGCTAGAGCGCAGCACAATCAGCTGGCGCGACCGGTCAAACACCGCACCGACGTTGCGGCTGTAGGTGGCCGCCTCATGGTCCTCTCTGACAAAGGACTGCACCGTCTGAATCGCCGAGACCACTTCTTCTACCTGGGCAGAGGCTTTGGCCAGGTCGTCCTGAATCTCCCGGGCCACCTTGCGGACTTTGCGGCCAAAGAACACCACCGCCAGGATGATCGGCGGCACGATCGCCAGCATGGTCAGGGTCAGGCGCCAGTTCTCCCACAGCAGCAGGCCGATGCCCCCCAGCAGGGTCACGCTGTGGCGCAGAGCCATGGACAGCTCGGTGCCCACCAGCCCTTCTACAACCGTGACATCGCTGGACAAACGCGACAGGATCTCGCCGGTGTGCCGCTGGTGGAACCACGAGGGAGACAGGTGGACCATGCGCTGAAACACCCGCGTGCGCAGGTCAGAGACCACCCTCTGGCCCAGCCAGCTCATCATGTAGTGGCGGACCCAAATGAAGATGGCCTGGATCACAAAGACGCCGACCAGCAGTGCCGTCATCTGGTTGAGATCGGCCATGCTCTGGTGGGAAAGGCCAAAATCCACAGCCTTGCGCGCGGCCTGCGGATAGACCAGCCCCAGGCCAGAGCTGATGAACAAGGCCAGCGTCGCCACCCAGAAGCGCCACTTGTAGGGCCCGACCAGAGCCAACAACTCCAGCAGCGGGCGCAACTTGCGATTCTTGGGTTCTTCAGGTGGGCGGCCGGCGGAAGGCCCGGGGCGCAGGGGACTGGATGCCATGGATCCTCATCGAGGACAGCGGCCCCGAGCGCGCCAATAAAGGATGGCTTGAGCGGTCAGGCAAGGAGGGCGGCGTGGATCCGTGCAGGATTGGCTATCGACCCTGGCGACGGGCGCCGTCAACCGCCTGAGCTCAGCGCCGCCACATCGGGAATCTGCTGGGTGACACAGTGGATGTTGCCGTATTGGGTCACCAGCCAGCGGCCATCCAGGCCAATGACGCGGTGGCGAGGCATGAGGTCTTGCAGGATTCCAAGGGCTTGCGCGTCAGAGGGCTGGCCAAAGGTGGGGACCAGCACCTTGCCATTGGCAATGTAGAAGTTGGCGTAAGAGGCTGGAAGGTGTTCATCTTGAAAGGCAATCGGCTCTGGTGCCGGCAGCTCAACCACCCGCCACGCCTGACCGCCATTTCCACGCATCTGCTTTAGAAGCGCGATGTTTTCTTGCATGATGCCATAGTCAGGATTGTCTTTGTCGCTTGGACTCACTACCACTACAGTAGTTTCATCGACAAAACGCGCGATGTCGTCGATGTGGCCGTCGGTGTCGTCGCCCAGCAGACCGCGACCCAGCCAGTGGACCCGCTGCACGCCCAAGCTGTCTCGCAGCAGCGCCTGGATCGCCGCCTCGCTGTGGTTGGGATTGCGGTTGGTGTGGAGCAGCACGGCCTGGGTGGTCAGCAGGTCGCCGGCGCCGTTGACCTCCAGCGAGCCGCCCTCCATCACCAAGCCCGGAGACACCACCGGTACGTCAAAGAACTCTGCCATTTGGCTGGGAATCTGGTTGTCGAGCTCGCTGGTGAACTTGCCGCCCCACGCATTGAATTCCCAGTTGAGCATCACCAGGGGCGGCAGGTCGACCGGCGCCTGAGGCTGGCGCACCACAAAGATCGGGCCGTGATCGCGGGCCCAGACGTCGTCGCTGTCGATCAGGTGCCAGCGCACCCGGCTCATCTGCGCCCCAGCCTGCTGACTCAGCTTGGCCGCGTGCAGCCGATAGGCTTGGTCTGGCACGTTGACGTGCACTTCTTCTACCTCTGACAGCTCGCGCACCAATTCGGCAAAGGTCTGCTCGACTTGGGCATGCACGCCGCGCCAAATCGGCGAGCGGTGCGGCCACGTCAGGATGGTGCCGCGGTGGGGTTGCCACTCGGCCGGCATGGCGTAGAGTCCGCGGAGATCAGGCACTTGCAGGTTAGGGTGGTGGGTCACGTGGGCTCCTTGCTGGTACCCAACCAGCGCTGGGTCAGGCCGCCGTAGAGGTCGATGCGGCGGTCGCGGAAGAACGGCCACCAGCGGCGCACCTGCTCCATGCGCTGACGGTCACAGACGGCCAGGAGGGTCTGCGGGGCCGCATCGGCGCGGGCCAGCCACTCGCCCTGGGGCCCCACGCAAAAGCTGTGGCCCCAAAAATCGATGCCGCCGTTGGGACCCCGCTCGCGACCGCTGCGGTTGACCGCCGCGACAAAAATGCCGTTGGCAATCGCGTGGCCGCGCTGCACCGTCTGCCAGGCGTCCAGCTGACGGGCGTGCTCTGCGGGGCTCTCGCTGTCGATGGCGCCAATCGCCGTGGGGTACAGCAGCACCTCTGCGCCTTGCAGGGCGGTCAGGCGCGCCGCTTCTGGGTACCACTGGTCCCAGCACACCAGCACGCCCAGGCGCGCCACAGCAGTCTCAATGACCCGAAAGCCGGTGTCTCCGGGGGCAAAGTAATACTTTTCTTCATACTGCGGATCGCAGGGGATGTGGCTTTTGCGGTAGGTGCCCGCCAGGCTGCCATCGCTGTCCAAGACGGCCGTGGTGTTGGCGTACAGGCCGGGCGCCAGCCGCTCAAACAGCGAAGCCACAATCACCACCTGCAGCTCGGCGGCCACGGCTTGCAGCACCTGGGTGGAGGGCCCGGGGATCGGCTCGGCCAGATCAAACTGATCGGCATCCATGGTCTGGCAGAAGTAGGGGGCGCGAAAAAGCTCAGGCAGCACGCACACAAGGCCGCCCTGCCGCGGCAAAGCGGCAGCCTGGCGTACGGCTAGCACGGCGTCGCCCAGCCGGTCGCGGCCGTCAGCGTTGGCGGGCAGCTGCAGCAAAGCGACGGTAAATAGCGAAGTTGTGTCCATACCTACCTCGGGCGCCGGCGCGCGGGATCGGGCACAGTGTCGCATCCACGCCCGCGCGGTCAACAGCCCAGGGCCCAGCGGCTGCCAGGGCCGCGGTTGTGGTGGCCAGCAGAATTGTGAAGTCCCGTTTGGTTGGCGCTAGAAGGTCGCGCGACGCGGCGGCGTTTGCTAGGCTCTAGTTAGAGTGGTCGCTGTCGCGGCCCCAGATACCCAACGGAGTTCTGCATGTTCAGCTTCTGCGAACGCACTTCTCACCAAGTCACCGTGTCGATCCAGGCCATGGTACTGGCCGGGGCCTTGCTGGTCCAAGTGGCGTGCGGCAGCGACACGGCCATCGAGGGCCCCGGCCTGCTGGTCAGCGAAGACGGCAGCGCCAGTGGCGATGGGGCGCCGCTGGGCAGTAGCGACGGCGCGGGCGGGCCTGGCGGCAAGGATGTCAGCTTGATTGGCAACGACAGCGCCGCAGCGGGCGACGCTCTGCAGCCCGACGGCGCCGTTGCGGTACAAGACGGCATGGTCGGCGATTCCGGCGCGCCAGACGACGCCATCTTGATCCAGCCGGACGGTACAGTGACCGACCCGACCCTGTCTTGCCAGGGCAAGTGCGGCCAGGCCCAGACCAACAAGTGGAAGTGCCAGTGCGACGCCCAGTGCGCCCAGTACGGCGACTGCTGCGCTGACTACAAGCAAGTCTGCGGCACCGTTGGCCCCGGCCCCGGTCCCGGCCCCGACGCCGGCACCACCCCGGCGCAGATCATCTCTTGCCTGGAAAAAGCCTGCGCGCCGTCGGTGGCCGTGTGCACCCAAGACAAGACCTGCAACCAGTTCTGGAATTGCGCCAAGCAGTGCAATGACGAGAAGTGCATGCAAAAGTGCGCGTCTTCGTTTGACATTCAGAAGCTCGCCCCCTTGCTGCAGCCGCTGATGACCTGCGGCGAAAACTCTGGCTGCACCGGCAGCACCACCCAGCCCAGCGGGCCGGTCTGCGGCGACGGCACCTGCGAGCAGCCTGAAAACAGCCTGAACTGCATCAAGGACTGCCCCAACCAGCCCGCCGGAGAGGTCCAGCAGTGCCTGGCCGCCAAGTGCCCGTCGCAATACAAGGCGTGCTTTGGCGACAGCGGCTGCGTGGCCGCCGTGGCCTGCATGAACACCGGCAAGCAGCCGCAGCAGTGCGTCTCTGACCAGAAGACCGGCCAATTGCTCAGCGCCATGCTGTCTTGCGGCGGTCAGGTCGGCTGCCTATCCGGGACCACCAGCTGTGGCAACGGCAAGTGCGACGCCGGCGAGTCGGCCCAGACCTGCCCCAGCGACTGCAAGGCCCCAAGCACCTGCGGCAACGGCAAGTGCGACGCCGGCGAGTCGAGCCAGAACTGCCCCAAGGACTGCCCGGTGGCGCCAAGCAGCTCTTGCCAGAACAAGTGCGGGCAGTTCGACCCCAAGGCCTCTTGCCAGTGCAACACCACCTGCGCCCAGGCCGGCAATTGCTGCAAGGACTACAAGACGTACTGCGGAACCACCACGGCCACCTGCCAAGGCAAGTGCGGGCAGTTCAGCCCCGGCGCGGCCTGCCAGTGCAACGCCGAGTGCAAAGTCTTTGGCAACTGCTGCCCCGACTGGGAAAAGCTGTGCTCGGCGAACCCGACCCCCGTCTGCGGCGACGGCGTCTGCACCGCCCCGGCCGAGTCGAGCGCTACCTGCCCCAAGGACTGCGGCGAGCCACCGGCGCCCAAGTGCAAGACCAAGGCCGACTGCGCCGACGCTGAGATCTGCTGCGGCAAGGCCGATGGCACCCAGGTCTGCACGCCCGCCGGCAAGTGCTTCTGACCGACCCCCTTCCGCCGCCGAGGTCGATGTGAGTGAATTTCCGCGGTTGCGCATCCACGCCGATCGCCTGGAGGCCCGCGGTAGCTTCGCCGAGGCCCAGGCCACCTTTCTGCAGCCCGACCAAGCCTCTGTAGAGCAGCTGGACCTGCTGCTGGCCCGCGCCAACGCCGGAGTCGTCGCCCACTTCTACATGGACCCAGAGCTGCAGGGCGTGCTCAGCGCCTGCCATTGGCCGCACATCCACATTTCTGACTCTCTGGTGATGGCGGACCGCGCCGTCAAGATGGCCCAGGCTGGGGTGGCGGCGATCCTGGTGGCCGGGGTCGACTTCATGAGCGAGAACGTGCGCGCCGTGATGGACTCTGCCGGCTTTGCCCAGGTGCCGGTGTACCGACTGGCCAAGGCGGCGATTGGCTGCTCGCTGGCTGAAGCGGCCCAGACCGATGCCTACCTGGCCTTTTTGCGCAAAGCTGCGGCCACGCCGCGGTCGCTGCACGTGGTCTACATCAACACCAGCCTGCGCACCAAGGCGGTGGCCCAGCAGCTGGTGCCGACCATCACGTGCACTTCGTCCAATGTGGTGCAGACGATTCTGCAAGCTGCTGCCCAGGTAGAGGATTTGCACGTCTGGTACGGGCCCGACACTTACATGGGTCACAACCTGCAGACCCTGCTCAGCACCTATAGCAGGATGAGCGATTCCGCCGTGGCGGCCCTGCATCCCCAGCACACGCCGCAGACGATCGCCGAGCTGCTGCAGCGCTTTCACCCGTTTGAGCAGGGTCACTGTATCGTCCATCACTTGTTTGGCGCCGAAGTGGTGGCCCAGGTGCGCCGCGACCACCCCCAGGCGTTCTTGACCGCGCATCTGGAGGTGCCGGGCGAGATGTTTGCCTTGGCCACCGAGGCCCAGCGCCAGGGCCGCGGAGCCGTGGGCTCTACGTCTAACCTATTGGATTTCATTGTGGCGCAGGTGGCGAGGCTGGACGAGTCGGCGGTGCAGCAGCTGGGCGGAGCTGTGGAGTTTGTGCTGGGGACGGAAGCCGGGATGGTCACCTCGATTGTGCGGGCGGTGCAGCAGCAGCTGCGGGCCACCGGCAAGCAAGTGGCCGTGGACATTGTGTTTCCGGTGGCCGCTGAGTCGGTGACCCAGACCGGCGATGCGCTGATGCCACTGGTGCCGGGACCGGCAGCCGGCGAAGGCTGCTCGACGGCCGGTGGCTGTGCTACCTGCCCCTATATGAAGATGAATCACTTGGATGGCCTGCAGGACGTCTTGCGCACGGTCGCCCGGCAAGCCCAGAGCGGCCAAGGGAAGGACTTGCGCGACCTGCAGGAACTGCAGCCGCGCATGGAGCGGCGCAGCGCCGATGGCCTGGACGTGGTGCAGTTGGGCAGCGTGCCGATTCTGCAGATGCGCGAGTTTCAGCGCAGCGGCCGCCTGTCTCAAGCGCTGGTGGACGCGGTCTGCCACGCCCCGTCAAGCAGCCTGTAGCGGGCACAACAACAGCGAAAACGCCTTGGTGCCCAGCCGGCCGAAGTCGACCTGCACTTCTGCGCTGTCGCAGCGGAGCACGGTGCCCGCGCCGTACTTGGCGTGCTTGACCGGCTGGCCCTCGTGCCACGGCAGGTCCAGGGCGGTAGCGTCGGCCGGGGGAGCAGCCTCGGCGGCGCTCTGGGCCCAGGCGACTGCAGCATCGCCCCAGTGGCAGTCCGCCGCTGGGATGCCAAGCAGCCAATCGCTAGGCTGCGCCTGGGCTTGCGGCAGCGCCGGCCGGGTATGCCACGTCACCTCTACCTGGTCGCGGGCGCGGGTCAGGCCAACAAACAGCAGCCGCCGCTCTTCGGCCAGCTGCAGCGGGTCGGCATAGGCGCTGGCCAGGGGCACCATGCCTTGGTTGCAGCCGCTCAAGATGACATGCTGAAACTCCAAGCCTTTGGCGGCATGCAGGGTCAGCAGGCGCACCCCTGAGGCGGTGGTGCCGGCCGGATCTCGCGGCCCTTCTCCCAGCACGGCGGCGGCCGCGGTGTGCCAGGCCCCGGTGGTCAGACAGGCTGTGGCCAATTGCCCATAGGCCGACTGGACATGCCGCAGGTCGCGCTGGTAGTCGCGGTGGGTGGGGCGCAGCCACAGCGGCGGCAGCGCAGACTCGAGCCCGGCGCCATCGGTGGCCCCTGTCTCCGGAAGGGCTTGCAGCAGGCCCAGCCAGCGCTCGGCCACGGCCACGTCTCGCGGGTCGCCGGCCAGCTTGCCTTTGGCCGGCCGGACCAGCCGCTGCAGGGCTTGCCAGGGCCCGGGCTCGGTGGCCAGGGCCTTGGTCAAGGCCGCCCGCCCAGCCGCACGCCCCACCAGCCAGCCGCGCTGCGCATCGGTCAAGGCCGCGCGCAGCACCTCGGCATCGGGGCTGCCCAGCTGGGCCAGCTGGCGTAGCAGCCACAGGGCCGCCGGGCGCTCTTCCCAGCTGGCCTGGGCTGCGTCGGCGCAGGGCACCTGCTGGGCCTGCAGCACCGCGCGCAGCACCTCCAGCTGCTTGCGGGTGCGGGCCAGCACGGCGATCTGCGGCCACGCCACCCCTTGGCGGTTAAGGGCCTTGAAGCGCTCGGCCAGGGCCAGGCCCTCCAGGTGGCCGTCGTGAAACTGGCGGATGCCGACCGGTGCGCCCGTGGCGCGGGTGGCCGCCAGCTGGCCTTCGCCGGCCCCTCGGCCCAGTACGCCGCGGGCTGCCGATAGAATCTCTGGCGTTGATCGGTAGTTGTTGGGCAGATCGTAAACCTGGCACTGCCACGCACGGTGCATCAGCTCAAATAGCTTGGGGTTTGACCCACGCCAAGCGTAGATCGACTGGTTGGGATCGCCCACCGCAAAAAAGCGCGTCTGCGGCTGCCGCAGTGCCCAAAGCAGTTCCACTTCGCGAGGTTCGCAGTCCTGGAGCTCGTCGACCAGCAGCGCCTCTAGCGGCAGGGTCTGCTGACCGCGCGCCAACAGGTCGGCGGCGAACTCAATGAGGTCGTCAAAGTCCATGGTGTTCAGGCGCAATTTTTCCAGGCGGTACAGCTCAGCCAGGCGGACCAGGTGGTCGTCTTTGGCCATGTTGCCGCTCTGAGCGCCTTGACCTGCAGCCAGCTTGCGCAGGCGATCAGCCAAGCGATTGGCGTACTTGATCTGCAAATGGTGATCCTTGATCAGCCGCTGCCACAGCTCGACACGGGCGTGCTGGTCCAGCACCCCAAAGCCGGGCCGCCAGCCCAGGACGCTGGGGTCCAGGGTGTGCGCCAGCAGCGACCGCCCAAGGCCGTGCAGCGTGCCAAACCAGCGAAAAGCCGCCGGGCCCACTGGGGTAGTCAGCAGCCCCTTGACCCGCTCGACCAGCTGGCCGGCCGCGTGGTTGGTAAAGGTGACCACGGCCATTTGCTCTAGCGGTACGCCGATCACCTGGTGCAGCCACAGCACGCGGTGGGCCAGCACCGCCGTCTTGCCGCTGCCCACCTGGGCGCGGACCAGCACCGCCGCTGCCTCGCTGGTCGCCGCGGCCTGCTGCCACGCATCCAAGCGCTGCAAGCTGGTAGCTAGAAATGGCGAAGCGGCCTGGGCGCGCTCCAACGCCAGCCGCAGCGGCAGCGGGTCGGGGGCCTGCAAGGCCTGCGCCGCCAGCAGCAGCGACGGGCCTACCGCCGGGTCGGCCAGCTGGGGCGCCGGCCCAAGGGGGCTGGCGTGTTCAGAGCGAGCTTGTTCGCGCACCTGTCGGCGCAATTCGCGCAACATGGGTGCTCCCGTGGCCGGCCGGTGGGGCCAGCTTCTACCAATCCCCATCCGCAGTTTCCCAACCTTGGGGCTGCGGTCGCCGCCAGAACAACCTCTGGCGTTTGCTGGAGCACCTCTCAAGAGCTCCGTTCTTGGCCGGTTGGCTCCCGGCGCGGTCGATGGCCCAGCACACTCTTGCGGTTGCGCCGCCTTCACGCCATGGTTTCAAGCAGCTGCGCCCTAGAGGCCCGTCTTGCTTCGCCCAGGTCTGGAGCCGTGGCTCAGTTGACCGAGTCGTCTCCGGCGGCCAGGTAGCCGCTCGCAAGCACTTGATTGGCCTGCTGCTCTGTGACGGGTTGATCCTGGGTGAGGTCGTCGTGGCGGCGCCGAAGCTTGATCTGCTTGTGCAGCGCCCGGTCCATGGCCTGGCTGGAGACAGCGGCCTGCAGGGCAAACCTCTCTGGTACCTCGATGAGGGCGGCCAGCGCCTCTTGCAGCTTGCCGCGGGTGACGGGGTCCTGCAACCACTCGGCCAGCCCCGGGCTGTGGACGGTCAACACCAGCTTGGGGCCGTGGATCAGGATTTCAGTTTGCATGCCCAGCACTTCAGCGCCAAAGCTGCGCGCGGCCTTGAGGCGGGCCACCACCTCGGGCCACGCCTGGGGCAGCTGGTCCCAGGGGATTCGCGGCGGCGCCAGCGTGACCTCGCGGTGCATCCACGCGCCAGAGCCCTGCAGATCCGTGGCTTTCTCTGTCTTGCGGCGCAGGTCGGCGGGCAGGGCGACCTTCTCAAACAAGTTGGCCAGGGCCCAGGCAATCAGCCGCTTGTCTCTGACCCAGTCGCCCACGCACGCCGGGCAGCCGGATTTGCAGGTGCAGCGATCCACCAGGCGCAGCGCATCTTTCAGCACGTCAGGCCAGTAGTCATAGGCCTTGGCGGCGTAGCCCAGACCGCCGGGGTAGCTGTCATAGCAGACCAAAGCCGTGACGGTGGCGCCTTTTTCTTCATCGGCGTAGTGAAAGCTGCTGCCGCGCAGGTCGCCGACTTCCGCCATGGTGCGCAAGCGAGCGCAGGCAGTGACCGCGTGGACCATCCCAGACAGCGCATCCTGGCGCTCGCCGCCCAGCACCGCCAACACGTCTTCTGGAACCTCGATCCACACGCCTTCGGTCTCCAGCCGCAGCCGCAGCTGCTCGTGCAGCGCCTCATAGCCCAGGTTCTGATGGTTATGGAATTCCAACATCTTGTAGCCGACCACCGCGTCGTCGATGCGCACGTCGCCAAAGCTGGCCGTGGACCGCCCGGCTGGCCGCTGCTCTTGCGTCAACAAAACATCAATGGCAGAGCGGACATCGGGCTGGGTGTAGAAGCCCTGCTGGACCTCGACCACCGTGACGGCGTGGCCCACCAGGTCCAGCGCCTCTACCAGGTACTGGATGCCGTCGTGCAAGTAGACGGCGCGCGGGTGGGCTTCGCGGTACACCTGGGGGCGGTCCATCTCAGTGATGGTCTTGCCGGTCAGGCGGTTGACGATCTTGAAGCGGTCCTTGTCGACATTGCGCAGGCTGAAGTCGCCCGCCGGAAATGCGCCGCCGTTCCAGTGCCAGGCGCCCATCGCCGGTCGCAGCTCGGCGGCTTTGGCCAGCACCGGCAGGATCTCTCCCAGGTCGGGAAACAAGGCGGCGTCGTCCAGCGTCAGCGGCAATTCCGCAGCGGCGGCGCGGACGTGGGCCAGCTGGATCGCCAGGTTGTCGCGGTCGACCACGGCGTGCTCGGCGGGCTGGCCCACCAGCCAGTCGGGGTTCTCTGCGATGTGCTGGTCTACTGGAGAAACCGCAAGGATCACAATGGCATGAGAGCGCTCTCCGCGCCGGCCCGCCCGGCCCAGCTGCTGCCAGAAGCTGGCGCGCGTCCCCGGAAAGCCGCCTTGCACCACCACCTGCAGCGCGCCGATGTCGATGCCCAGCTCCAAGGCGTTGGTAGAGACCACGCCCATCAGCTTGCCCTGGGTCAGCTCTCTCTCTACTTTGCGCCTTTCTTCAGGGGTATAGCCACCGCGGTAGCCGGCCAGCAGGTACGACTCGTCATGGCCGGCCACGTGGCTCAGAGCGTCGCGCGACTCTTTGAGCACAATCTCTGTCTCCTTTCGCGACTTGCAAAAGGCGATGGTGCGGCGGCGCTCTTGCACCAGCCAGGGCACCAGCTCGGCCATTTCGCTGGTCACCGGCCTGCGCTGCTCGTTCTTTTGCAGGGGCGGCTGCCAGAAGTGGATGGTCTTGCCGGCCGATGGCGATCCGTCTTCGTTGACCAGGCGAAAGCGCGCGCTGGGATCGCCGTGCAGGCAGATGGTCTCTGCGTGCTCTTTGGCGTTGGCGATGGTCGCAGAGCTGCACAGAAACGTGGGCTGAGAGCCGTAGTGCCGGCAGATCCGCCACAGCCGGCGCATCACATTGGCCAAGTGCGCGCCAAAGGCACCGCGGTAGCTGTGCAATTCGTCGATCACGATGTATCTGACGTTGCGAAAGATGTGCGAGAAGCCCTGGCGGCCGTGGCTGGGCAGCAGCGCGGCGTTGAGCATGTCTGGGTTGGTCAGCACCAGGTGGGCGCGGTCGCGGATACGGGTGCGCTCGGCCGGTGGGGTATCGCCGTCGTAAACGCCAGCCTCTATGCGGCAATCGGTCAGGCCATCGGTCAGGGCCATCACGCCGCGCAGCTGGTCCTGGGTCAGGGCCTTGGTCGGAAACAGCAGGATCGAGCGCGCCGACGGGTCTTCTAGCACCGCCTGCACCACCGGTAGCAGGTAGGTCAGGGACTTGCCGGAGGCCGTGCCGGTGGTCACCACGGTGTGCTCGCCGCGGCTGGCGGCTTCAAAGGCCTCTGCCTGGTGGCAGTACAGCTGATCGACGCCGCGGTGGCGCAGCGCCTCGGCCAGCTGCGGGTGCAGGCCAGCGGGCAGCGCGGCATAGCGGGCAGGGCGCTCTGCAATCTCTCTGGTGGCCACAATCCGATCGCGAAAACGGCCAAAATTAAGAGGCTTGGCATTCAAGGGCGGCGCAGCGCTGGTCGCTCTGTTGGCGGGTGCCGCTGGGGTCTCTGGCCTGACGGGTCTGCGCTGGGTGCTCATGGCGCCTCCAATTCGGTCGCTCAGGTTAGTCGGTGCTGAACATTTGTCCAGCCCTTTTTGGCGCCACCTGGGTCGTCGCGGCCGGCAGATTGTGGCATGCTACCGGCCGCTCGCCGCCCGGCGCAGCCCTTCTCCAACCAAGGCAAGCGCATGCAACGCGACGAAACCCCCAGCGCAGTGGGGCGAAATGCTCCGGATCTCGGCAGGCTGCCAGACCTTATCCAGGCGGTGGTGGCCGAGCGCTACGGCCCAGCCATTGGCGGCATGGGAGCCCTGATCAGCCGCCACGCCGCGGCGATCCACAACCTGTCTGCGCGTTTTACCAGCGATCGAGAAGACTTGCCGGCCGGCTACCTGGCAGCGCCGCCAGCGCGCGCGGCCTACCTGCTGTACTTTGCGACCACGGGTGCAGCGACGGTACAGCACGCCCTGAGTCTGGCGGGGCTGCCGCTGCGCGATCACGTGGGGCCGCTGCGCGTGCTGGACATTGGCGCCGGGCCGCTGACCGCCAGCTTGGGCGTGGCGACGGCTCTGGGTCCGCAAGCCCAGCTGGAAGTCACCGGCCTGGACGGCGTGCGCCAAGCCCTGGAAGACGGTGCCGAAGTGCTGCGGCGGCTGCGGCCTGAGGCAAAAATCATTCTGCACGACGGCAACATCCGCGAGGGCCGCTTTCTGCAGCGCGCGCTGCGTGGCCGCTATGACCTGATTCTGATGGCCAACGTGCTCAACGAGTGGTCACTGGGCGGCAAGAAGAAGGTCACGGCTGGCGAGTCGGTGGCGCAATTGCTCAACGATCACCTGGCAGAGAACGGGGTGGTGGTGTTGGTAGAGCCGGCCACCCGCCACGGCTCGCACACGCTGATTGACGTCCGCGAGCACCTGGCACCGCTGCAGCGCTGGAGCATTGTGGCCCCCTGTGCCGGCGCAGCAGAGTGCCCCCTGGCAGGCAGCCGCAAGGACTGGTGTTTTACCGATCAGCCCTGGCAGCGGCCCCGCCACATCGAGGCGATCGACCGGGCGATCCGCCACGAGCGCGCCACCTTGAAGTTCAGCTACCTGGTGTTGCGCGCTGGGCCGCCACAGCCGCCGGTCCGCCACCGCTACCGCATCATTGGCGGGCCGATGCGCGACGGCGCGACCTATCGGCGCTACCTGTGCGGCAAAGAAGGGCGGGTGTCGGCGACGCTCAATGTGGAGGAATTTGCCATTCCGCGCGAGCTGTTGAATGCCTTCCGCGGCGATGAAGTTCAGCTGGCCGGAGCGATCCAGAAAGTCCAGCGCGGCCGGGCCACCGAGCAGGTGCTGGTGCCTGAGGGCCTGTTCAAGGACAGCCGCCCGCGGGTGCCGTTCCGCCCGCCGTCACCGCAAAGGCCGCGGAACGGATAGGGCCGGCGGCGGCAGCCCCCTTGGGTCCCGCCAGCTGCGCCAGGGCCATAATCCGAAAACGCCCAGGATTGCGCAGGGTAAGCCAAGCATCGGATCCTGCATCGCCGCCGATGGCCTCCACGGACATCCCAGCTGCAGCGGCTTGGGCCGTGGCGGTCGCGCTGTCTGCTGGGGCCGCAGCACCGGCGATCTGCAGCGGCTGGCCCACCGACGCCTGCCCGGCGACTTCGGGGATCGCCAAGTACAAGACGCGCTGCCCCTCTGCGCCGTGCAACGCGGCCGCCTTGCCCTTTTGCAGCCAAGAAGTGGCGATGTGGCTTGGCCGGCACGCCTCAAATTGCTCAGGCGCGCTGCGTAGTTCAACGGATAGCCCCTCTGGGCCGCTGAACTGGCGCTTGTCTTCTCCCCACTCTGTAGACGGCTCGGCGACACCGCGCACGGTCAGGTCCACCGGGGTGGCCGACACCGGCCCGCCCGCCGGCTTGACCAAGAAGTACAGCAGGTGCCGGCCCGGATGGGGAAAGTTGAGCGAAAACCGATGAGACAGGCCCCCCGGCTCGCTCAGGCGGGTGGCGCGCAGGGTCTGCACCCAGCTCAGGTCGTGGCGCAGGGCCACCATCACCAGCTCGGCGCCCAAGATCGGATCGCGGCTGCGCAAGGGCCGGCCGTTGCCGTCCACAGGCGTCACGGTCACCGTGGTCATCTGCCCCGCCGTGGGCGATCCCGGGGGGTTCTTGGCGCCGGCGTCGACAAAGATGGCCACCGTGGCCTGGGCCAGGGCCTGGGCGGTCGGCTCGTACGGCGCTTCGGCGGCGGTGGCGGCGGTGGCGTCGGCGGGGGCAGCCGTGGCAGTCCCTTCGGCGCTGGGCGAGGCCGCGACCGGCAGCGCAGAGGGTAAGGGACCGGCAGCTGGCGGCGCGACGGTCACAGCCTTGTCAGCTTCAGCAGGCGCGGTGGCTGGCGGCGGTGCGGACCTGCCGCAGGCCGCAGCGGTCAAAGCAGCGGTCAAAGCGAACAGGGAGGGGGCGAGGCGGCGCATCAGGGCTCCAGTCAGGTGGCAAACTACTGCCCTATGGATAGCCGACGCCGGCTCGCAGCGCAACCCAGGCGCCGCCAGAAGCGTTGCCCTGCTGGCGCGGCTGATCCACACTGGGCGGCGGTGAATCCCCGGCGACCGGGCCTCGTTGGTGCAGTCGCCGCTCGCAGCGATCGCGAACCACGGCTGATCCCGGTAGCAGCCCCCAAGACAACCCACCGCCGCTGGCAGCAGCCGCGGTTCCCACTGAGGAGCATGGATGAAACACTATCTCAAATCGGCGATCTTCTTGGCTGTTCTTGCGGCCAGTGGCTGCGGCACCAGCGGCACTGTGGGCGGCACCGGCACCGCTGCCCCCACCGATAGCGCCAGCGGCAGCGACACCGGCAGCGGCGGCGGCAGCGGCGACGGCACCAAGAACAAGGCGACGATCGGCACCACCACCGATAGCGGCGCCAAGTCCAACGTCTCGGTCGACAAGGCGGCCAGCAAAGAAGACGCCCAGGCCTCGGCCAACAAGATCGGCGCACTGAACAACGGCAAAGACTTGATCCTGTGGGTCGCCTCTACCGACAACGACGGCGCCAAAGTCCTGGAAGTCCACATCGACACCAGCAAATACCCGCTTCCCGCCACGGGAATTCCCGCCGGCGACCTCAACAGCGGTGCGTGGGTCCAGTACACCGTGGCCGGCCCGGCCGCCACCGGCGCCTACTCTTCCAAAGGCACTGGCACCATTGACGTAACCAGCTGCCCAGCTGCCAGCGGCGTGGCCGTGGTGGGCAAGCTCAACGGCGTCAAGGTCGAGTCCGACGCGACAGCGGTCGGCCCCAAGAGCTACACCCTGGAGGGTCCGTTCAACCTGGTCTACTTTGGCGGTGGCGGCGCGCTGACCTGCAAGGCGGAAGAGCCCAAGCCCGACGCCATTGGCACCGACAGCAACGGCAAGGTCGACACCGGCTCGTTCAAGCCGCCAGCGGGCTCGACCTGCAACGCCAACCCCTGCGACGACGGCAGCAACACCACCCGCGGCTGCTGCCCCTACGTGCCGTGCATGGGCACCTGCATCACCGCCTGCGCAACCACGATGAACAGCTGCGTGCAGGCCTGCGCGATGGGCAACCCCATGGAAATCCAGAGCTGTATGATGGGCTGCATGGACTCTTACTTCAAGTGCCACAAGACCTGCTTGAGCACCTGCAACGTCAGCGCCACCTGCAACGCCGCTTACAGCAAGCTGGTCGACTGCGAGAACACCAACCTGGACGCCTGCGCCGGTGAGTCCGAAGATCTGACCGAGAAGTGCCTGACAGAGAAGTGCTGCAGCGAGCTCAAGGCCGCGTTCTAAGAGCCTTTTGAGCGGTCACCTGGCCTTCGCCCGCCCTCCGGCCCGCGCCAATTGCGGACCAAGCCCCAGGGCAAACACGCAAATACCCTAGCGAATAGCCACAGTTCACTGCGGTGCGGCTGATCTGGGTGCTGCTTTGCGGCTGTGCGGTTGCGCGCCTTGCGATTGTGCGGCGTGGGACCGTGCGGCGTGCGACCGTGCGGAGGGGGCGGCTAGGGATGCGGCAGACGGCGCAGGTGATACCACAGCGCACCGGTGGTAGAGAACAGCAGCGCCGCCAGCAGAGAGTGGGCCGTGGTGACGTAGACGTTGAGGTAGCTGAGCACGTTGGCCGCTCCTACGCCGATCTGCAGGGCAATCAACAGCGCCAGCGCCCGGGTGATGCCGCCAAGCGCCGGATGTTGGCGGGCTCTCCACGCCAGAGACAAGCCCAGAATCGTCAGCACATAGGCGTTCAGGCGGTGAATGACCTGCCAGCCGACCCAGCCCTGAAAGGTGGGAAACCACACGCCGCCGTTGCAGCTGGGAAACTCGGTGCAGACCAGGCCGGCAATCGACCCGGCAATAGCGCCGCCCAGCAGCAGCTGAAACACCAGGCTGGACGTCCACAGCGTGGCCAGCCAGTGAACGGATCGCGCCGGCGGGGTCTCTACGGTGTGCCGGCCCCAGCGCTGCAGGTCCTGGGCGGCGATCAGCGCCAATGCCGCAAAGGTATTGCCCAAGATCAGGTGGGTGGCCACGGTCCAGGTGGCCGGGCGGTCGGCGCCGTCTCCAGAGTGGACAATCAGCACCGTCAGGCCGCCAAAGACGATCTGCACCAGCAGCAGCACCGCGCCGCCGACGATCCAGCGGCCCACTTTCTGGCGCAACGCTGGCTCGCGCCACACCCGCACGCCGCCCCAGGCAAAAAGCGCAGAGACTGCCAGGGCAAACACGCGGTGGCCATACTCGTAGACCACGCCTTCCAGCTTGAGGTTGGGGATGAATTCGCCGTGGCACAGCGGCCAGTCTGGGCAGGACAGCCCGGCCTTTTCTGCCCGCACCAGCGCACCAAAGGCGATCTGCACCCAGGTGGTGGCGGCCAGGGCCCAGAACAACTTGGCCAACTGGTGAGCTTTGGCGGCGGTGGCGGCGGCAGTGGGATCGGCGGGGGCAGCGGTCGAGGGGATGGCGGGCATGGCGACCTTGGCGGTGCGACAGAGGCACCGATTTGGCCCCGCAGTGTACGCCCAAACTGGCTGGCGATCGAACAGGGGCGGGCAACCGGCCAGCGCTGGGCCGTGGTAGCCGTGTTGTTGGCCGCAGCAGCCCCCTGGCCGGGATCAGAACCGCCAGGCCACGACCAGGCCGCGGCCATCGGGCGCCGGGGCCAGCACGGCTCTTTCAGCGCTGCGCGGCAGCAGGGCCCACAGCAGGCTGCCGCCGACCACGGCCGCTCCCACGCCGGCGGTGCTCCAGGCAAGGTAGCGCGACGTGCGCACGTCTTGGCGGTCGGCCTCCAGCTTGGGAAAGCCACCCGGGTACTCGGAGCCCAGTGTGCTGGCGTTGTCTTCTATGCTGGCTGCATCAAGCTCGTTGACGACGCCCCACGCCGCGCCGCCCGCCAGCACCGCCGCACCCACAGCCAGGGCGACCCACGGCAGCGGTCGCCCCTCTTCGGCGGCCTCTTCGGCCAGGCTACCCTCCAGAGGAATCGACAGCGAGACCGGCAACTTGTCAGGCACCTTGCCCTCTGGGCTCACAGCATCGCCTCCAGTCTCGGGCTTGGACTGTGGCACCAGCTCCAGCAGCCGCCGCAGCCGCTCCAGGCGCTGCTTGACCTCTACTTTCTCTGCTGAAACCGGCGCTTGCTGCAGATACCGCTCAAAAATCAGGCAGGCGTATTCCAGCCGCCCCGCTTCTTCATAGGCGCGGCCGGCGTTGCGCAGCCGCACCAGCTTGCGCGGATTCAGGGCAAAGGACCTCTCAAAAAGCTCTGCCGCCTCCAGGAATTTGCCTTCCTTGAACCGCACCGCGGCGTCATCGGCGATCGCCTTGCCCGCATCCGGCTTGGCCAGCGCCGGCCCCGCCAGCAGGGCCAGCCCCAGAACCACCGCCAAGCACAGCCACCGGCGCAGGGGCCGCAACCACAGCTGCCTGCGGGCATTGGGCCAATTGGGCGGTTGCTGGGGCAGAGAAACGGCTGTCAGTGGGCGCATCCACATCGGCAGGCTCCTAGAGGGCTTTGTCGCCATCGCCGCCTTTGGCGGATTTGGACTTGGCTGGAGCCTTTTTGGCTGCCCCACCAGCAGCGCGGCTGGCGGGCCCTGGCTTGACCTCTGCCGCCGCTGGCTTGGCCGCTGGGGCTGGCGCCGGCGCGTCCGCTGGGGCAGCTGCGGGTGCGGGGACTGCAGCGGGGGCGGGCGGTTGCGCTGCAGCGGGAGCTGGCGCAGGGGCAGCGGCTGGCTCGGCAGCCGGGACCGCCGCCGGGGCGGGTGCTGCCTCAGCTGCCGGTGCTGCCGCTGGGGCGGGTGCTGGCTGGGCAGCCGGAGCCGCCGCGGCGGCGGGTGCTGGCGCAACTGCCGGGGCTGGCGCTGGGGCGGGTGCTGGCGCAACTGCCGGGGCTGGCGCTGGGGCAGGTACGGGCTCGGCAGCCGGAGCTGCCGCTGCGGCGGGCCCTGCCACAGGAGCGGCTTGGGGGTCCGCCGTAAGCTGCCACGCCCCCAGCCCGACGATCGCGGCCACGCCGGCTAGCGCCGCGGCCAGCCAGCTTGCGCCGCGTTTGCGCTGGGCTGGCGCCGCAGTGGGCCGACCCGGTGCGGGGTGCAGCAGCGTGTGGGCGGCGGGCTCGGCCGGCTCAGCCAGCTTGGCCGTGGGCAGGCTAAGGGTCTGCGGCTGATAGGGCTCGCGCAGGGTCGGATGCTCAAAAATTTCGGTGCTGGCCTCTCTAAATGGCTTGGAAGGCAGCGGCGATTGGGCGTAAAGGGTGATCTCTGGCTCGTCAGCCGCGGAGGGCAGGGGCGTGGCGGTCGTCTCCTGCGGCTCAGCAGGCAGCGGCGTGGCGGCGGTTTCCTGCGGCTCAGCAGGCAGCGGCGTGGCGGCGGTTTCCTGCGGCTCGGCCGTGCCTTGGGTCGACGCCTTTGGGGCGGCCGCAGCAGCAGCCGGTCGCGCGGGAGGAGCCTGTGCCGCATAGACCTCTGCGTGAAACTCCGTGGCCTCGGCGGCCGCTGGCTGGGGGGCCGGCGCCCGCCCGCGCGGCTGGGTCTGCGGCAGCGGCGGGGCTTTGGGCGACTCGCTGGCCGTGGTCGCCGCCACCGCTGCCCGCTGGGCCGAGGTGTCGCTGACAGCCGGCGTGCGACCGGTGTGGCCCGTGGCGGGCTGGGGGCCGCCTTCGATCTCAGCCAAGACAGAGGCGATGGCCTGGCGCAGCTCATCCGCATCCGCCCACCGCTCTTCGGCTTTTTTGGCCATGGCCTTTTCGACCAGCGCAATCACTGCCGGCGGCAGGTCGGGCACCCGCTGCGCCAGGGGCCGCGCCCGGTCCTGCAAGTGGGCCATCAGCGTCTCCATGGGGGTGGTCCCGCTAAACGGCACCTCTCCGCACAGACACTGGTACATCACAATCCCAAGCGAATACAAATCACTGCGGCCGTCCAGCTGGCGCTGCATCACCTGTTCTGGGCTCATGTACTTGGGGGTGCCCACGGTGAACCCGGTGCGCGTCAGGCCGCCATCGACCGGCGCGTCGACCGGCTTGGCGATGCCAAAATCGATGACCTTGACGAACTCGTCTTCGCCATGGACCTGGCACAAGAAGACGTTGTCTGGCTTGAGATCGCGGTGCACAAGGCCGGCGTGGTGCGCCTCTGACAGGCTCTTGCACACCGCCGAGGCAATCCGCAGCAGCCGCGGCGCCGCCAGACGGCCAGTGGGGCTTTCTTTCAGCGCTTGGGCCAGTTCTTTGCCGTGCAGCCGCTCCATGGCGATGTACAGCAGGCCGCCGTCGGTCTGGCCAAAATCGTGAACGCGCACCGTGTGCGGGTGAGACAGCAGCGAAGACGCGCGGGCTTCATTGTAGAACCGCTGGACTTGCGTGGGATCTTCGGTCAGATCGGGCTTTAGGACCTTGAGCACCACCTGCTGCTTGGTCGCCACATGGCTGGCCAGAAACACCGCGCCAAAGCCGCCTTTGCCCAGCTGCCCCTCAATGCGATAGCGCTGGTCGATGACGGTGCCGGCCTGCAGCTGCGACAGCGACCCGCCGCCGCGCGTCACCGTGGGGCACTGGTGCTGAGGGCACACCAGCGCCGCTGTCTCCACGCCACACTGCGGACAAATGCGCTCAGCCATGGGCAAGCTCGGGGGTGGCAAGAGGTCGGCAAACTGGGATCGCGGCAACAGTGGCAAGACGGCTGCCTGACTCGTCCTGCTTTTTGACACGATCTGGCCATTGCCACAAGTGCGGCAGCCCGGCGGCCGTGGACGGGTCGGCGGCCCTGCGCGGCCACCTAGTACCCCAAACCCCAAGTTCGTTGCGGGTTCCGGAACGGACGTGGTTTGGGGTACGGAAAAAGACCCAGCAGTAGGACCCAAGACCCGTGAACAAGAACCGGGTGCAACCCGGAGCGAATGAACGGTCTTGGGTACTAGTACCCCAAACCCCAAGTTCGTTGCGGGTTCCGGAACGGACGTGGTTTGGGGTACGGAAAAGACCCAGCAGTAGGACCCAAG
>CAIXGW010000245.1 GCA_903919145.1 uncultured Myxococcales bacterium
GCCCAGGTGGCAGCGGCGGGCCCGGCGGCCCGCGCGGCGGCGGCAGCTACGGCGGCCAAGGCGGTGGGGGCGGCTACGGCGGTGGCGGTGGCCGCGGCTACGGCGGCAGCCGCGATCAGGGCCCGCGCCGCGACGATCGCGGTCCTCGCGATGCGATGCCTCAGCACGCGCCGCGGCACGGCGATGCCCAAGCAGATAACCACGCGGCGGAATTCACGGCGCGCACCGGCAGGGTGGCCCCACCAGTCGACCTGGTGACCGGAGTTCACGCAGCGCTGGCGCTGTTGCAGCACAAGGCCCAGCGCGTCCGCGAGGTCCTGCTGTGGTCGCGCGATCCGCGGGTGCAGGCCCAGGTGCGCCAAGCGGCTGCGGCGGCGCGGGTTCCCGTCACTGACAAAGAAGTGCCGCCGTTTGATGACGATCCCGGCAATCCCCAGGGCGTGGCGCTGCGGGTGACCGAGTTCGCGTACACCGACCTGGACGCGCTGGTGCCAGAGGCCGGATGCCCGCGCGGCACCTTGATTCTGGTCCTTGACTCGATCACCGACCCGCGCAATTTGGGTGCGATTCTGCGGTCCGCGGCATTCTTTGGAGTTCAAGCCATTGTGATTCCGCAGGATCGCGCCGCAGGGGTGACGCCATTGGTCGAGCGGATCTCGCGCGGCGCCACGGCGATCGTTCCGGTGGTTCGCGTGGTCAATCTGGCAAGAACGCTGCAGATTCTGCAGGATCGCGGCGTGTTTGTGGTCGGCACGGGGCTGGAGCCGGGCTGCGGCGATCTGGCGACCCATAGCTTTGACGGCGTCACTGCCTTGGTGCTTGGGGCCGAGGGCGGCGGCCTGCGGCCTCTGGTGCGTAAACGCTGCGATATCGTAGCTAAACTTGGCAGTGTGGGCGAGATGCAGTCGCTCAACGTGTCGGCCTTTGCCACCCTGGCCCTGCACTTGGCGCGGGCCCAGGTGCCGCCGCCCTCGGCCGAGCGGGTGGCAATTTGAACGATCCCTCTTGACCCAGCCGGCGAATAGCTGGATACTCGTGCGCCCCGAATGGATCCGCTGCGCGCGGGTCCGAGGGACCAGAACTCCGCTCGTCCAACGGCCCCCAGCCTGAGCACGAAGCAAGCCCCAACAGCGTCTCCGGCCTTGTGGCTGCCAGGGCCGCGGCTGGGCTTGAGACTCCGGACGGTGCTGATCGAAATCGAACGGTGCTGGCGTAGCTCAATTGGCAGAGCAGCTGATTTGTAATCAGCAGGTTGCGGGTTCGAGTCCCATCGCCAGCTCCAGTTGCAGGGCTCCAAGCGGGCGCTGCAATCCGGTGCTCGCCCAAGTAAGCTGGCAACGGCCGGCGAGACTGGGCAGGCGAGTGCACAAAGGGCTTGACCCCTGGCAGATTGCGGCGCAAGTCGCAGGTCGCGCAAAGAGGGTCCTGGTTAAGTTGACAGATCGAGCCAAGAATTCGCTGGAGGGTTGCCCGAGTGGCCAATGGGAGCAGACTGTAAATCTGCCGGCGTACGCCTACGGTGGTTCGAATCCACCACCCTCCACCAGGTCCCACCTCCACCCCAACACGCTGCGCGCGAAGCTGGGCCAGAGTGGGAATAGAGTTCGCAGGACCGACTTCTTCGGAGGTTGTCAGCGGGCCGCCAATGCGGGAATAGCTCAGCTGGCAGAGCGTCAGCCTTCCAAGCTGAATGTCGCGGGTTCGAATCCCGTTTCCCGCTCCCAAGAGCAAGCGAGCCTGCCAAGGCTCTGGACCTCCTGGACGTCAGATTCGCCGCCGCCCGACAGATCGCCCTTTGCGGGTCGCATCGGTCAGCCGGGGCATGCCGCACCGCAAGGTGCACATGTGCCTATGTAGCTCAGTTGGCAGAGCACTTCCTTGGTAAGGAAGAGGTCACCGGTTCAAATCCGGTCATAGGCTCCGGGATCCACGTCAAAGGTCGGCGAGAGCAAGCACTCCGCTGACCGGCGCAGTGGTTCTCTCGCCCCCTCGAAGAGCTGTCTGCTCTGCCGGCGGGTGAACGCACAGCCCGAGCGTCGGGCGCCAACCATGGACACGCGGGCCCGGCTGCCTAGACGTGATTCCGCTACAGATTCGGGTAACGCCACTTGGGGTGGCGGGAGGACAGCAGTCATGGCCAAGGCCAAGTTTGAGCGCACCAAGCCCCACGTGAACGTGGGAACCATCGGCCACGTCGACCACGGCAAGACGACGTTGACGGCAGCCATCACCAAGCACCAGGCCAGCAAGGGCATGGGCAAGGTCAAGTCGTTTGATGAAATCGACAAGACCCCCGAGGAAAAGGCTCGCGGCATCACGATCTCGACCGCACACGTCGAGTACGAGACCGGCAAGCGTCACTACGCCCACGTCGACTGCCCGGGTCACGCCGACTACATCAAGAACATGATCACCGGCGCCGCCCAGATGGACGGTGCGATCGTGGTTTGCGCGGCGACCGACGGCCCGATGCCCCAGACCCGCGAGCACGTCCTGCTCGCCCGTCAGGTCAACGTGCCCAAGATCGTCGTCTACTTGAACAAGTGCGACATCGCCTACGCCGACGACCCGAGCGGTGAGCTGGTCGATCTGGTCGACATGGAGCTGCGCGAGCTGCTCAGCAAGTACGACTACGATGGCGACAATGCCCCGATCATCCGCGGTTCGGCTCTGCTCTCGCTCCAGGGCGAGAACAGCAAGTTCGGCACCCAGTCGATCGACGCGCTGATGGACGCTCTGGATAACTTCATTCCAGACCCGCTCCGCGAGTTTGACAAGCCGTTCCTGATGCCGGTCGAAGACGTCATGACCATCTCTGGTCGTGGCACCGTCGTCACCGGCCGCGTCGACCGCGGCGTGATCAAGGTCAACGAGGAAGTCGAGATCGTCGGCATCCGCCCGACCATCAAGAGCACCGTCACCGGCATCGAAATGTTCCACAAGATCGTGGAGCAGGGTCAGGCCGGCGACAACCTGGGCGCGCTGCTGCGCGGCATCAAGCGCGACGACGTCGAGCGCGGCCAGTCTCTGGCCAAGCCCGGCTCCGTTACGCCGCACGCCACCTTCAAGGCGACCGTGTACGTGCTCTCCAAGGACGAAGGCGGCCGCAGCAAGCCGTTCTTCAAGGGCTACCGCCCGCAGTTCTACTTCGGCACCGCCGACATCACCGGCGACATTGACCTGCCCGAGGGCATCGAAATGGTCAAGCCGGGCGACCAGGTTGAGCTCATCATCAAGCTCATCCACCCCGTCGCGATGGAGAAGGGCATGCGCTTCGCCATCCGCGAGGGCGGCCGCACCGTCGGCGCCGGCGCCGTGGCGGAAATCCTGAAGGACTGAGGTCTCTAGGCGCCCCCTTTCGGGGACTCGGCGCCTGAACTACTCCGCGCCTGAAGCCCTTGGGATTCAGAGCGCTGCTCGAGCGGGGTTCAAGGTCGGTTGCTTCGGTGGCCGACCTTGAACCCCTGCAAGCGAATAAGGGTGCGAGCATACCATGGCAAAGACCAACATCAGCATCATTCACCTTGAGTGCCAGAGCTGCCGCACCAGCGGACTGCCGGGCGTCTCGCGCTACACTACGACCAAGAACAAGAAGACCAAGCCGGGTCGCCTCCTGTTCAGCAAGTATTGCCGCTTCGAGCGCAAGCACACAGAGCACAAAGAGACCAAGTAGCCTGGACCAACGTCGGGCTGGGCAGGATGCTTTAGGGCACCTTGGCCAGCCGCAGGCGACCCAAAGCTAAGTGGTGTGCCCGGTGTGGACAGGTTTGTCGGTTTGGTACGGTTTCTTGGTTCATGGCAGGCGGCGGCCCCGGTAGGGGTCGCTGCACGACAGGTCAGTAGCTCCAACGGTAGAGCAGCAGACTCCAAATCTGCGGGTTGTGGGTTCGAATCCCGCCTGACCTGCCCCCCGCGCTGGCTCCCATCCTTGGGCCACAGGCGGAATGACGTTGCGGCAGCAACACCCGCGCAAAGGCGTTGCGGCCAGCAACCCACGCGGCAGATAGAGTCAAGCGCCTCTGCGAGAGGCGCAAGCGGAGTGCGCCGATGAGCCAAGAGCGGATCGTCAACTTGGCATTCGTTGCGGCAGCCCTGTTGATGTGGTTCGTCGGGGCGAGCCTGATTGCGTCAGGGCTTGATGCCCTGCCTGCCCCGCCGCACGACTGGACTTTCCTGGGAGACAGCGTTGACAGCTGGGATCTCAAGGTCATCGGCCGCGAGTTTCGGCTGAGCAACTTGTTGGGCATTGGCCTGGGCGTCGCTGGCGGCCTGTACCTGTGGCGCAATGAGCGTCTTTTTGTGCTGGCCCACGAGGTTGCAGGTGAATTGCGCCTGGTGACCTGGCCGAGCTGGCCGGAAGTGCAGTTGTCGACGCGGGTGGTAGTGGCCACCACTTTGGTGGTGGGTGCGTGCCTGTGGGCCTTTGATACGGTGTTCGCCGCCCTGACCCGGTTGGTGTACCGGATCTAAGCCGACTCGATGCAGCGGGCAGGTCACTTTGCCACCCGCCACGCGCTTTCCCTGGGCGCCGCTGCCTGACGGCGCGCCCCGAGGTAAATCATGCAGACGCCGTCCCAGCCTATCGCCAGCCCATCCCAGCTGAATGAGGGCTCAGAGCCGAGCGCCATCGCTCCGGCCGAATCCGGTCTCGAGAGCGGCCTTCCGCCGCGCCGCGCGCCGCGCAAGCGCTGGTATATCGTCAATACCTATACTGGTTCTGAAAACGTGGCCCGCGCCAGCTTGGTGCAGCGCATCAAGGACGAAGGCCTGGAAGAGCTGTTTGGCGAAGTACTGGTGCCGACCGAGAAAGTTGCCGAAGTGCGCGCCGGCGGGGTTCGGCGCGAGACCAAGCGCAAGTTCTTCCCCGGCTATCTGCTTGTGCAGATGGTGTTGGCGGAGGCGAGCTGGCACTTGGTCAAGAATACTCAGAAGATCATTGGCTTTGTCGGGTCCGAGAAGGACAAGATGAAGATGCCGACGCCGGTGCCGGACCACGAGGTCGCCAAGATCCTGGGCCAGCTCGAGCAGAGCGAAGTGCAAGCCAAGCCGGTGGTCAGTTTTGACGAAGGCGCGGAAGTGCGCGTCATCGACGGTCCGTTCTGCAACTTCTCAGGCACGGTCGCCGAAGTGCAGGCAGACAAGCAGAAGCTCAAGGTGCTGGTGTCGATCTTTGGTCGCGCTACTCCAGTGGAATTGGGCTTTATGCAGGTCGAGAAGATCGGCAGCTAACCCTTGGCCCTTTGGGGGCAGAGGGGTTTGCTGTACGGCTCCTGAGCATGGGTGCTCAGGGGTACAACGGGTGCGAGGCTGGACAACTGGGCGCAAGTCTGGACCGGCCGCTTGAGCACGGTGCGCGGATGCCTCTAGGCAGGCCGGGCAAGCAGGGACGCTGACGGTGCGTTGAAACCGCCGGCGAGAGTGGAAAATGGCAAAGAAAATTACTGGATACGTGAAGTTGCAGTTGCCCGCGGGCAAGGCCACGCCCTCGCCGCCGGTAGGTCCGGCGCTGGGTCAGCACGGCGTCAACATCATGCAGTTCTGCAAGGCCTACAATGCAGAGACGGCCGCCCAGGTCGGCATGATCATTCCGGTGGTGATCACGGTCTACTCCGACCGGTCGTTCACGTTCATCACCAAGACGCCGCCGGCTTCGCGCTTGCTGCTCAAGTACGCCAGCCTGACCAAGGGTTCGTCGGTTCCCAACCGCGACAAGGTCGGCAAGGTGACCAAGGCGCAACTGGAAGAGATCGCCAAGATCAAGATGCCAGACCTGTAC
Organism: uncultured Myxococcales bacterium; assembly: GCA_903919145.1. Lineage (GTDB taxonomy): Bacteria > Myxococcota_A > UBA9042 > UBA9042 > UBA9042 > SXRM01. Next base: position 5,777 of record CAIXGW010000245.1, read on the forward strand.
GCGGTCGACATGGAAGGGGCGATGCTGACCATCGCCGGAACCGCGCGCTCTATGGGTATCGACGTCATCGGCTGATCCAGCCCACGGAAAACAGGAGATTTTCGCTATGCCGAACCGTTCTAAGAAATACCGTGCGGCGCTCGCCACCGTCGACCGCACCAAGCGTTACACCGTTGAAGAGGCCATCAGCCTGGTTCAGGCCATGCCGGCCGCCAAGTACGACGAGACCGTCGAAGTCGCCATCAACCTGGGCATCAACCCCAAGCACGCCGACCAGATGGTCCGCGGCGCGGTGGTGCTGCCCAACGGCACCGGCAAGGTCAACCGCGTCTTGGTGTTCGCCCGCGGCGAGAAAGAGAAAGAGGCCCTGGATGCAGGCGCTGACTTCGCCGGCGGCGACGAGCTCATCGACAAGGTCAAAGAAGGCTGGTTCGATTTCGATACCTGCATCGCTACCCCCAACATGATGGTGGCGGTCGGTAAGATCGGCAAGCTGCTCGGCCCACGCGGTCTGATGCCCAACCCCAAGGTCGGCACTGTGACCATGGACGTTGGCGCTGCGGTCAAGGCGGCCAAGGGCGGCAAGATCGAGTTCCGCGCTGAGAAGTCCGGCATCATCCACGCCGGCGTTGGCAAGCGCTCGTTCGCGACCGCGGCCCTGACAGAGAACGTGGCGGCCCTGGTCGACGCGCTGGTCAAGGCCAAGCCGACGGCCGCCAAGGGCACCTACGTGCGCGCAGTGACGGTGGCCACCACCCACTCGCCCGGCGTCAAGGTGGACCCGCTGACCGTGCACACTGAGAAGCACTAGGTCTGGCGCAAGCACTGGGCCCTGGGTCGCTGCGGTGACCCAGGGCGATGGAGCCAGCAATGGCTCCCTGAACGTAGTCCGGCTTCGGCCGGGCAACGCCTCCGGCCTGACACAGGTCGGAGGGCAGCTCCCGAAGCTTCGGGGGCGCGTCTGAGAAGCCGGCGAGCTGCGCAAGCAGCGATAAGTCCGGCGGAGGCGCGAGGAGAACACGCGGTTCGCGAGCACTGCCGCCCTGTGGGGGTTGTGAGTTCAGGACCAGCCCGGCCCAGCGCCGGGCAGCGTATCCCAGCGTGGGGTGATCGGCATGGGGCCGGTCGCCCGTTCTCAGGCGAAGCAAGGAGGGAAACCCGTGAATAAGCAGCAGAAGCAGCAGCGGGTCGACACCCTGCGGCAGGAACTCGTCGGCATCGACGGCCTGGTCGTGGCAGAGAACAAAGGCATCACCGTCAAGGAGATGCAGACTCTGCGCGCCGAGGTCCGTAAAGCTGGCGGCGATGTTCGCGTCGTCAAGAACACCCTTGCTCGCTTGTCGGTAAAAGGCACCTCTTTGGAGGTGGCCAGCGACAAGCTGGTGGGGCCCGTGTTGATCGCCTTTGGCAAAGACCCAGTGGGTCCGGCCAAAGCGATTCTCAAAGTGGCCAAAGATGTCCCCAATCTCGTTGTGAAAGGCGGTGCGATTCAGGGTCTGGCTCTCGATTACGAGGGTGTCAAGACGCTGAGCGAGCTGCCGAGCATGGACGAGTTGCGGGCGATGTTCCTCGGGACGCTCACCGCGGTACCGAGCAAGTTTGTGGGAACCCTGGCCGGTATCGGCTCGGGTCTGATGAACGTGCTCACCCAGCGCAAAGAGCAGCTCGAGCAGGCCGCGTAAACACGGTTCGCAGGGATACGATCCAGAACCCAACCAAGTACAACTGGCGCGGACTCACCAGGGCTCAAGCCCGCTAGACCTGAACCGGTCTTGCCACCGCGCCTCCTCAGGAGCAATGCCATGTCGATTTCCAAGGACGATCTGATCAACCACCTGTCCGGCCTGACCATCCTCGAGCTGGCCGACGTCATCAAGGCCCTCGAAGAGAAGTGGGGCGTCAAGGCTTCCGCTCCGGTCGCCGTCGCGGCGGGCCCGGCGGCTGCGGTTGCGGCTCCGGTCGTCGAAGAGAAGACCGAGTTCGACGTCATCATCCTCGACCCGGGTGCCAACAAGATCAACGTGATCAAGGCTATCCGCGAGATCACCGCCCTCGGCCTCAAGGAAGCGAAAGACCTGGCCGAGAAGGCCGGCGGCGTCGTCAAGGAAGCCGTCTCGAAGGCCGATGCCGACAGCATCAAGAAGAAGCTGGAAGAAGCCGGCGCCAAGGTCGAGGTCAAGTAGTTCAAAAGGTCGCATCCGCTGCTGCGGAGGGGCCGTGCGCCCACTTCACGGCGGATGAGACCGGCTGCAACGGTCTACAGACAACCCCTCGGGGCCGGCTGAGCTCAGGCTCGGCCGCGCCCCGGGGGGCGTCTGCGTCGCAGGTTCTGTCGCTGTGTTCTTAGTACCGCCTGGTTCGGCGGGCGCCCCCGCGGGCGCGCAGGAGCCACGCAGGCCGGGGCGATGAGCCTTGACCCTGCATTCCAGCAGCAGACCGCGTCGCGGCCCTGTTGCCCGCCCAGCAGACAGTGGGGAGGCAGGAATCCACTCCTCGCTACCCGCTCACGGCACCGACCTACTTACGAAAGGAGCACCCCAAGCATGGCACGCACTGCGATGGATCTGCGGGTCCGCAAGTCGTTTTCGCGCATCAATCGGGTGGTCAAGGTCCCTGACCTGATCCACGTGCAGCGGCAGTCTTACGACAAGTTCTTGCAGCGCAATGTGCCTCCGGCACAGCGCGAGAACGTCGGCCTGCAGGCGATCTTTTCGTCGGTGTTTCCGATTCAGGACTTCAACAAGACCGCGAGTCTGGAATTCCTTTCGTACCACCTGGAAGAGCCCAAGTACGACGTCGGCGAGTGCCGCGCCCGCGGCATGACGTACGCCTCGCCGATCAAAGTTCTGATCCGGCTGGTGGTGTTTGATCTGTCGGAAACTGGCGTGCAGACCATTCGCGATGCCAAGGAGCAGGAAGTCTACTTCGGCGAAATTCCGCTGATGACCGACGCCGGCACCTTCATCATCAATGGCTCTGAGCGCGTCATCGTCAGCCAGCTGCACCGCAGCCCCGGCGTGCTGTTTGAGCACGACAAGGGCCGCACCCACGCCAGCGGCAAGCGTATCTACTCGGCGCGCGTCATCCCCTACCGCGGTTCCTGGTTGGACTTTGAGTTTGACCACAAGGACACGCTGTGGGTGCGAATCGACCGCCGCCGCAAGCTGTACGTTTCCGTGCTGCTGCGCGCCTTGGGCTACTCCGTCGAGGAGCTGCTCAACTACTACTATGAGGTGGAGACCATCTCGTTTGAGAAGCAGGGCGACGACCTCAAGGTCTATCGGGCCTTGGACTTTACCTTGCTGGAGGGCCAGCGCGCCAGCGAGCCGATCGTCCACCCGCTATCGGGCGAGATGATGTTGGAGAAGAACAAGAAGTTCACTCCGCGGGTGATCAAGAAGCTGCGCGACGCCGGCATCTCCAAGCTGGAGATCCCGCCGGAGTCGGTCGACGGCAAGGTGACGGCCCACGACATCATCGACGAGAACACCGGCGAGGTCCTGTTTGAGGCCAACACCGAGCTGACCCGCGACAACCTCGACAAGCTGCTGGTCGCCGGAATCAGCAAGTTTGACGCGCTGTTCATTGACCGCTTCAACTACGGCCCTCACCTGCGCGACACGTTGAAGAAGGACCTGGACGACGTCACCAAGCGCAAGCGCACGCCCAGCCCCGAGCAGGCGATCGAAGACATCTACCACCACCTGCGTCCGGGCGATCCGCCGTCGGCCAACCAGGCGCGCAACTACTTCAACAACCTGTTCTTCAACGAGCAGCGTTACGACCTGAGCGACGTCGGCCGCATGAAGGTCGAGTACAAGTTCGCCCACCGCGACGCGCTGCAGGCTCTCAAGAAGCAGGGCCTGGTCCGCCTAGAGACCGTGTCGATGCGCCGTGACCGCAGCTTTGATCTGGGAGCGCCCGCCGGCGACTTCAAGAATTGGAAGCTCGAGTTCCAGCTGTACAACACCAATGTCAAGGTCAAGACCTTTCAGGTCCGCCTAGACAAGAACAGCTTTGCCGACCCCAAGCACGTGTCGCCGCAAGAGCTCGCCAACCACCTGGCCGGCGTGTTCTCTGTCACCGACCTGACTCGGCCGGAGTCGGTCAAGCAGGCCGACTGGGCCCTGGGGTTTGCGGTGCGCGGCGCGGCAGGCACCGAGCAGCGGGTCAGCTGGAAGATCGAGCAGAAGGCGTTTGCCAACGCGGCCCAGGCGCTTCCCAGCGAGCTGGCAACGGCGCTGCAGGCGGCCTGGGGCGACGAAGGTCCGCTGAGCGTCTCCTTGGAGAATGGGGCAGAGCTTGTCATCCGCGCTCGCGAGGAAGGCGCTGAGATCTCGGTCGAGGCCCACGAGCTGCTGCGCCAGCGCCTGGACATGCCGGGCGGCGTCTATCAGCCCGAAGTGCGCGTAAACACTGGTTTGCTGACCTCGGTGGTCACCAAGCAGCGCACGGTGCTGATTACGCCGGTGCGCGGCAATCGCCAGGTGCAGATCCGCGTCGAAGGCAACGAGCAGCTGCGCGACCGCCTGGGCTTTGCCCCGGTGACGCCGTGCTACACGCTGACCAAGGCCGACATCCTGCGCACCATCGGCTACCTGCTGGCCCTCAAGAACCAGCGCCAGGGCTTTGTCATCGACGACATCGACCACCTGGGCAATCGCCGCGTTCGCGCGGTGGGCGAGCTGATGGAGAACCAGTGCCGCGTCGGTCTGGTGCGCATGGAGCGGGCGATCAAGGAAAAGATGAGCATCGCTCAGGACATCGAGACTTCGATGCCCCACGAGCTCATCAACGCCAAGCCGATGAGCGCCGTGGTCCGCGAGTACTTTGGCAGCTCGCAGCTGTCGCAGTTCATGGACCAGACCAATCCGCTGTCGGAAGTCACCCACAAGCGCCGCCTCTCGGCCCTTGGCCCAGGTGGTCTGACCCGCGACCGCGCCGGCTTTGAAGTCCGCGACGTGCACCCGACCCACTACGGCCGCATCTGCCCGATCGAGACCCCTGAAGGTCCAAACATCGGTCTGATCGCCTCGCTGTCGACCTACGCGCGCGTCAACGAGTACGGCTTCATTGAGACGCCGTACCGCGAAGTGCACGAAGGTATTCCGCAGGACGCCTACGAGTACTACTCGGCGCTGGAGGAAGAGGACCGGGTCATTTGCCAGGCCAACTCCAAGCTGGACGCCCAAGGCCACCTGATCGGCAGCTTGATCGACGTGCGGAAGTCCGGCGAATTCAAGCAGGTCACGCCCTCTGAAGTGGAGCTGATGGACGTCAGCCCCAACCAGCTGGTGTCGGTGGCTGCGTCGCTGATTCCGTTCTTGGAGAACGACGACGCCAACCGCGCGCTGATGGGCTCGAACATGCAGCGCCAGGCCGTGCCTCTGCTGCGCACGACGTCGCCGCTCATCGGCACCAACCTCGAGCGCACTGTAGCCGCCGACTCTGGCGTGACCGTGGTGGCCAAGCACTCGGGCACCGTCGAGCGCGTCGACGCCAACCGCATCGTGGTCAAGCGCGACGTCGAGCCCGATGATCCGAGCGCGTCGACCGACATCTACAAGCTGGTCAAGTACACCCGCTCCAACCAGTCGACCTGCGTCAACCAGCGGCCGATCGTGCGCCGTGGCGACCATATCCGCGAAGGCGATGTGATTGCCGACGGCCCCGCGACCGACCGCGGCGAGCTGGCCCTGGGCCGCAATGTCGTTGTGGCGTTCATGCCCTGGGGTGGCTACAACTACGAAGACTCGATCTTGATCTCTGAGAAGGTGATCAAGGAAGACCTCTTCACCTCGATTCACATTGAGGAGTTTGAGTGCGTGGCCCGCGACACCAAGCTGGGCAAGGAAGACATCACCCGCGACATCCCCAACGTCTCGGAAGAGGCGCTCAAGGACATCGACGTCTCGGGCATCATCCGCATCGGCGCCGAGGTCAAGACCGGCGACATTCTGGTCGGCAAGATCACCCCCAAGGGTGAGACCCAGCTGAGCCCGGAAGAGAAGCTGCTGCGGGCGATCTTTGGCGAGAAGGCCGGCGACGTTCGCGACACCTCGCTCAAGGTTCCCCCGGGCACCGTGGGCACCGTGATTGGCGCCAAGGTGTTTACCCGCAAGTCCGAGCCCAAAGACGAGCGCACGCTGGACATCGAGGAGGACGAGAAGTCCAACCTGCTCAAGGATATGGCTGACGAAGTCCAGATCCTGGCCGGCTCGACGTTTGACAAGGCGCGGCGGATGCTGCAGGGCCAGCGCACCGTGAGCAAGGTCGTCAATGACCAGGGCGAAGTGGTGTTTGCCAAGGGCGTGGACCTGAACGACGAAATGGTCGACCTGCTGCCCGATCACCTCTACGACGAGGGCGACCGCTACAAGGTCCCGGCGGCGTGGGCGGATCTGCGCGTGTCCGACAAGGACGTGTCGGCGCAGCTGACGGCTCTGCTCGACCACCTGGAAGTGCACGCCAACGAGACGCGCATGTACTTCGAAGAGAAGATCAAGCGCTTTGTCCGCGGTGACGAGCTGCCTCCGGGCGTCATCAAGATGGTCAAGGTCTACGTCGCCATCAAGCGCAAGCTGCAGGTCGGCGACAAGATGGCCGGTCGCCACGGCAACAAGGGCGTGGTTTCGCGGATCCTGGCCGAAGAAGACATGCCGTTCTTGCCCGACGGCCGCCCGGTCGACGTGGTGTTGAACCCACTAGGCGTGCCTTCGCGTATGAACGTGGGCCAGATTCTGGAGACCCACTTGGGCTGGGCCGCGCGCATGCTCGGCTTGAAGCTGCACGAGAAGATCGAGGCGGGCGAGAGCATTGAGTCGCTGCGCAAGGCCGTGAAGTTTGTCTTCCAAGACAAGGAGGTCGATGGCCTCATTGACGGCTTGGACGGCCACGACCTGGCGCGCTTTGTCGAAGACAACTGCGAGGGCATTCGCTTGGCTTCGCCAGTGTTTGACGGCGCGACCGAAGACAACATCCGCGAGCTGCTGGTCCGCGCTGGCATCACTGGCGGCTTCCGCACCGATCTGTACGACGGCCGCACCGGCGACCGCTTTGACCAGCGCGTGACCGTTGGCGTGATGTACGTGCTGAAGCTCCACCACTTGGTGGATGACAAGATCCACGCCCGGTCGATTGGCCCCTACTCGCTCGTTACCCAGCAGCCGCTGGGCGGCAAGGCGCAGTTCGGCGGTCAGCGCTTGGGCGAAATGGAAGTGTGGGCCATGCAGGCGTACGGCGCAGCCTACGCTCTGCAGGAGTTCCTCACCGTCAAGTCCGACGATGTGATTGGCCGTACCCGCATGTACGAGAGCATCGTGCGCGGCGAAGGCCTGCTCGAGCCGGGTCTGCCCGAGTCCTTCAACGTCTTGCTCAAGGAGCTCAGGGCTTTGGCCTTGGACGTCGAGCTGCAGGACCGCGACGGTTCGGCGATCCCGTAGCGCATAGGCGATCTGGGCGGCGGTGCCTTTGCGGGTGCCGCCGCCCCGTTCCCTAACCGGCCGGTCCTGGCTGCAGCCTTGTACCGGCCTTGCCAGAAGTTTCCCGCACATACAGGAGCGGCCCCCAGGGGCGCCCTGAGCCAAGCAAAGGTGGTCCATGCGAGAGATGTTGCACTTCTTCGAGCAGCCCAAGAATCCCCTCAACATCAAGGCCGTCAAGATCGGTCTTGCCAGTCCGCGGCGCATTGCCCAGGAGTGGAGCAATGGCGAGGTCAAGAAGCCTGAGACCATCAACTACCGGACGTTCAAGCCAGAGCGCGACGGCCTGTTCTGCGCCAAGATCTTTGGACCGGTAAAGGACTACGAGTGCAACTGCGGCAAGTACAAGCGCATGAAGCACCGCGGTGTGGTCTGCGAGAAGTGCGGCGTAGAGGTCATCCAGTCCAAGGTGCGCCGCGAGCGCCTGGCCCACATCAACCTGGCCACGCCGGTCGCGCACATCTGGTTCCTCAAGAGCCTGCCGTCGCGCATTGGCAACTTGCTGGGGATGACGCTCAAGGACTTGGAGTACGTCCTGTACTGCGCCAAGTACGTGTGCCTCGGTGCCGACCTGGTGCAAGAAGTGCAGGGCAAGAAGGGCCTTCCGCCGTTCTACATCCCGCGCGAGCGCAAGGCGGACCTGCTGGGCGAGCTAGAGGGCGCGGCCAACGGCGGCTCGATCATCGACCAGGGCGAGCTGGACAAGCTGACTTCGCGCTACTCCAAGGACGTGGTCCGCGGCTCGCTGGTCAACGAAGAAGACTACTACGACGTGCAGAACGGCTATGTGATCACCAAGATCCACGGCGGCACCCTGCCCAAGTGGCTGCCCGACGTCGGGCCGATGCGCGTGGGCCGCATCGTGTCGCAAGAGGACTATGAGTACCTGCAGGATCTGTACGGCGACCTGTCTTTTGACACCGAGCCGGCCAGCGACTGCCTGCGCCTGGAGATGGGCGGCGAAGCGATCCTTGAGCTGCTGAGCTACATGGATCCGGGCCGCATCCCGCCGGCCGAGAAGCGCTGGCCGGGCGACGGCGTCGGCGCCGAAACCCTGGACGACCTGGCCAAGCGCCTGCGCCAGGAAGTGCAGAACTGGGAAGAGAAGGGCGAGAACGCCAACAAGGTCCTGTCGGGCGAGGCCAAGATCAAGAAGCTTGGCAAGCGCTTGAAGATCGTCGAGGCCCTGCGCTCCAGCGGCAACAAGCCGCAGTGGATGGTCCTGACCACCATTCCGGTGCTGCCGCCGGACCTGCGCCCGCTGGTTCCGCTGGACGGCGGTCGCTTTGCGACTTCTGACCTCAACGACCTGTACCGCCGCGTCATCAACCGCAACAACCGCTTGAAGCGCCTGCTGGAATTGGCCGCGCCAGAGATCATTGTGCGCAATGAGAAGCGCATGCTGCAGGAAGCGGTCGACGCGCTGTTCGACAACGGTCGCCGCGGCAAGGTCATCACTGGCCCCAACAAGCGGCCGCTCAAGTCCCTGAGCGACATGCTCAAGGGCAAGCAGGGTCGCTTCCGCCAGAACTTGCTTGGCAAGCGCGTGGACTACTCCGGTCGTTCCGTCATCGTGGTTGGCCCGGATCTGCGTCTGCACCAGTGCGGTCTGCCCAAGAAGATGGCGCTTGAGCTGTTCAAGCCGTTTGTCTATGCCAAGCTGGAAGAGCTGGGCTACGTCACGACCATCAAGAGCGCCAAGAAGCTGGTAGAGAAAGAGCAGGCGGTGGTGTGGGACATCCTGGAGGACGTGATCAAGGAGCACCCGGTGTTGCTCAATCGCGCGCCGACGCTGCACCGTCTGGGCATGCAGGCGTTTGAGCCCGTGCTGATCGAGGGCAAGGCCATCCAGCTGCATCCCCTGGTCTGCACCGCGTTCAACGCCGACTTTGACGGCGACCAGATGGCGGTCCACCTGCCGCTCAGCCTGGAAGCGCAGATCGAAGCGCGCGTGCTGATGATGTCGACCAACAACATCTTGAGCCCCGCCTTTGGCAAGCCGATCATCAACCCGTCGCAGGACATTGTGCTGGGTCTGTACTACATGACCCGCGACGTGCCCTATGCCAAGGGCGAAGGCAAGCTGTACGGCAGCCCTGGCGAAGTGCGCTCGGCCTATGACGCCAGCGAGCTGCACCTGCACGCCAAGATCAAGGTGCGCATGCCGACCTGGAGCGAAGGCCGTGATCCGGACGAGGACGAGCCCGATGGCCGCGAAGTCTTGGAGACCACGACCGGCCGCGTCCTGCTGAGCGAAGTGATCCCCAAGGGCACGCCGTTCAAGCTGTTCAACAAAGAGCTGGGCAAGAAAGAAATCGGCACCTTGATCGACGAAGTGTATCGCCGCTTCGGCTCCAAGAAGACCGTGCTGTTGGCCGATGCGCTGCGCTCTGCCGGTTACGCCAATTCGACCAAGGCCGGCATCTCGGTCAGCCTGGACGACATGACCATCCCGGCCGACAAGAAAGTGCTGATCGACAAGGCGCAGGACGAAGTCGCCGACGTGACCCAGCAGTACCTGGATGGTCTCATCACCGACGGCGAGCGCTACAACAAGGTGGTCGACACCTGGTCAGCGGCGTCCGAGAAGATCACCAAGGTCATGATGGAGGGCATCTCTAAGCAGCGCATCGTCAATCCCGACAACGCTGAAGAGAGCCGCGAGACCAAGTCGCTTAACCCCATCTTCATGATGGCGGATTCCGGCGCCCGCGGTTCGCAGCAGCAGATGCGCCAGCTGGCCGGTATGCGCGGCTTGATGGCCAAGCCTTCTGGCGAGATCATCGAGACCCCGATCACCGCGAATTTCCGCGAGGGTCTCAGCGTTCTGCAGTACTTCATCTCGACCCACGGCGCCCGCAAGGGTCTGGCCGACACCGCGCTGAAGACCGCCAACTCCGGTTACCTGACCCGCCGCTTGGTCGATGTGGCCAATGACGCCGTCATCACCGAGTACGACTGCGGCGCGCTGGACGGCATCGACATGGAAGCGCTGGAAGAGTCCGGCGAGATCATTCAGCCGCTGGGCGAGCGCATCCTGGGCCGCGTGGCTCTGGAAGACATCGAAGACGCCGACGGCAACGTGCTGGTCGAGGCCGACCAGACCATCGACGAGCTCGGCGTGGCCGCCGTCGAAGGGGCGGGCATCCGCAAGATCAAGATCCGCTCGGTGCTCACCTGCCGCAGCCAGACCGGCGTGTGCGTGCTGTGCTACGGCCGCGACCTGGCTCGCGGCAAGACCGTCAACATCGGTGAAGCGGTCGGCGTCATCGCCGCCCAGTCCATCGGCGAGCCCGGCACCCAGCTGACGATGCGCACCTTCCACGTGGGTGGTGCTGCTTCGACCAGCCGCGATCTGCCCCAGCACAAGGCCCCGGTAGACGGCATCGTCAAGTACCGCGACCTGATGACGGTGGACTCGGGCGAGAAGAACGAGAAGGGCGAGAAGATCGGCACCGTGGTTGCGGTCGCCCGCGGTCACATGCTGGTGACGCTGCCCGGCGTTCCGGACGATCGCTGCCCGTCCTTTGCGGTGCAGGCCGGCGCCCGCGTCAAGGTGGCCGACGGCGCCGCGGTCCGCAAGAACGAGATCCTGGCCGAGTGGGACAGCTCGTTTACCCCGGTGCTCACCCGCGTGGGTGGTCGGGTCAAGCTGGTTGACGTGGAAGAAGGCGTCACCATGAAGGATCAGCTCGACGAGGCCACCGGCCAGTCGCAGAAGTTCATCATGGACAGCAAAGACAGCAAGAAGCGGCCGCGCGTCGAGATCTACGACGGCACCACCCGCGTGGGTGAGTACAGCCTGCCGGTGGGCGCCAACTTGGTCATCAACGAGGGCACCCTGGCCCGCCCGGGCGAAGTGCTGGCCAAGATCGCCCGCGACGCCGCCAAGAACAAGGACATCATCGGCGGTCTGCCGCGGGTGGCCGAGTTGTTCGAAGCGCGCCGGCCCAAAGACCACGCGGTCATGTCGGAAATCGACGGCACCGTCCGCGTGGCCGACAAGCCGGTCAAGGGCAAGCAGCAGGTCATTGTCGAGGCGGACGGCGGCACCAACCGCCGCGAGTACCTGATCCCCAAGGGCAAGCACGCCACGGTGGCCAGTGGCGACCGCGTCCGCGCCGGCGACCCGCTGATGGACGGTCCGCTCAACCCGCACGACATCTTGCACGTCAAGGGCATTGAAGACCTGGCCAAGTACCTGGTCGACGAAATCCAAGAGGTGTATCGCCTGCAGGGTGTGCGCATCAACGACAAGCACATTGAAACCGTGGTCCGCCAGATGCTGCGCTGGGTGCGCGTCACCAAGACCGGCAGCACCATGTTCATGGTCGACCAGCAGGTGCTCAAGTACAAGTTTGACGACGAGAATCAGCGCGTTCGCTCCGAGGGTGGCAAGCCCGCGGTCGGCGAGCCGCTGCTGCTGGGCATCACCAAGGCCTCTCTGTCGACCGAGTCGTTCATCTCGGCTTCGTCTTTCCAGGAGACCACCAAGGTGCTGACCGAAGCGTCGCTGGCTGGCAAGAAGGATCACCTCCACGGCCTGAAAGAGAACGTCATCATGGGTCGGTTGATCCCGGCGGGCACCGGCCTGTCGGCGTACACCACCATGGAGATCGAGATCGGCTCGCCAGAGACCCGCGGCTTGGAGTCGATTGGCTACGCCATCGGCGGTTAGTTCAAGAAGCCGCTAGTACCCCAAACCCCAAGTTCGTTCGGGGTTCCGGAACGGACGTGGTTTGGGGTACGGAAAAAGACCCAGCAGTAGGACCCAAGACCCGTGAACAAGAACCGGGTGCAACCCGGATCGAATTAACGGTCTTGGGTACTAGTTCGGTTCAGGCAAGGGGTGTCGGCGCGCGGTGGCCGGCACCCATTGTGCGTTTTTGGCGCAGCGGTGGCGGGGGTTGCGGCTGCCGCAGCAGCTGGCCATGCACGGGGCCAGCCGGCGATGGTCGCGACAGCTTGGGCGTTGAATCGGCAGTTTTGCGCTTGTGTCGGCGAGTCCGGTCGGCTACGCCATCCGCGCCAGGATGGTGGCCAGAACGTCAAAGTCGGCGGGGGCCCAGTCGATCGGCGCCAGGACTACAGCGTGGCCGCGCGGCGGGGCGTTGATCACCCGGCGCACTTGGACGGCAAATTGGCGGCGCTGGCCATCGCGTTCGCGCCAGACCATCTCGGTGCGTTTGGGCAGCTGGGGCTCCGCACCCTCAAAGGAGATCAGGATGGTGCGGCCGGTCGGGTCGAATTCGATCTGGCTGCGGGTCAGAGGCTGATCTTCCAGGCTCATGCTGCCAAGCAGGCTGATGGTCTGGCCACGGAACGGCCGCGGCAGGTCCGGCGGTGCATCGGGCAGGTCGGGCGGCAAGCCGGCGCTGTGGACGTCCAGGTCGCGCGGGCGGCTGACCGTCAGCAGCTCAGCGTCGGCGCTGGCGTGCTCTTCCTGATCCATGGCCATGGTGTCGGCGTGGCGCTCGACGTTGGCGGCATCGGAGTCCACCAGCACCCGCGTGCGCGGGCTGGGCGGCGGCGTAGGGGAGGCAGGCCTGACCCGCTGTGGCGGCTGCACAGGGTCAGGCACGGTCGGCAGCGCGGCGACGGGCAGGGGCCGCGGCAGCAGCGGCGCCGCCGGCTCGCTGGCGGCCTGGGTCACCGGGCGGATGATCGGCGTGCTGGTCATGCGCTTGGCGCTGGACTTGAGCGGCGCGGGCGTCGGAGGCGGTGGGTCGCGGTGGGCCGTCGGCGGCAGGACGGCGCCGGTGTTGGCCAGGGTTTGGCGGGCCTCGGCCGCGAAGGCGTCGGCCGACTTGGCCGCTTCAGCGGCGATGCTGCGCTGCAGCTGCACCGTGGTTTGGGCGACCAGCCGCTCGCGGGCGCCCAGCCGCACTTCGGCCCGGGTAAAGGCCTCTTCGTAGGCTTCCAGTTCTTCGCGGCGGGCCCGCAGCAAGGCTTTGCGGCGCATCAACATTTCTTCGCGGGCGGCCAGCATGGCCACGCGGCCCAGGTGCAGCGTCGCCGAGCGGGCGACGTAGCCTTCTACGTCGGCATCCTGCAGGGCCCGGCCTTCGCCCAGCCCCGTCAGTGGCGGGGCGCGGGTCGGCGCGCCGTCTTGGCTGCGCAGCAGTCGGCGCTCGCGCTCGTCTAGCCAGCCGGCGCGCTGGGTCAGGGCTTCGCGCTGGGCGCCAATCAAGCGCTCGCGGCCGCGCAGCTGGGCTTCTTGGAATGACAGGTCGATCTCAGACTCATCCACCAAAGCTTCGCGCGCTTCCAGGCCACCGCGGTCGTTGGGCAAGTCGGCCATCGCTTACCCCTGGTGCATGCGCTCGATGCGCTGGCGGTAGGTGAGCAGACGGGCGCTGGTCGGATGGCGGCGCTGCAGCTCATCCAGCAGGGCTACGGCGGAGTCGTAGAAGCCGCGCTCGATGAAAAAGTCCAGCGTGCTAAGGTCTTTGCTCATGTCCCGTACCGAGCTGGGTAGCTCGGTGACGGTGTCTGGGCGCCGGGCCAAGCGCGGCCGCGGCAGCGAGTTGGAGCGCTGGCGCGCCGCCACCACCGGCTGAGCCGCCGAGGCCGCTGACTGGGCCAAGCCTGGCTGAGCAGGCTGCGCCTGGGGCGCCGCGGCAGCGGCAGAAGCCGCGGCGGCTTTGTTCAGCTCGGTGTAGATAAGGCCTGGCGAGGCTTCAAAGACCGTGCGGTCCTCAAAGTCAAAGTCGGCTTCCTCCTCCACTTCAGCCGTCTGACTGGGCGGTTCCGCCTCGGCCAAGGCTTGCAGGGCAGCCACGGCGGCGTGGCGACCCGACGAGGCGGACAGCGGCACCGGCGGCGAGATGGCCCTTTGCAGCTTGGCCGGGGCGGCCAGCATGGCGGTGGCGCCGTCAAGGTCGTCGTCTTCCATGGAGGGCGGCGGCGCCGGCTGGGTCGGGCGCGACGTTTCGACCGGGTGGTGGCCGTGAGCGCCGCTGTGGGCGCGACGGGAGGTGTGCGAGCCGCTGTCGCTTCGGTGCGCTGGCACCACGCCGCTGTCAAAGTCCAGCAGGGTGCCGCCTTCGACCGCTGGCTGCAGCACGCCCATGTAGGTGCGGGCTTCGGGATCCTCTGGGTCGAGGTGGTACAGCCGCTCCAGGGTGCGCTCGACCTCGGCCCTCAAGCCGGTGGACTTGTAGCCCTGCAGCAGCTTGCGGCAGATCGCCGCCGCTTTCTCGCGCTGGCCCAGCGACTCTAGCGTGTCAATGATGAGCTCCAGCAGCTCGGCGTCGTTGGGCTCGACCTCAAAGCACAGCACCAGCTTGGGCAGAGCCCGGGCGTGGCGACCCGACCGCACGTAGTGCAGCGCCAGATCATGAGCCGTGGTGGTGTCTTGCGGGTCGTGGTGCAGCAGCCGCTCCGCCACCTTCTCCCAGTCTTCGGTCTCGCCGCGCTCCAACAGCACTTCGGCCAGCCCGCGCAGCACCAGGGCGGCCTCTGAGGCCTTGCCGGCGCGCGACAGAGCCTCGGCCAAGCGCAGCCGGCCGTGCAAGTCGCCCGGGTCCAGGGCCAGCAGCTTTTGAACGACATCAAGCCACTCGCCCATGCGCTGCTGGGCTTCCAGCAAGGCTGCCGCCTTGGTGTAGGCGTGCACGGCATCTTCAGACATCTTGAGCTGACCCAGCGCTTCGCCCAGGGCCAGGTGGACCTCTGAGCTGTCTGGCTGCAGCCGGGCTGCCTGGCGCAACACCTGCACGGCCTTCATGGGCTGGGCGCGCAGCGAATAGAACTGCCCCACCGACAGGAACTTCTGCACGGCCTCCGCCATCTGGCCCTGCTGCACCAGCGCATCGGCTTGTTGCAACATTTCGCGCAGTTCGGTCTGGCCGATGTCACTGCGGGTCAGCATAGCTTCAGCCAACCGCTTGGGCTTGCCTGGCTCTGTTCCTGGAGTGGCCACGAGGGCTCCGTGCCGGTGGGGCGTTGCGAAAGGGCTGGCTACTTGTTGGCGCGCTCGACGTACTTGCCGTCGCGGGTGTCGATCTTGAGCACGTCGTCAATGGTGATGTACAGCGGCACCGCGACCTTGTAGCCCGTCTCCAGCACCACCAGCTTGGTGGCCCCGGTGGCTGTGTTGCCTTGCACCGCCGGGTCGCAGTCGATCAGCTTGGCGATGATGAAGTTGGGCGGCACGATCTGGATCGGCCGGTTCTTGTACAGTAGCACGGCCACCTTGAGGTTTTCGACCAAGAAGTTCTTGGAGTCGCCCACCGAGTCGGCCTGCACCTCAAACTGCTCAAAGGACGCGTTGTTCATAAAGAACCAGTGCTCCCCGTCATTGTACAGGTAGTCGCACTGGATCTCTTCGCAGTCCGCCTCGCCCACGGTGTCGCCGCTGCGGAAGGTCTTGTCGATGGTGTTGCCCGTCAGCAGGTTTTTGATGCGGGTGCGCACAAAGGCGGAGCCCTTGCCCGGCTTGACGTGCTGGAAGTCTACGATTTCCCAGGGCGCGTCGTCGATCTCGATCTTGAGACCCTTGCGGAACTGAGAAGTGTCGATCATACCCATGGTGCTGGTCGTCCTCGGCGGCGGAGCTAGAAGAGCTTTCCGGTTCCGCCTTGTAGGGCTCGCCTGGGGGCGGCCAAGTTGATTGCAGAACTGCTACCTGTCGCGGGCGCGCAAATGCCCCACTAATCCCCGCAGAGCCAGCTCATAGCCCACGGCGCCAAAGCCTTGGATACGAGCCCACGCGACGTCGGCCAGAAAACTGTTGCGCCGGAACGGCTCCCGCGCGTCAGTGTTGCTGAGGTGCACTTCTACTACGGGCTTGCCGGCCGCCAACACGGCATCGCGCAAAGCCACGCTGGTGTGAGTATAGCCTGCTGGGTTCAAGAGAAAAGCATCCATCTGGTGGCGACCCGCCTGGATCCGGTCGACCAGGGCGCCCTCATGATTGGACTGAAAGGTCGTGATCACAGCGGACAAATCGTTGCCCAAACGCTGCAGCTGGGCGTCGATCTCGGCCAGCGTCTGGGTGCCGTAGACGTGTGGCTCGCGCTCGCCTAAGAGGTTGAGGTTGGGGCCGTGGATCACGTCTATGTGCAGAGTCTTCAAAGGACTTTCTCCGATCGGTGGCGGCGGCGGCGCAGCAGCAGGGCCGCGATCAAGGCGACCCCTGCAGCGGCAGTTGTCCAGCTTGGGCCCGCGGTTCCGGGTCCGGCGGTGCAGCCCGAGTCGTCGCCACCGCCGCCATCGCTGGCTGCCGCGGCGCAAGAGTGGTTGGGCCCGCAGCCGTTGGCGTAGGTCTGGCAGATGCCCTGCAGGTCGTCGCCGTGGAGGGTGAGCTTTTGCACTTCGCCGCTGGGGGCGCTGTAGTACATGGTGGCCTGGGGCAGATCGCTGTGGTCCAACCCCAGCAGGTGCCCGACCTCGTGGGTCAAGGTGTTGCGCAGGTGCTGGGTGCCGGCGTTGCAGCTGGTCACGCAGAACTGGTGGGAGGCGTCGTCCAGCAGGATGTCGCCATCGACGATCTCGCCGCTGCAGGTGTTGTAGGTCAACACGGTCAGGGCAAAGACGCCGCTGCCATAGGGCCAATCGGCTGCCTTGGTGATGACGCTGACATAGTTGCCGTTGCTGGTTTTTTTGGTGCAGGTGCCGCTGGTGTCGGTAGCGGTGCAGGCGGCGCCAACGGCGGAGGGCACGCCCAGGTCGCCGAGCTGCAGAGACGTGGGCAGGGGCTGGCCCGGCGCAGCGCCGTCTGGGCAGACCACCTGGTTCCAGGCGTCCAGAGCCAGGCCGACCTGCGTGCGCAAAGCCGCTGCGTTTACGTTAGACAGACCGGCCTGGTCGACTTGGATGGGGACGGTGCGCGGCGCGCTGTAGACCGCGGCTGGACCGGTCCCGGCGGCGGGTTGGCCATACCAACGCAGCGAACACAGGCTGGTTTTGGTGCGATAGGGGGTCCAGCCAAGGCTGGTCAGCGCCGCTAGCAGCAGCAACCAACGGACTACAAATGGGCCAGCACCGACGAACATGGCCTGAGCATACTTGACCCGGCGCCGCCGGCCAACCGACACTTGCGGACCATGAATGCCACCGACCGCCCCTTGCCAGCCTACCCCCCTGCTTCCCAAGAGCGCGTGCCGCGCATCGCCGTGTTTGACTCCGGTGTGGGCGGTCTGACGGTTCTGGCGGCCATCCACCGCGAATTGCCCAGCTTGGACCTGCGTTTTCTTGGCGACACCGCCAGGCTGCCCTACGGCACCAAGAGCGCCGACACGGTGACCCGCTACGCCCTGCAAGCCAGTGCCCGGCTGATGCAAGACGGCGACGTAGAGGCCCTGGTGGTGGCGTGCAATACCGCGTCTTCCTGCGCCATTCCCGCGCTTCAGCAGCGCTATGCGGTGCCCGTCCTTGGCGTGATTGAGCCGGGGGCTCTGGCAGCCGTGGCGGCGACGCGCACCGGCCACGTCGGCGTCATTGGCACCGAGCGGACGGTTGATTCCCGGGCCTATACCCACGCGATCGCCGCCCTGGATCCGGCGATCCAGGTGCACGCCCGCGCCACCCCGCTGCTGGTCAGCCTGGCCGAAGAGGGCTGGTTTGACCACCCGGCGACCGAAGCCGCCCTGCGCGCCTACCTGCAGCCGTGGCTGGCCGACCCCAAGGCGCGGCAGATCGACACCCTGGTCCTTGGCTGTACCCACTATCCGGTGTTTGCGCCAGTGCTGCGGCGGCTGCTGCCCGAACTGGTGGACCACGAGGTCGCGCTGGTCGACTCCGCCGCGGCGATTGCCCAGGCCCTGGCCGATCAGCTGCCCGCGATAGGCGGCGGCCGCGGTGCCGTAGAGCTGCTGGCCACCGACTCGCTGGAGCGCTTTGCCCGGGTGGGGGCGCTGTTTTTTCCGATGCGCGCGGCGACTTTGCAGCTGGTGGACCTGTAGGAGGCCGCCTATGCCGCCGCTGCGGGGGCCGGCAGCCGCCGCCACGCCACCCACCACACCATGGCGCCGCCGGCCAGGGCGATGGGGACCACGGCGATCGCGGTCGGCAGCGAGCTGGTGGCATCGGCCAGCGCGCCGACGATGGGCGGCGAGATCGCGTCACCCAGCAGGTGAATGGCCAGGATCGACAAAGAGAACGCCCGGGCGCGCAGTCCGCTTGGCACGCAGTTGACCAGGATGGCGTTGATGGGGCCGTTGTAGCACCACAGCAGGGTCTGGGCACCGGCGATCGACCAGAACAACAGCGTGGGGTTGCGCACCTGCAGCGCCACCACGGCCAGCAGGGCAGCCCCGGCGATGCTGG
Source organism: uncultured Myxococcales bacterium (assembly GCA_903919145.1). Classification (GTDB taxonomy): domain Bacteria; phylum Myxococcota_A; class UBA9042; order UBA9042; family UBA9042; genus SXRM01. The sequence goes on from CAIXGW010000245.1 coordinate 24,529, forward strand.
CCCAGCTCAGCAAGAAGTAGGGATTGCGCCGACCGGCCGCCGCCAAGCGGTCGCCCAGCCAGCCGCCGCCAAGGGTACCGACCAGGCCGCCCAGCACCGTGGCCGTGCCGACGACCTGGCCGGCCTGCGCAAGGTCCATGCCGCGGTGGCGAGACAAGAACGCCGGGAACCAATCGGCCATGGCCCCTGCGGCAAAGGTGACCAAGATATAGCCCAAAACCGCATACTTGTAGGTGCGGTTGGCCAGCAGCAGCGGGATGGCCTGCTTCCACGGGGCCACGGGTTCGGCGCGATCGGCGTCAAAGGTGCCGCGCGGTGGCTCAGGGACCCAAAAGACCGCTGCGGCCGCCAGCAGGCCGGGCAGGCCGCAGGCCAGGAATGCGGTGCGCCAGCCATAGTGCTGGCCCAGCCAACCACCCAGGCCAAAGCCAATCGCCGCGCCGACGGGGATCGCCGCGTAGAACCAGGTCAAGACGCGATTGCGCTGGGTGGGCGGGTAGTAGTCGCTCAGCATCGCCGGAGAAAGGGTGGCATAGGCCGCTTCGCCGACGCCGACCAGCGCCCGCGCGGCCAAGAAGGTCCAAAAGCCGGTGGCCCAGGCTGCCGCCGCTGTAGCCAGCGACCACAGGGCCACGCCGGCGGCGATGACCCCGCGGCGAGGATAGCGGTCGGCCAGGCTGCCAAAGATTGGGCTGGCGATCATGTAGACCACCACAAACGCGGTGAGCGGCCAGGCGGTCTCGGCATCGGTCAGGTGCAGGTCGGTCTTGAGCGGCTCTTTGACCGCGCTTGGGACGTAGCGGTCGATGTAGTTCAGCAGGTTCATCGCCGTCAGGATCGCCAGGGCCAAGCCCGCCTTGGGCAGGGGCTTGGCAGAGGTCAGGCCATCGGGCGTCACGGGGGGCAGATTCACGGCGTCTCCGCGGCGGGTGGGTCAAGACCGGGGGCGGCACACCAGCCGCTTTGCTGGGCCCGCAGCAGGGCTAGCGGCAGGTAGGCGCGGGCGGGCGCGGCGGAATCGCCAGCCGGCGAGGCCAGCAGGGCGCCGCTTGGGGCCAGGCCATGCAGGTCCACCCACTGCAGGCCCTCTGCTGGGCCCAGGTCCAGCAGCACCCGCTCGCCCACAAAGGCCAGGTGCAGCTGCAGCTGCGCCATCGGCAGCGCGCCTTGGCGGTGGGCCAGCGCTTGCGCCGATTGTGCCAGGGCTGTGGCTAGCTGGCCAGCCAGCCAATCGCGAGGCGGCAGCGGGCCCACGGCCACGTCGGCCAGGCAGGCGGCGGTGTCGGCCAAGGCTGTGGGCACGGCGGTCAGGTTCAGGCCCAGGCCGCACAGCCACTGCGGCACCCCAGCAGGGCGGTCGAGGCGTTCGGTCAGAATCCCCGCCAGCTTGCGCCAGGTCGATCCGCGCCGCACCAGCAGGTCGTTGGGCCACTTCAGCCGCAGGTCGCCCGGGGCCAGGTGGGCAAGACAGGGCAGCCGCAGCAACCGCTCCAGCACGGTCAACCCCGCCACCAGCGATAGCTTGGGCCAGTGCTGCGCTGGCAGGTCCAGAGGGCCTGCCACCGTCATCAGCAGCGCCGTGCCCGGCTGGGCCAGCCAGGCCGCGCCGCCGCGCCCGCGCCCCTGGGACTGCTGGTCAGCGACCATCAGCCGCCACCGGTGGCCGACTTCTGCAGAGTCCAGCAGCAGTTGGCGCATCTGCGTCTGGGTCGAGTCGGTGTGCGGCCACACCTGCGGCGGCTGCCAGTCGGCGGCAGGAGCCAGGTGGGCGGCGATGGCGGTGGGGTGGTCAGTCATGGCGTTGGCTTGGCGGTGACGACCGCGGGGGCGAGGGGCTGGGGGCGCAGCGCCCCTGCCAACAGCCAAGCCGTTGGCGGGCCCGGCTCGCTGGCTCGCCATGGGGCCAAGGATAGCACCGGGCCCAGCTACGGCGCCAACCGCACCAGGATGCGCCGGGCTGCGGTGGCCAGGCCTGGACTGCAGGCGTAAGTGGCGTTCCAGGCCGGCGGCGGGTTTGCCAAGGGAGTCTCTGCGAAGATCGGACATTGCCTACCGCACTGTCTGGCACTGTCTGGACCTCCGCTGTCAGCCTAACCCTTGGCCAGCTAACGCCCAGCCGCTATGCTGCCGGCCCATGCTGCAATTCCGCACCGCCACCGCTGCTGACCTCGCCGAGCTGGCCGACCTGATCAACGGCGCCTACCGCGGCAACTCTTCGCGGGCTGGCTGGACCACCGAAGCTGACCTGCTGGACGGTCAACGCACCGATATTGCCGGTTTGCGCGAATTGATGAACGATCCTAAGCAATTTCTGCTCGTCGCTAGCGATGGCGGAGGCCAGCTGCTCGGCTGCGCCCACGTCATCCTCGAGCCCGACCAGACGCTCTACTTTGGCATGCTGACGGTGCACCCTGAGGCCCAAGCCCGCGGCATGGGCCGCGAACTTCTGGTCCATTTGCAGCATTTTGGTCTCTCCGCAGGGTGCTGCCGCATGCGAATGACGGTCGTGCACCTGCGCGCCGAGCTGATGGCCTGGTACGAACGCCGCGGTTTTGTGCGCACTGGCCGGGTGTTACCGTTTCCGATGGACGACCCGCGCTTTGGTCGGCCGCGGGTGGCTCACCTTGAGCTTGTCGAGTTTACCAAGCGTCTCGCGGAGTAATGCAGTCCGTGCCGCGGTCGCGCGCCCAGCCCAACTTCATGCTCGGCCAGGGCATCCGTCACGGCTTCGGCTTGGCCGTAACCGTGACAACAGCCGACGGCCCAGGTGCCAGCAACGTAGCTCGAGCTGCGGTGGCGCCGAGGAGCTGCTCGCCAAAAAAGGCGCTGATAGCCTTGGCGGCGATCTGGCGGGCTAGCAGATTGTCCAGGTAGACAAAGGGTGTTCCGTCGGTCTGCCGCTCGCCGGCCCCGCAGCCGGCGGCGAATTCCGGCACCAGCCCGGCCAGCTCAGAAAACGACCAGTGGCCGGCGTCGGCGACTTCGACCAGCCAGGCTGGCCCCGGGAGCTTGGCAAAGTTGTCCAGGATCAAGGCATTGCCCAGGGCGGTGATGCTGTTGTCTTCGCGGGCCAGCAAAAATCCAGCGGGTACCTTGATTTGGCTGGCATCCACGCCGGCCAGCAGGGGATTTTGCACTGGCGCCGCCACAAACCAGGCGGCAGCGATGCGCGGATCGGTCTGGGCGACCATGCCTGCAGTCACCGCACCAAAGCTATGTCCGCACACACCCACGCGCTTGGCATCGCTGTGGCCGCGCAGCGCAGCGGGCACCTGCGGGTGAGCCGGGTCGAGGATCACGTCCAAAGCAAAGCGAACATCGCGCGCCCGCACCTGCAGAAACGCGCTCGACAAGGGCGCCACAACGCCGGCTTGGGCCTCCATCAAGGTGTTGCCGGCGTGGTCGACCGCCAGCATGGCGATGCCGTGGCTGGCGAGACGCTCTGCCGTCAGCGCCGCCGAAAAGCGCGTACAACCATGGCAGTGCGAGTAGACCACCACCGGCCAGGGGCCCTGACGCGGCGCGGCATTCTCGGCGCTGTGGCCCGTGGCGCCGGTGCAAGCAGCCGGGGCCTTTTGCAGCAGACCCGCCAGCGCTGTGCGGGTGGGCCCCTCTGGCAGAAAGGTGGCCAGAGACACCCCTTCAAGGGCCGCCGCGGCAGCCGAGTCCAGAGCCGGATACCACAGCGTCATGGCCAGGGTGCGGCCAGTCTGTGGGTCCTGGGCGGAAAAGTGGGCGTGACCGGCGGCAAAAGTGCCCGGCAGCTGCCAATCGACCGCTGCCAGCGTCGCCGCGGTCGGCCCGGGCAGCTCAGCTTCGTCACAGCTGCCAAGCAGCAGGACCGCGGCGACCGCCAGCGCCGCACCAACCCTCTGCAGTCGCCCAAGAACCGCGCACAGCTGGACCACTTTGAACCTCGTCTTCCAGGCTACCTGGATGCTGCCCAGCCTGACACGCCGGCCCAGCCGGTGACAAGAACCCGACCGAATCTGGCGGCAAAGGGCTCTGGGCTCTTGGCGGCGACAGCGGGGGAGACTACTCTTGAGGGGTGGGGGCCGGCGTGGTGGTCTAGCCAAGCAGCTCGGAATAGCGCGGTCCAGGAGACAGCTTCCCCGGGGCGGGTCGTCAGCAAGGGTGCTGTCAGCAAGAAGCTCGTTGGGTCAGCAACAGTGAAGAGGTCGACATGAGTCATCGGCATCAGGAACAGGAAGCGCGCGAGATCTCCGCCGCCATCGAGGCTGCGGGCGTCAAGGGCGTGCACGTAGAAGTAGACGAAGAGGAAGTGGCCTACCTGGATGGCGAAGTCAAGGACTCCATGGAAGAAGCCTTGGCCGTAGAGGCGGCCATCAAGGCCGGCGCCGTGGAAGTCGTCGATGGCCTTACCCACCCCGGGTCTGAGAGGCAGGCCTCGCACTTCAAGAATCCTAACACCCACTTGCCGTAGGGTCGTGCAAGGACCCCGTCGAGTTGCCCGTCGCCAAATCGCTTGGGCCCGCCATCGCTTGTCCGTGCTGCGCAGGACCACAGCGAAGGCTGGGCTGGCATTTTTGCGTTCACCCCAATTAGGGCTAGTCGCACGGGCGCTGGCCGGGCTGCTGGCGTTGGGCGGCTGTAGGCCAGCCAGCCCTGGCGCACTGGTGCCCGGCCCTGTTGAGAATCACTCGCCAATTCAGCACAGCGTCGACGCCCAGCGCGACGTACCGGCGGCCGTGGTGCCAGCGCTGGTTCCGCCGGCAACCATGGCGCGTGTAGCCACGCCGACCGTGCCAGAAGACCTGCCCGAAGAGCCGCCCGATCCGCAAGCCTCGCGCCTGACCAGCGTGCCGGGCCTGCACAGCCGCAGCGTGGGCACGGCGCAGAACGGCCACTTGCAAGGTGGGGTGGCCGTCAGCGAGTCTGCCCAGCTGCGCCTGCTGCCGCAGACCAAGCGCAACGGCATCTACTTTGGCACCGCCGAGCTGGTGAGCTTGCTGGAGCGCTCGGCCACCGCCCTGGCCGCCGATCATCCGGGCACGGTATTGCGGGTGGCCAACCTGTCTCGCCAGGGCGGCGGCGACATTGGGCCCAGCGTCAGCCACAACAGCGGTCGAGATGCCGATGTCATGTTCTTTGCGGCCGATCGCTACGGTTCGCCGCAGGAGCCCGCCAACTTTTGCCACTATGACGACAATGGCGTGGCCGACCACCCGCCGGTCGATGCAGGCCGCTACGAGTTTGACGCCGCGCGCAATTGGAGCTTGGTGCGCCACTGGCTGAGCGACCCCGATGTGCTGGTGCAGTGGATCTTTGTGTCGGTGCCCCTGCGCAACCAGTTGTTGGACCATGCTTTGCGCATTGGCGCCCCGCAGAGTCTGCGCCAGCGCGCCGCCCGGGTCCTGGTCCAGCCGCGCGACTCCAGCCCCCATGCCGACCACTTTCACTTGCGAATTGCTTGTCCGCCGGGCGACCGGCCGGAGTGCCTGGATGGCGGCGCTTCCAGCGACCTGGCGCGGCAAGCCCAAGTCGACGCCCTGCTGGAGATGTACCACCATGGCAGCCCCGGAGAGCAGCGCTACGCCCGCGAGCTGATGAGCCTGCCCGCCGATTCTGACCCCGCCGACCTGCCCCCGATTGAAGGGGTCGACTAGCAGTCCGCCGAAGCCCTACCGGAACAGCCAGATAGCGGTAGCAAGCTATGCAGCCGCCTGAGGCCTCCGACAGGCTCTTCTTCCATCCAAGGCCCAACCCCGCCCATGCCCCGCCCAAATTCCCAGCCAAGTCAGGCATCCAAGCCGCACCTTGCCCTTGCGGAGCTGACACCGCCGCCCTACCGACTGGCCCTGGCCAGCTTGCTGTTCATTCAGCTGCTGATGGGGGTGTGGCCGGTAGTCGGCAAGTGGCTGATGATGACCGTGTCCGTGCGGGTGCTGGTGGGGGTCAGGATCCTGGTGGCCGGGCCGCTGCTGTGGCTGGTCGCCCGGCCGTGGCGCAACAGGATGACGGCCAGAGAAATTGCCTGGTGCGGGGTGCTTGGCCTGCTGGGGGTGGTGGGCAACCAGACGCTGTTTGCCGAGGGGCTGTTGCGGGCCTCGCCCCTCAACGCCGCGGTCATTGGCTGCTCTATTCCGGCTTGGACGCTGCTGTTTGCGGTGCTGTTGGGCCACGAACGGCCAACCCGGCTGCGGGTCAGCGGCGTTGGGCTGGCCCTGGGCGGCGCTTTGCTGCTGGTCGGGGTGGACCGCTTGGACCTGGGGCCAGAGCGGGCCCTGGGCAACGCGATGCTGATTGGCAATTCGGCTCTGTATTCAGCGTATCTGGTGCTTTCGCGGCCGATCTTGACCCGCCGCGGCGCGCTGCCGGTCATGGGCTGGGTGTTTGGCCTGTCGACGCCGCTGATCCTGCCCTACGCCTGGGGCGATCTGGCCGCGGTGCAGTGGGCGACGGTGCCGGGCGGGGCGCTTGGCGGACTGGCGTACATCGTGATTGGCCCTACGTTGTTGGGATACGCCTTGAGCGCCTATGCATTGCGCGCAGTCTCCGCATCGACGGCGGCGGTGTTTGTCTACGTGCAGCCGTTTGTGACGGGCCTTGTGTCGGGCAAGGTGCTGGGCGAGAGGCCCAGCTGGCAGACCGCGGCGGCGGCGTTGCTGATTTTTGCTGGAGTGGCCCTGGTTTCGCGCCGGCCGAGCCCAGCGGCAGAGGCTTGACCTTGGGCGGTGGCTTTCACCGCCAGCCGAAAGGGCCAAAGCAATCAGGAACGCTGGCATCCGCCCGGCAGCCGTCCTACCGTGCAGCCAGTTCTGGCTGCAGACGCCGGGTCTGCAGTCCGTTCGCCCAGCCAAGGCCGCCGATTCACACCGGGGCACCACCGGTGCTGGTTCAACGGCCTGCAATGCCAGGAGGACCACCATGCCCACTGCGACCGAGCCGGAGTGCTGCCCGCGGTTTGATCCCGCGCCATGGCAGGAACTTGAAATCACATGGGAGAACAAGTTGTTTGTCCGCGACCATGTGCGCAGCATCTTGCACATCCCCCTCAATTTTGGCGCAGTGATGGAGCGCGCCATCCAGCGCGTGGAAGCCGCGGGGGCCCAGACCGCGCAGAGGTTGGTGATTACCGATGAGACGTCGCTGTGGGGCGCAGACGTCTACCTCGAGGTGAGCAAAGAAGTCCCTGGCGCGCAGATGGCCACCCTGTCGGGCACCTTTGTCTCCAAGGTGTTTGAGGGGCCGTTTGGCCAGATGAGCAGCTGGATCAAGCAGATGACCGGGTTTGTGGCCGCCAGGGGCAAGACCGCGCAGCAATTCTACTTCTACTACACGACCTGCCCCAAGTGCGCGCGCAAGTACGGCAAGAACTATGTGGTCATTCTGGCGCGGGTGTAGGTCGCGGGGTTGGCGCCCGGCTTGGGGGCGAGACCCGAGCCCTTGGCACGGGTCAGTGGCGTGTTAGCTTGCCGCCGTCTAGGTGTCCGAAAGTTAGGCTCTGTGAGGCCCCAAACGCCCAGCGGATTGTTCCGTTGTGCGGTGGGCGTTCAGCAGCCTTGCACGTAGGGCTGCTTGGAGATTGGCAATGAGAAAGGCATCTCGCTTGACCCTGGCGTGGATGGCGGCCGTCGGAGCCCTGCTCGCGGTCGCATCCTGTACGGACGAAGACTCGGGGCCGCAAGCCAGCAGCCCCACGGGCAGCGCGACCGAGTACACGGCAGCCGCCCAGGCGCTGGAGACCGCCGTCCCCGGCATCTGTTCCAATGACAAGACGGTGGCCTGTGCCACTGCGGCCGATTGCGGCGGTAGCGCCTGCTACCTGCCCACGGCCGGTGGACAAACCCTCTTTCACCAAGTGTGTGCCGAGACGGCGGCTGGGCAGAAGCTAGTGTGCACCGCCAACGACATCGGCTTGGTAGGTGTGACCAACCTTCAGATCATCAAAGGGTGTGATTTTCCTGGTGATACCGCAATCATCTCCTTTGTGGGCCAGTTTGGCCTGACGGCCCAGAGCCGCCACGACCTGGGCATCTGGATCGCCGAAGACGGTGGCGATGCCCTGACGGGCAAATGCAGCGTCAGCAACTTGCCAACAGCCCCGGCGCCGCCGTGGACCAACCTCGACGCAGTGGACCAACCGGGGGACACCTGCGGCGACCTGGAGACGACCAACAACCCGGTGTACACCAGCATTCAGAACATCTCCTTGGCCTGTGTGGACAACAACGGCGATGGCTTTGCGGATCCCACCGCCTGCCTGACCTGGAAGCAGCACGGCACCGAGAATGGCCTGTGCACCAGCCCTCTGGACGCTCACCCCGGCGCGCCGTCCAAGTGCAACTGCCAACCGCTGCGCGGCGTTGCGCTGCCGGTGCCTGGCGTCATCGTGGTCGACAAGGTGACCAATCCTGTGGGCGATCCCACAGCCTTTGGCTTTGCCCTGACCGGCGGCCCCAACAATGTCACTGCTTCCTTCAGCCTGACGGACACGTCCGCCCCGTTTGCCAGCAGCGCCCTGCTGCCCGGCGTCTACAAGGTGAAAGAGACGTTGCCGGCCAACTGGGTCAATGAATTGGCGATCTGCACCAGCGACCAGGGCGATTCTGTCAGCCCAGACAACATCAACCTGCACAACGGCGAAACCGTCAAGTGCACATTCTCTAACCAAAAAGTGGTCTCGCCGCCGTCTCTGACGCTGGCCAAGACCAACGATGCAGACCGCAACGGCGGTACTTTTGCCGATGTCGAAACCGTGCCCGCCGGCGCCGTCTATCCCTGGACTGTGCCTTACCGGCTGGAGATCAAGAACAACAGCAGCTTTGCGGCGACCCTGACCTCGATCACCGACGACAAGACTGCGACGCTGACGGCTCCTCTGTCCAACGCGACGCCCGATTGCGCATCCGTGGTCGGCACCGTTATCGAAGGCAACGCCACGGTGACCTGCTACTACGAAGTCACCTTTGCCAACGCCAACGAGGCGCAGGTCGTCAACACAGCGACTGTCGTGGCCACCAATGCCGGTGGCACAGTGCCCACCAGCGACAGTTCGACGGTTTACTTCACCCAAGTGGGCAAGCTGAGCCTGAGCAAAGTCACGGATCTGCCGATCTACGACGCCGTGGGCCAGGTGCTGACCTACACCCTGGTTGCCGTCAACAACGGCAACGTGACGCTGACCGGCGTCTCGATTGTCGACCCCAAGCTGGGAGCGCTGAATTGCGCGCCTGCGCAGCCGGTCACCCTGGCCATCGGCGCCACCCTGACCTGCACCGGCAGTCACGCCGTGACCCAGGCAGACCTGGACGCGGGGTACTTTGAGAACACCGCGTTGGCGGCGGGCAAAGCGCCCCAGGGTCAGGATGTCTCGGCACCGCCGGCCTCTGAAATTGTCAATGCGCTACAGGCGCCGGCCTTGGCAGTGGTCAAGACCGCGCAACCGCAGTTCTACACCGCGGCGGGTCAGGTCATCACCTACACCTACACGGTCACCAACAGCGGCAATGTGACTCTAGGTGCGCCGATCGCCATCGACGACGACCGGCTCGGCCTGTTCCAGTGCACCAGCGCCACTACCCTGGCCCCCGCGCAGTCGGTGACCTGCACCCAGCAGTACACCATTGTCGCGGCGGACCTCAACGGCACCTATGACGCCAAGATCATCAACTACGCCAATGCGCTAGCCAAGTTTGGTCCAGAGACCGTGACCTCGCCCGTCGTTCAGGCGATCGTCTCTCAGACCAAGCCCACGGCCCGCATCGCGCCGACCGATGTGTCCTGTGCCATGTTCGCCAGCGGCGCCGGCGGGGTGCTGACGACCGAGAGCTACATGGTCAAGAACAAGGTCATCAACAGCGTGGCGCCCGGTGTGTTCTTCTACTACAGCCAGCTTGCGGCGCCCGCAGCCTCGTTCAGCGTCGAGGTGTCTCAGGCCATCGCCGGCGGCTTCAAGCCGATTCCGGTTCAGGATGTCAAGCAAGTGGTGCTGTACGACCAGGCGTGCGTCAAGAGCCCGGCGCGCGGCACCGTGACCTATGACATGGCGACCGGCCTCGTCAGCTTCCAGGTGACCGGTGCGACCGTGGGTCAGGTGCTGTACCTGGGCATCAAGTACGCGCCTACCGGCCTCAAGGGGCAGGCCGTGCCCGTGCCGTCGCCGACGGTGAACTACACGTTTGCCACCGCGCTGAACGGCGCTCCGGTCTTCACCAGCTGGGCCTCTTTGGCCGTTGTGCCCAAGAAGTGACCTAGCATCCCACCCCCCAGCCCGCTCCGCTCCTCGGCACGGGCTGGGGGCCCGGGGGAGCCAGAAGACCCTGCCGAAAAAGTCCCAGCGGCGGTTGACCTTTGCAGCTCGGGTTGCCGCCGCTGAGCGCGGTCAAGGGGCCGCTCGCATCCAAGGCAGGCCTGAGCTACGCTGTAGAGCATGGTTGGGGAGTCGACAACGCCGCGCCAGGTCAAGGGCCCAATCCGCTGGCTGATGCTTGGCGCTTGGCTGGTGGGCTGCGCCGGCCAGGCAGAACCCCAAGCTGTTGCCCCCTCAGACGGCGGGCAGGCAATCGACTTGTCAGCGGATTCAAGCTCCACGGCCGGTGCCGACGCTGCCAACGGCGGGCTTGCCGATGGTGATGTCGCTGACGCTCCGGCCGATGCCACCGCCGCCACCCCGGCCGACGCTGGGGCAGATGCCACTGTCGTCGCAGCCGATGCCACTGCCACCACCGACGCAGCCCCCACCGATGCGACGCCTGACGCTGCGCCCGATGCCGACGCTGGGCCGGCCTACCCTCCGGCCGGCTTTGGTGGAGAGTTTCTTGTGGACCTGGGGGGATCTACCGATGACGGCGTCGCAGTGGTGCCGTGGAGCGCGCCGGGCCAGCAGGTCTCGCTTATCTTTGGTCCCCAAGGTGGGTACCACATCTGGGTCAGTGTCTGTGGCCCAGCGGCATTGGGCTCCAAGGCTGGGCTGAAGATCGAAGCAACGCTGCCAGGGGGCGCCCAGGTCGAGCCCGGCGTCACCGAGCTCACCAGCAAAATGGCGGTGGTGGCCGGCAAAAATGGCCAGGTGTGCCGGGTCGCAGCCCCCGCATTTGTCACCTGTGCATGCGAATTGAGCGGCGTGCCGGTGCGCATCCGCGTGGAGGTGACAGACTTGAGCGGTGGGCCGGGTAGCGCCGCCGCCAAGCAAGGCTGGGCCGAGAAGACTGTGGTGCCGCTGCACAGCTCGGGGCCGTGTTGGGCCAAAGGCAGCCCGCCGTGCGCCGGGCGGCGGGCAGGGGGCTAGAGCTGTGACAATAGCGCTGGTAGATCGGGCGGTTGTCAGTGTTTGGGCGACGCTGGTGGCATGTCTCCGCCAGCCCCCCAGCTTGAGCCGGTTCGCCACCGCCGGTCACGGCACCGCTGTCAGCCGCGGCCACACCTTGAGCTCCGTCCCGGGCCAGCTCACCTTCAAGAACGCTGTGGCTGGGCTGAACACGGCATTGGCCACCAGCACGCCTTTGCAGCCGCCAGCCCCACAGGTCAATGGGACCTTCCACAAAAATGCTGGGGAATTCTGAACCAAGGTTGCGGTCGCCTGCACGGCCATCAGCCCGCCCGTAGGGTCGCGCGGCGTGAGGACCACCTCGATCTCTTTGCCCTGGGTGACGCGCCGCCCGCTGAGCTCCAGCAGCGCCGGCTCGTCGATCACCGCCACCGTTCCCGCGGGCACCACGCCCAGCTGCTGCACATAGCCGCTTGGCCAGACGATGGTGACGGGGGCGCCCGCCGCCGCGCCAATGCCCAGCTCTACCTGAGGGTCGGCGTGGGTGGCGTAGGGCGCGTCCAGCCCCACCCAACGGCTGACCGGCCCCACAGCGGTCTGCGCGGTGACGCGGGCGCCGATCGCCGCCGGATTGGAAGTGTGGCCGCGCAGCCGCAAGCGCAGCCGCTTGCCGTTGCTGCTGGTCTGGTTGATCAGAGGCACCAGCGGGCCGCCGGTCTGGCCAAGCAGCGCATCTGTGTCGCCGTCGCCGTCGAGGTCGCCGGTGGTCAAGACCGGCGCAGTGATTGGCGAGGGAAGGCCGACCATTTGGCTGATTTCCAAGAACTTGCCAAAGCCCTGGTTGCGCAGCAGCACTGGCCGCGTTGGCCCAGGGATGCCAAAGGAACTGCCAAGGGGCTCAGAGGCGTGGGCCACCAGCAGGTCCTGCCAGCCGTCGCCGTCCACATCAAGCGGCAAGATCGCCCAGGCCTGCATGTCCAAGCCGCCGGGAGTAGCGGCCAGCGCCTTGAGCCCCGCAGGGCCAGCCACGTCCAGCAGGGTGCCGTCGGGCTGCCCCAGCAGCAAGTTGTTCTGGACGTTGTAGATGTCCGCTTCATCGACGCCCAGCAAGAAGGCCTTGGCGGTCTCTAGCGGCATCTGCATGCCGGTGTTGGCCAGAGCCAGGCCGGGCTTGGCGGTGTTGAAGACGTCAAGGGTGGCGCCGCCCATCGGCGAAGCATAGGGCACCGGAGCCTGGGGAAAGGCAAACAAGCTATGGGGTTGCTGGCGCTGGTACACCGGCCAGCCGTCGGGACCTCGCGGCAGCTGTCTAAAAAACCCTTGTGTAGTCTTTGGATTGCCACAGCCATCGTGCAGCCAGGCCAGGTCGAGGTCGCCGTCGCCGTCCCAATCACCTGCCACAGAGGCCCACTGGGCCCCAACGCCCTCAAAGTCAAACGCGGGGCTCGCAGTGAAGACGCCATCGCCGCGGTCTACAAGAACCGTGTGGCCGCCCGGCTTCTCGCAAGAAAAGTCTGAGACCAGCACGTCCAGCAGGCCATCGCTGTCCAGGTCGACCATCGACAGGCCGTGCCGCAGCCCCTTGCCGGGCAGGTTCAAGGCGGTCGCCGCCCCTACCTGTACCCACGCTTGCCCCTGGGCCTGCCAGGCGCCGATGGGCGCGCTCCCCGTCAGGACCAGCGGCGGCTGCCCGTGGCGATGCAGCACGGCCAAGCTGTGAATCGCCGTCTTGCCGGCCGCCGCCACCACCTGCAGCTTGGTTGTCGCGCTCAGTGGACCGTGGGCCACTGCCAGGGCCCCGGCCTGGTTGGCGACCACCAGGTCAGCCGCGCCATCGCCGTTGAGGTCATCCAGCAGGCCCAGGGTCAGCGGCTCCCACTGGCCAGCGGCCAGGGGCTTGGTGGGTCCCAGCGGCAGGGACAGCAAAAAGCTAAGCTCTGGTGCCTGGTTGACAAAGCCTCCCGTCCACACCACAGCAGTTGCAGGGGTTGGCAGAGGCGTCGCGTCGGCGGCGTCGGCGCTGGCATCGCTGTCCGGCTCAGCTGCCGCGTCCACCGAGGCTGTTTCCGCGTAGGCTGCGTCGCTGGGGGCCGCATCGGCTGCGGCGGCGCCGTCAGCGTCAGCGTTGGTGTCAGCGTTGGTGTCGGCCTCAGGGGCCGTGTCAACAGCGCCGTCGGGTTGGGCGGCGTCGCCGGAGGCAGCGGCGTCTGCCGTGTCTGGTGCCGTGTCGGCAGAGGTGTCGGCGTCGGCAGGGGCGTCCGGTTGGGCGGCGTCGCTGGAGGCAACGTCGGCCGCCGTGTCTGGTGCCGTGTCGGCAGAGGTGTCGGCGTCGGCAGTGGCGTCGGCGATGGTCTCGGGCGCTGTGCTGGGTAGAGTGTCGGGCCCTGACAGCGCGTCGGCCGAGCCGGCCGCGTCTGCGCCAGTGCCGGGGCTTGCCACGGCGTCTTGGCTGGCGGACTGCAGCGACGTCGGGCCCTCAGCAGCGGCACACCCAGCCAGGGTGCCGGCAGCGGCCATAGCGGCGGCAGCGGCCCACAGGCGCCAGGACGGCCATGGGCTGCCCCAGCAGAACCTTGCCCAATGCCGCAGCGCTGCTTTGTCCATGCGCAGGATCGCTCCTCCTTGGTTTTGCCAGCCTATGGGTTGGCCGGTGCGCGGTCAACAGCCAGGGGTCCGGGTCAGCCGCCAGCGGGCAACGCCTTGGCTCCGAGCTACTTCTTGCCCTGGGGGGCGCCCAGTCGCACGCTGGTCAGCAGGCCCAGCAGCTCGCTTCTGGCCGCGCTGCGGTCAAAGGCTGGCGCCTTGGGGTCGCGATCGGCGCGGTGCACCAGCACGACGTACAACAGTGAAGAGCCCACCACCGTCGTGGCGATGTGCGACGCCGCAGTTCCGCCGCTAGGCCCTTGGGAGACCGAGAAGCCCATGGAAAACACCCCAACCGGCTCCACGTCCTGCACTGGTGCCGCTTTGCCGCCGCCAGACAGCTGGTCGGCCAGCAACTGGATCCGCGCCGCTGGCTTGAGCTTCTTGAGCTTTTTGAAGTCCTTGGGGCTTCCGCCCAGGCTCATGTACTGCACGCTGTAGGCCGACTCGGGCGTGGCAGCCAGGGCAAGCTGGCAGGGACCCTCGGCTGTGGGCAGATCGCCCTTGGGCGTCCAGCGGCTGTCGTCATAGGTCAGGGTGACCGAGGTCAGGCAAGAGACCGAATTGGGGGCGGCGGCAGCGGGGCCGCTCCAGGCGACCATGGCCACGGCGGCGGCCAGTACAGCGCTGACGGCGGCGGCGCGGCGCCCTACACAAGCGGCTTGGTGGTGCGCAATCATGGGGGACTCCCTGGCAGAAGCGAGATGAGGGGGGCGCGACAACTGCTGTCCAGGATACCATGAGTTCGTCGATTGGAAACGCCGCCGCGCCAGAGCATCGGCTGAAAATCCTTGACCGCAGGGCCACCGATCCCGGATACTACTGCGCCCCTCCGGCCTCCTTGCGCCGCAGCGGACCTGGAATTTGATGCCCCGCCAAGCCTGCACCATCCTTGCCGCTTTGATGCCCTTAGGCCTTTGGGCCTGCAGCGGCGCGCTGTTGGCCATGGTCAGCGTCGCGGGCTGCACGCCAGAAGTGGCACAGCCCGTGCAAGCAGAGGCGCAGCAGTTGTACCTGGACGCCATGGAGCATCTGCAGGGCGGGTCGCTGATTGAGGCCGAGCAGGAGTTTCAAAAACTCGCCAAATTGCCCAGTTACGTGCAGCTGACCTCGCTGGCTCGCTTGCGCTTGGCCGACACGCTGTTCCAGGCGCGCCGCTATGACGAAGCCATTGAGGCCTACCACGGCTTTGTGCAGCGCCATGAGGGCAATGACAACGTGCCCTACGCCACCTTCATGATCGCCAAAGCCAACTTTGAGTTGGCCCCTTCGGACCTGTGGATCATGCCGCCGGTGCACGAGCTGGACCTTTCGCCGGTGCAGCAAGCCCGCAATGAGCTGGAGCGGTTCATCCGCACCTACCCGCGCTCGCGGTTTGCCACCGAGGCGCTGGCGCTGCGCGACCGATGCATCGAGCTGCAATTTGCCCACACCAGCTATGTGATCGACTTCTATGCCCAGCGCCAAGAGTGGATCGGCGTGGTCTTTCGCATGCACCGCGCGTTGCAGGCCTATCCGACCCGCGCCCACACGCCGGCCAACTACCGACTGCTGGCGGCGGCCTATGAAGAGCTCCGCTGGCGGTCGCGCGCCGTGGAGCTGTGGCAGGCCATGGCCCAGCGCTGGCCGCGCGGCGCCGAAGCGGCCCTGGCCCCCGCCAAGATCCGCGCGCTGCAACAACAGATCGAGGCGGCAACGGCCCGGGGCGAGCCCGGGGCGATGCCGGCAGAGACGCCGCCGACAGCTCAGATCAAGCCTGAGAAAGTCGCCGACGCCGAAGACGCCTAGCCCAACCAGAAGGACCCAATTCTTCTGGAGGCAAGCGCAGGGAAGCCGAGCTGTTCGGCTCCCCAAACCTGGGGCAAGGCCCCACCCGGACGCCGCAACAGCCGCGGCGATGCGAGGATTCTATGAGCCACGTCAAGTTGAAGACCCCCAAGCACAAGGGCGGCAATAGCAAGAAGGGCACGGCCCAGGTCAACCCGGCCACCCCCAAGCAGCTGGTTGCCAAGAAATTCGGCACCAAAGACGCGCTTCTCGACGCGATCCTGGGCATGTACGACGCCCCGGAAGGCTCGCGCGGCAAGCTCAAGCAGTGCTCCAACAGCACCTTGATGTCGCACCACCACAACACCCAGCGGATGGTCAAGCAGTTCGGCACCCGCCAGGGCGCCATCGACGCCATCCTCAAGGTGGTCTACCCCAAAGACAACGCGCCCGACAGCGTCAAGGCCAAGTACGCCAGCTACTCGCCGTGGCGTCTCATGGACCTTGCCCGTCAGTACGTCGGCAAGTAGTCCCCATCTATGAACTGAGCATTCCGGAGGCCCCATGCGTCGCTACTTTGCCCGTCTCTCGATTGCGTGTCTGTCGATGGCGGTAGGTGCGGCCGCGGGGCCTCTGGGCTGCTCAGAAGAAGCCAGCCCCGCTGGCGGCGACTCGGTAGCTGCGGACGCCGCGGCCGACAGTGCCGCCGGCGATGCCGCCCAGGCCGACGCCATGGCCGATGCCGCCGGCTCGGACGCCAGCGCCGCCGATGCCAGCGACCCCGACGGCGTGGATGCCACCGCGCAGGACGCCAGCGATGCGGCCGCCGCCGACACCAGCGACCCCGACGTCGACTGGTCCGACCTGTTGGACCCCCAAGACACCGGCAGCAGCGACACCGGCAGCGACACCGGCGGCGGATCGGCCGCCCCGGTCGGCCAGTTGTACGCTGAATCGCCTGACGAATTGTACCGGCTCGACCTGGCGACCAAGTCCTTTGCCAAGGTCGGCAAGTTCACGTTCAACAAGAACCCCGGCGAAGTGACCGACATCGCCCTGGACCAGGACGGGTCGCTCTACGCCATCACCAATGACGACCTGTTTACCTGCACTGTCGAAGGCGCTAAGTGCACTTGGTTGGCGGCCTTGCCAAGCATTTTCAACGGTCTGACCTTTGTGCCCAAGGGCACCGTCAGCCCCACCGAAGACACGCTGATCGGCATCTCGCAGGACGGCGCCTGGACCCAGATCACCTTTGCCGGCAGCAAGGTCAGCCTCAAGAAGCTGGGCACCTATGCCAACGGCTGGCTCAGCTCTGGCGATGCATTTTCCGTTGAGGGCATCGGTACCTATGCGACCCTCAAGGGCAAGGGCAACAGCGACTCGCTGGCCAGCATTGACCCCAAGACCGGCAAGATCCTCAAAGTGATCGGCGAGACCGGCGCCAAGGGCCTCTATGGCCTGGCGTGGTGGTCGGGCGTGTTCTACGCCTTTTCGTCCGACAGCAACGTCTACACCCTAGACGTGTCCACCGGCAAAGCCAGCGTCATCAAGGGGATTCAGGCCCCTACCGGCATCAAGTGGTGGGGCGCTGGCGTCTCGACCCGCGCCAACGGCACCCCCAAGTAGCCCGCAGTGCCTTGGCCGCCGGCGAGGCAGAGCGCTAGCGGCGGCAGGGAACGGCAAAATCGCAAGACCACCACGGCACCCAACACCGTCGCGGCGAGTCGGCCGCAAAGCCGCGAGCTTGCTACCCACCCAACGCTGAGCCAATGTCCAAAATCTACACTGGACAGGCCTCAAGACCGGGTTCAGCTACGGGCCGGCGCTAAAGCTCCACTGCACGACCTGCGCCGCTCCGGCGACCTTGACCTCCAGGCGCACGGTGTAGGTGCCAGCGGTCAGGGGCTGGTGGGCATAGAGAACCTTGCTCTTGCTGTCGAACATCGCGACGTTGCTGTCGGTCTTGGCGTCGAGCCACACGTGGGCCAACGGCTTGCCTTGGGCATCGCTCAGGCTGTGCGCTGTCACCTCGACCTGCTGGGCAAAGCGGGCGGTGATGATCGGGCCGCTTGGATAGCCGGCGGGCGGTGGCGGCGGCTGCGGGCCTTCCAGGCCATTCCACGATAGGGGCACGCCGGTCTGACCCGGGTACGGATAGACCACCAGCGGCACCGACTCGCTCCCCGACTCCGAGACATCCATGACCTCAGTCTTGTAGTTACCTTTGGCCGCTTGGCCGTAGCCGTACTCCTTGGTGCGCGGGTGGATGAGCGGAAAGCGGTGGTAGACCGTGTCGAGCCAGCCCTGCAGGGCCGCTGGCGCCGAGCCTGAAAACGCCATCACTTCGCCCAAGGCCTGGCTGCCGTAGCCGGCCGCTGTTGCGCGATCGCCCACATCTTTGCCAGTGAAGTCCGCGCCAAAGCTGGGGTCTTGGGCGTGCGGGCTCAGCTTGGCCTTGCTGTATTGGGCGGCGTGGTTGACGTAGAACTGGGCGTGAAGCTGCGCCGCCTGATTGAGCGCCGGGTGCTGGGTGGCGGCCGGCAAACCCAAGGACGCGCGCAGCTTTTCCAGCCCGTCGGCCGCCATCTGCTGGTCGGCGCTGGCGCCGCTGGGCACTGCGGCTTTTTGCTGGACGCGCGCTGCGACCGGATGCAGCGTGCCGCTGGAGGCTTTGCCCCACCCGATGGCGGTCGCCGGCGGCTTGCCCGGTGTGGTGCCTGGCAGCCAATTGGCCGACCAAGCGGCCACCGCCACGCAGCAGCTGCCCGCTTGGGCCTGCAAAGAGCCCTGCGCGGATGTCGACGAAGGGAAGCTGGCGTCCATCGCAATGGGTCCAGCGGTCGTCTGGCCGGACCATGGGCTGGCCAGGACGGCAAACTGCCCCTGCACGGCGCCTGTGACCGAGCCCTTGCAGCCGTTATCGCCGCTGCAATGCAGGGTTGTCAGCAGCTCGACCGCACTTACCTGGCCGTCTTGCAAATGGAATTTCAGATCCGTGCCAAGCCAGTCGCCGGCGGCAGGCCCGCTTGCGCCACCGCCAGCTGCCGGGTCGATACCGCAGCCCCACAGCGCCAGCGCTGCCACCGCCCCCAGCCATCGCCGAGATACTCTTTGTGGGTCAACCTGCTGGTATGCCATGGCTATTGGATGTAGACGCTGATGTTGTCGATGCCAAACGCTTCGTTGGTGGCACCCTCATCCAGCCCAGACCCAAAGGAAATCAGCGCATCGCTGGCGGTGTGGTTGATCTGGCCGTTGACGCCCAGCTGCAGGTCGGGATACATCGCCGTGCCACACATCTGCGGCGTGCCATTGGCCACCGTGGTGTAGGCGTAGGTCCACGCCTCGGTGCCGGCGATGTTCAGCCAGGCCTTCTCGCCGTCCCAGGTGTCGATGATGATGTAGCCGCCGGCGACGCGCAGCTTGGTGTGGGCCGGCAGCCCGCTTAGGGCCAGCTTGAGCACGGCACCCGCGCCGGTGACACCAAAGCCGCCGAGGATCGCTCCGTAGCCGCCGCAGGTGGTAATGGCATTGGGCAGCCACTTGCCGGCGTTGCCGCCCTCAAAGTTGTCCAAGCTGATGCGCTGCCAGCCATATTCGCAATAGACCTGGCTGGCGACACCGCCCTTGGGCCACACCCAGTAGGTCCCGGGGGGGCTCTGCGGCGAATTCTGCTGCAGGTCCAGGCAAGACAGGGCGGCAAAATCCGCAGAGCTGCCGGGCATCCCGCACTTCTTGCCGTCGCCGATGAGCGGCTTGTCACAGGTGCACGTGTAGCTGCCTACGGTGTTGAGGCAGGCGGCGCTGGCGTCGCAGGGGTTGCCGGCCGGCGTGATCGTCAGCTTGCCGATCTGCACACCCTTGCCGGTGTTGCTGACGGCGTCGCCGGTGTCGAAGAAAAAGCGCACCTGCACTTTCTTGCCGGCGTAGCCCACCAGCGAGGTCGACCAGGTCTTCCAAACGCCCATCTGGTTGTCAAACTTCTGCACTTTGTCCCACACCGTGACCACCGTGACCCCATCGACTACCAGCTGCACGTAGAGGCGATCGTAGCTGCCGCCCTCAGTTTGCATCCACAGATCAAAGCTCAGGCGATGGCCAGGCGCGTTGGACAGCACAATGCTGGGCCCGGTGGCGCTGCCGTTGTTGGCTGCGCCAGCCGTATCAAAGTTGGTGCCATTGCCGTAGTACAGAAATCCGGCCAAGACCTGCCACTTGACCAGGGTATTGGGCACAGACGGCGGCGTCAGCGTCCAGCCGGTGGCGCCCTGGGTCGCAAAGTCCCAGGTCCACTGCGGCTTGGGGCACTCGTCGATGTCGGCGCAGACCTTGCCATCGCCCGAGTAGCCCGGGTTGCAGGCACAGCCAAAGCCGCCCGTGGTGTTGGTGCAGGTGGCCGTGGCCGCACAGCCGCCGTTGTTGACTTTGCACTCGTCCACATCGGCGCAGGTCTTGCCGTCGCCCGCGTAGCCCGGCTTGCAGGCGCAAGTGGCCGATCCGGCGGTGTTGGTACAGACAGCCGAGGCCGAGCAGCCGCCGTTGTTGGTCAAGCACTCGTTGATGTCGGTGCAGATCTTGCCATCGCCGCTAAAGCCCTGATTGCAGGCGCAAGTGGCGGATCCGGCGGTGTTGGTGCAGATGGCCGAGGCCGAGCAGCCGCCGTTGCTGGTCAGGCACTCGTTGATGTCGGTGCAGGTCTTGCCATCGCCCGTGTAGCCGGCGTTGCACTTGCAGGTCGACGTACCGGGCAGGTTGGAGCAAAGGGCCGTGGCGGCGCAACCGCCGTTGCTGATGGCGCATTCGTTGATGTCGGTGCAGGTCTTGCCATCGCCGCTGTAGCCGGTCTTGCAGGCGCAGCTGGACTTGCCTGGAAGGTTGGTGCAGACCGCCGCGGCCGAGCAGCCGCCGTTGTTGGTCAGGCACTCGTTGACGTCGGTGCAGGTCTTGCCATCGCCGGTGTAGCCAGGGGCGCAAGAGCAAGTGGCTGTAGTGCCGCTAGATTTGCAGATGCCAGCCGGTGCCACCGCGCAGCCGCCGTTGTTGACCGTGCACGGGTCGGTGTTCTTGAAGCAGCCGGTGTTGGGGTCGCCGCTGACGTAGCCGTTGGCCTTGTCGCACACGCACTGGTACGAGCCAGCGGCGTTGACGCAAAGCGCATTGGTGCCGCACTTGAAGGTGCCTACTTTGCACTCGTCTACGTCGTCGCAGGTGGTCTTGCCGTCGCCGGTGTAGCCTGTCTTGCACTCGCACTTGGCGCTGCCCTGGGTGTTGAGGCACACCCCCTGCGAGTGGCAGACCAGCGCTCCGGCCTTGCATTCGTCTATGTCGGTGCAGGCCTTGCCGTCGCCCACAAAGCCCGCCTTGCACAAGCAGGCGTAGCTGCCGCTGTTGTTCTTGCACTCGGCGTTGGCGTCGCACTGGGCGCTGCCGTTGGCACACTCGTCGACATCGGCGCAGACCTCGCCGTTGCCGCTCCAGCCGGTCTTGCAGATGCAGAAGCGGCCGCCTTCGTAGTTGTCGCACTTGGCGTCGGGCGAGCAGCCGCCGTTGTTGGTCAGGCACTCGTCCACGTCGTCGCAGATCTTGCCGCTGCCGACAAATCCCTGGTTGCACTTGCAGGCAAAGCCACCTGCGCTGTTGGTGCACGCCGCGTTGGTCGAGCAAGAGCCGGCAATGCCGCACTCGTTGATGTCGGCGCAGCCAAAGCCGATGGTTTTGTCGCAACCGGCCTCCATCGCGCACTTGCCCAGTGCTTCATAGGCTGTGACGTCGGCGCCGACCGCTGGCTTGCAGGCGTCGGCACAGGCGGCGTCGCTGCAGGTGGCCATGCAGGCCAGGGTCACGGCGCAGCCGCTGTCAGCCTTGCAGGCCGCAGCCAATGGCGCGCAGTTCTGTTCGGCGCACTTGACCAGCACGTTGGCCTGCACCGACTTGGCGTAGCCGGGCTGGCAGGCACAGACGTAGCTGCCAGCGGTGTTGCTGCAGTCGGTGGCCAATCCGCAGGCGCTGCCGCCGGTGCTGCACTCGTCGATGTCACCGCAGTCCACACCGTCGCCGCTAAAGCCTGGCTTGCACGTGCACTTGAAGGTGCCCGGGCCATTGACGCAGTTGGCGTCGCTGCTGCACTTGTCGCCAGCCAGGCACTCATCGACGTCCAGGCAGGTCAGGCCATCGCCAAAATAGCCTTCTGGGCAGGTGCACAGCGGCTCCAGCGACGTGGAGTTCTGGCAGCTGGCCACGGCATCGCACGGATTGGTTTCGGGATTGCCGCACACGTCGTAGGCGCCAATCGTCACCCACGCGCTTTGCACCTGTGGCTGCGGCGGCGAGTCCGCGTCCTTGACGATGACGCTGCAGCGCAGCTGGTCGCCGGCTTTGATGACGGCCGTTTTGGCAGAGCTCGACTTGAGATCCTGCACCTTGGCGATCTGCTCCAGCGCGCCGGGGTTGACGTACTCATTGACCGTCCAAGACCACGCAAATTCGATCTTGTCACCGTCGGCGTCGCTGGCTGGCTGCAGCATGGTACAGGTGACGTCGCTCAGCAGGTCTACGGTCGTTGGCGTCACCGCCAGCAGCGGCGGCACAGGGGCGGCATTGGCAATGGTCACCGAGGCAAAGCCCTCTGCGCCGGTGGTCTTGGGATCCTTGGCCTTGACCTTGACGGTCCACTTCTGGCCCTTGGCGGTGGCATCGGCGGGCAGCACTTGGTCGGTGTGCTCGGTCGCTTGGTCGTCTTTGAGCCACTGGTACACGTAGGTCAGATCGCTAGCGGCGCGGTCGACATCGCTGGCCGGCGTGACAATGGCGGCGGTCAAGGCATCGGTGGTGGTGGGATTCTCTGGCAGGATCTGCACCACCGGAGCGCCGGGCGGGCTGTTGACCAGCACGCCGACCTCGGCCTTGGAGCTCAGGCCCTGGCTGTCGGTCGCTTCGCAGATCACCTTGTGGTAGCCAGCGGGCAGGCCCTTGTAGTCAAAGGCACTGATGCCCGATGCGTCGCCCTTGCCCTTCTGCAGCTCCAGGCCGGCGGAGGTCTTCCACACCACGCTCAGCAGGTCCGGCGGGTCGTTGTCATCGACTACCGAAGCCTCAAAGTGCACCTCTTGGCCAATGCCGACAATGGCATCGTTGCCAGGACTCTTGACCTTGATCGTTGGCGGCTGATTGCCCCCGGCGGCGTCGCTCTTGGCATCCGAGCCGGCATCGCCAGCGACATCGGCGCTGTTGCCCGCCGGGCCCTCGGCCACGGTGACTTCGCCACAGGCCAACAGGAGGGCCAAGGCGACCAGGGGCCAGCGGCGGCGTGGGGAGCTGGAAAGGGTTGCGGCAATCGACATAAGCAAGTCTCCTGGCATCTGCGGCAGACGTCCGCGCAGCGCGTCACTTGGGGGGCGTAAGGCGTGGTCCTAACCAGCCGCTGACGCCGCTCAGATCTCTAGTTTCGCGGCAGCCCGCCGGCAAAGCAAGAATGCGGCCGATCTTGGCCGGGCTGTCGGCGAATCCGCTGCTGCTGCGCCGCCCGCTGTGCCCGGTTGCGTCCGGCTGGCGGCAGCGTCATGCTTAGCGTTAGCGCCTTAGCGCAGCGTGGTTGGCATGTCGCGTCAATGCAGTACTCCGAATTCCATTGCTTGCCGTTTGGGCTTTTTCACCCTGGCCGTGATCGCCGCTGTGGCCGCTGGCTGCGGCGAACAGGCCCCCGCCGCCGGCCCGGCCGCTGACACCGCCGCGGTCGCAGCGGCCGACGGCGGTGGCGATGCAGCGTCCGACAGTGCCGCGCGCACCCAGTACTATGCAGCGACCCTGAAGTTTCACGGCGGCAAGTTTGACGGGCGCACCGTCTCGCTGGACCGCGACCTGACCCAAGTGAGTGGAGTCCTTTCCTTTGGCAACAGCCACATGACCCCGCCGGCCGTCGCCTTTGGCCTGGAAGATCACGTGCCCCAGCCCTACACGACCGCCACCGGCCAGCCGACCATCATGCCGCTGACCTTGCAGCTGCGCTTTGGCATCCTGGTCGAGGCCGTCGGCTTTGCGGCCCACGCTTCCAAAGCGGGCAGCTACGCCTTCTCCTGCAAAGCGCCGCTGGTGCAAGTGGTTCTGGACAATGAGCTATTTCGCTCGACCTGCCCCGACAACAGCGGCTTTATCGAAATCGAGAAGTGGAGCTCTGAGCCAGGCGGCAATTTCCGCGGCGTTTTCAAGGGCAAAGTAGGCAGGCACAAGACCGACCCGTCCGGCACGGATGACTGTGCTCCCGGCTACGCCGAGCAGGCCTGCAAGTACGCCACCCCCAGCTGGATCGACATAGAGGGCGAATACGACTTCACTCTGCCCGAACTCAACAAGGACTGAGGCGCAGTCGCCGTGGGCCTTCGGCCCAGCCCAGAGGTTCTGCCGTGCCACCGTCGCCCGCGACAGAGCGCATCCAGATGACGCACAGCTGGCACACTGAGGGGCGCTGGCTCGACGTGCCCGGCTTTGGCCAGCTTCACGCCATCTCTTTGCCGCGTCTGAGCCCGGGCGAGCCGGCGGCGGGCCCAGATCACCCGCGCCACGTCGTGTTGCTGCATGGCTTTTTGCAGTCTTCTTGGACGTGGCGCCACAACTTGGAGGCCCTTCGCCGCGAATTCCACGTCCATGCTTTGTGCCTGCCCGGATTTGGCTGGTCAGAGAAGCCGCGGTCCGCCTCCTACCGCCTCGCCGCCCAGGCAGAGAGGGTCCAGACAGCGCTGCAGATGCTGCGGGCAGAGGATTGCCACTTGATCGGCAATTCGCTGGGCGGCTCCCTGGCCCTGCAGCTGCAGCTGCTGGCACCGCTGCGGCGGCGGCGGCTGATCCTGGTCAACCCGGCGACTGCAGGGCGCTATCCCATGGCGGCGCTCGCGGCGCTGCAGCATGAGTTCTTGGAGCCGCTGATGCATTTGCCCGGCGTCCACTTTGGCTTGGGGCTGGGGCTGCGGCTGGGCGCCTATGTCGATCTGGCCAAGAGTAAAGAATTCGTTCACAATTTCTTGGCGCCGCTAGAGACGCCCGGGGCCCGCCGTGCCGCGCTGAACGTCGGCCGCTACTTCAACCGCGACTTGGCGGCCCTGGCCCAGCGCCTGCCCGACCTCTCGGCGCCGGTGCTGCTGCTGTGGGGAGAGGGAGACCGGGTGGTGCCCCTGTCCAGCGTGCTGGCTCTTGAGAAAAGGCTGCCGGATGCGCGCCTGGAGGTCTACGTGTCAAGCGGTCATTGCCCCATGGAAGAGGAGCCCGAGCGCTTTAACAGAGAAGCGGTGGCCTTCTTGACCGCCCACCTGAGCAGCCTTTCGGCGGACCCAGCGGCGAGGTCTCGCTGATGGCGCCTCGCGTGGCTTTGGTAACGGGGGGCCACCGCCGCTTGGGCAAGGCCATCGCTTTGTCTTTGGCCCGCCAGGGTTTTGATGTGGCCATCAGCTACCGCAGTGGCGCTGACGTCGCTCAACAGGTGGCGCAGGAGCTCAGGGGCTTGGGGGTGCGAGCGACGGCGGTGGCCGCAGAGCTGACCGATCCCGTGCAGGTACAACAGCTTGTCGACCAGGTGACCCAGCAGTTCGGCCGCCTGGACGCCGTGATCGCCAGCGCGGCCAGCTACCGGCCCACGCCGCTGGAGCAGCTTGATGCCAAGCAGTTTGACGCGATCATGATGGAAAACGCTCGCGCGCCGGTGGACTTGCTGCTGGCCGCCGCGCCGTGGCTGCGGCAGTCGGGCGATGGTCGCGCCGTCTTGATGGGCGACCTGGCGGGGTTCACCCCCTTTCGCGGCTACCTGGCTCACTCGATGGCCAAGGCCGCCCTTCACGCCGCGGTGGCCGGGCTGGCGGCCGAGTGGGCGCCGCAGATCCTGGTCGGCGGGGTGGCGCCTGGGGCCGTCCTGCAGCCTGCCGAATTGGCAGATCCTGACTGGCGGCGGCTGCAAGGGGCCGTGCCAATGGGACAAACAGCGCTGGCCCAGCCTGAAGTGCCCGTCGAAGCGGTCTGTGCCGCAGTGCTGTGGTGGCTGACCTGCCCGCGCTATGCCGCCGGGCAAGTGCTGCGGATCGACGGCGGTCGCAGTGCCCGCTGGTAGCCCGGGCGCCGCCTGCGCACGTCGCTTGGTGAAGAAGAGCAGCTTGGCTTGCGTCCCTATGCCCAACCGGTTGCACAGCGCCGGAGATCCGCTACCCTTTGCACCCCCGCGGCGCCTGGGCGCTGCATCAGAGATCATCAAAATGCACTTCCGTTTCGCTTTCTTTGCCCCCGTTGTGGCTGGCGCTTGCGCCGCCGCGGTGATCGCCCAGCCGGGCCACGCCGAACCCTCCAAAGAAGACGGCGGCCGCTCGCGCCTGCTGGTCGTGCCCTCGGCGCCGCTTGGCGGCGTGGGTGCGGTGCAGGAGAAGCGGGTCGCCAAGGCTATCGCCAGCCAGATGGCCACCTCTGGCGCATTTGACGTCGTGACCGACAAAGACAAGGTCGCGGACAAGGTCGACGGCAAGAAAGGCGCGCCCAAGGTCAGCACCGCCAGCAAGCGCATCGAAGCGGCCGACGCCGTTCGGCAGGAAGGCTCTGACCTGCTGACAGAGGGCAAGGCTTCAGAAGCTTTGGACAAGCTGCGAGACGCCATCGCCCTGTACAGCAAGGCCTACTTGGAACTGGTCGACTACGGCAAGCTCGCCGACGCCTACGCCACCGCCGCCGAAGCCGCTTTTCACGCCAAAGCCGGCGAAAGCGTGGTGGTCGGCTTGCTGGAAGACGGCTTGGCGATCCAGCCGACCCTGGTGGTCAACAGCCGCAAGAAAGACAACGCGCCGCTGGTAGAACTGCTGGTCAAGACCCGCGCCCGCCTCGACGCGCGGCCCAAGGGCTCAGTGACGATCGAAGGCGAGGCGGTGCCCGGGATCGAAGTCTTTGTCGATGGCGTCAAGCTGAGCGGGCTGCCCGGCACGGCAGAGAACCTGCTGCCTGGCACCCACTATGCGCAGATTCGCGGCGAGGGCATTGTGCCATGGGGCACGGTCGTCAAGCTCAACGGCAGAGAAATCAAGGTGCAGGCCAAGATCGCCGCGGTCAAGGTAGAAGAGCAGAAAATAGACGTGCCGCTGACCATTGCCGCCATGACCGACTGCGCCAAAACCGGCCTGTTCTACCTGCCGATCTGCAAGAATCCCGCTGCCAAGCTGTCTCGCCAAACGGGGGCCCAATTCTTGCTGTTCAGCGCCCTCAAGCCCGACCGCTTTGGCCGGCTGACCGCTCACCCGTTCTTGATGGAAGTGGCGTCGATGGCTACGGTGTCGCTCAAGCCCGTTGAGCTGGCGGCCGACCTGGGCGACCTGAACCGCCGCACTGCCGAGCTGGAGGCCGATGTGTCGGCGGCGGTGCAGAGCTTTCCCAAGGCCCGGGGGCTCAGCAAGCTGCCGGCGGCCTATGCCACCAAGTAGCCGCGGATCCAGGCGCAAAGAGCCCGTCGGAGGCTTCGCTCGATTGGATAGCTAACTGCAGTGTTCGCCGTAGGTGCCGGCATTTCTTCCAACGGCTCCTACAGGCCCAGGCGGCTGAGGATTTGCGCCGCCGGCATCGCACCGCTCAGGCGGTCGGCCTCGCGCCCGCCGCGAAACAGCACCATGGTCGGGATGGAGTGGATGGCAAAGCGGCCCGCGACCTGCCCCAGCGCCTCGGTGTCGACCTTGGCGACCACCAGTCGCCCGCTGCGCTCGGCAGCCACCTTCTCCATCTCCGGAGCGACCATCCGGCACGGTCCACACCAAGCGGCCCAGAAGTCGATCAGTACCGGCAGCGGGCTGTTGGCAGTGAGTTCGTCAAATTCCTCAGCGCTACTCATGTTGTGGGGCCGGCCAAGGGGCAGCAGCGGGCCTTTGCAGGCCGCGCATCGGCCAGCATCGGCCAGGCGCGCCGCCGGCACGCGGTTGCTGCGCTGGCAGCTAGGGCAGGCAATGATCACGGGGGACTCCTCTCAGGATGGGTACTTCCTAAGAGACCGGGGCGACCCAAAAGATTCCGCAGGCACAGGGAGCAAGCGAGGGGTGGCCCAAGCACGCCAAACCCCAAATTCGTTCCGGGTTCCGGAACGCAGTTGGTTTGGGGTACGGAAGAAGACCCAGCAGTAGTAGCCGAGACCCGTGAACAAGAACCGGGTGCAACCCGGATCGAATTGGCGGTCTTGGGTACTAGGAGCCTGTCGGGATAATCCCCGCCAGGCTCCGTGCCATTTTGCGTTTTTTCAGTCGGGCAAGAAATATTGGAAGTGAATTCCAATATTTCGCCCGCCTGGGCGCTCGCAAGACGATCGCCCTAGGACCCTGTCGGA